>CAYQJJ010000037.1:0-16051 GCA_964417745.1 uncultured Wenzhouxiangella sp.
GGCAGGCAAAGCGCGACGGTCAATACCCCGGCCGAGGTGTTGGGCACCAGGGCCAGGTCTTCACCAGGCGCGCCGATTATGCCGGCCAGCCGGCCGCGCAGACGCTCACGGCGGGCGGTCTCCTCGACGTACCAGGCCATGCCGTGGGTGGCATAGCCCTCGAGGCTCGCCTGCACCGCATCGCGCACCGGCCGGCTCGGTGGTGACAGCGAGGCGTGGTTGGCGTAGATATGGGTGCGAAGCCCCGGAAACAGCGTACGGCTTCCGAGTTCGGCGCGGGCCGGGGCGCCCGGCGTCGGGGGTGTGGTCTCAGTCATCGGTCTGGCAGTCGGCGTATTCTTTCAGGGCCTGGCGCAGCTCGGCGGCCGCGCTGCCGGCCTGTTCGATCACGGTGTCGACACGGTCGAAGTGCAGCAGGCGGACTTCCTCGAGTGCCGGGCGGATCAGGAGATCCGGCGGGTCGGCTTCGACCCGGGCGCGGACGATGGATTGCTGCATGATCTCGAAGGTCTTGAACAGCAAGTCGGTGATGCCGGGGGGATCGTCGGGCTGGCGCGAACGGGTGCCGGTCACATCGATGGCCACCACCCGGTCGACCTCTCCGAGCACATCGAAGGGCAGGGGGTTGGAGGCACCGCCGTCGATGAGCAGCTTGTCGTCAAGCGAGACCGGCGCAAACAGCCCGGGCACGGCCATGCTCGCGCGCAACGCGGTGCGCAGCTCGCCGCTGTCGAAAACGTGCGCCTCGCCGCTCCAGTAATCGGTCGCGACGATCAGCAGCGGCCGGTCGATATCGGAAAACCGCCGGGCCGTCATGCGTTCGTCGACCAGGTCGAGGAAGCCGTCGGGGTCGAGAACGCCGCCGTTGCCCAGCTGCAGGTCGATCAGGTCGCGCCAGCCGGGCAGGCCCTGGTCGCCCTGGAACGGGTTCATGGCCGAGTCGCCGAAGTCTTCGAACAGCTCGCGGATCTCGGACGAATCGAGCCCACCGGCGTGCAGGGTGGCGACGATCGCGCCGATGCTGGTGCCGGCCAGTGCGGCCGGGCGCAGGTCGAGCGCTTCGAACTCGGCGAGCATGGCGATATGCGCCAGCCCGCCGGCTCCGCCCGAACCCAGGGCCAGGCCGATATCGGGGCTCTGGCAGTCTTCGGCCGCCAGGGCGCTGCCGGCCAGTAGCAGCCCGGCGGCCGCCAGCTGATGCTTACCAGGCAATGCCATAGTCATCACCGTAGTCGCTGGCCGCGCCTTGCATGACACCGTGCTCACGGTCGAACCAGATGGCGGTGGTCGGGTTGTAGGTGCGCTCGACGAGTTCGACGTCGTAGCCCATCGCGGCCAGCCGGGCACGGGTGTATTCGCCAACCAGCGGGGTGACCTGCAGCCGGCCCGGCTCGGCCTGGTGGGCGCCGAACGAGCTCTGCATCTGGTGGCCGGTGATGTGGCCGCGGCCGTCGGCGGCCTGCTGGACGTTCATGTCCCACTCGACCATGTTGAGGAAGAACTGCAGCAGATTCTGGTCCTGCGAGTCGCCGCCCTGGACAGAAAATGCCATCAGCATCTCGCCGTCTTCCATCGCCAGGCTCGGCGTCAGGGTCACACGCGGGCGCTTGCCCGGTTCGACCACGTTGAACGGGTTGAGCTGCTCGTCGAGCACGAAACTTTGCATGCGCTGGCTCAGGCCCACGCCGCTATCACCGGCGATGAAGGCCGGGATCCAGCCGCCCGAGGGCGTGACCGAGATCACCCAGCCGTCGGCATCGGCGGCCTGAATGGAGGTGGTGCCGGCAAAGAAGCCCTCGTCGCGGTTCATCAGACCGGCCTGCTGAAAGCCGTCGACGCCGAGCGCTTCGGCATCCGGCGGGTTGCGCTGCCACTGCTGGCGAAGTTCCTCGAACGGATTGGTCTCGCCCTGGTGCGGGTAGGGGTCGCCGGGCAGGAGGTCTTCGATCAGACCATCGGGCGAGATCAGCTCGCGGCGTTCGGCGGCGTATTCCTTCGACAGCAGGCCTTCGACCGGCTCGAATGGGGCGAAATCCGGGTCGCCGTAGTAGAAGTCGCGGTCGGCAAACGCCAGGCTCATGGCCTGGTAGAGGGTGTGGACGTAGTTGAGCGAGTTGTAGCCCATGGCCTGCAGATCGAAGCCTTCGAGAATGTTGAGGATCTGCAGCATCACCGGGCCCTGGGTCCAGGTGGTGAGCTTGTAGACATCGATGCCGCGGTAGTTGGTCGAGACCGGCGCTTCGATCTTGACCTCCCAGTCGGCCAGGTCCTGGCGCGTGAACAGGCCGCCGTGCTCGCGGGTGGCGCGCACGATTTCCTCGGCGATGTCGCCACGGTAGAAGCGCTCGTAGGCGGCCATGATGGCCTCGGAGCGGCTGGCGCCCCGTTCGAGCGCCTCGGCTTCGGCTTCGACAAGTTTTTCCAGTGTCGCCTTGAGGTCGCTCTGGCGGAAGATCTCGCCCGGTGCCGGCGCGGCACGCTGGTCCGGGTTGTCGGGGTCATGGTGCGGAAGAAAGACTCTTCGCGAGTCCGGCCACTGTTCGAGAATCTCGCGGCGGTTTTCGATGTTGGCCGACTGCGAGGCCTCGATCGGGTAGCCGTCGGCCATGTCGATGGCCGGTGCCAGCACCTCGGCCAGGCTGAGCTGGCCCCATTCGGCGACCATCACCATCAGCCCGCCCGGGGTGCCCGGGGTGGTGGCGGCCAGCGGGCCGAATTCGGGCGGGTAGGCCATGCCCTGGTCGCGGAAGAATTCCGGGGTGGCGCCGGTCGGCGCCACGCCCAGGGCGTTGAGCCCCAGCACCTCGTCGGTCTCGGGGTTGTAGATCAGCGCCTGGGTCTCGCCGCCCCAGCCGAGTACATCCCACATCGTCGCCGTCGCCGCCAGCATGGCCGCGGCCGCGTCGATGGCATTGCCGCCGCGCTGAAAGGTCATGGCGCCGGCGGTGGCAGCCAGCGGCTTGCCGGTCACCGCGACCCACTGCTTGCCCTTGAGGATCGGGCGCGTGGTCTCCAGTGCCGCGGCCTGGGCGGCGGCCAGCAGACCGAGCGCGGCGACGGCCAGGGCGAGGGCAGGGCGGCGCGAGCGTGCAAATGACTCGAGGGGCATGGTGCGGGTTCCCGTGTTGAAAGATATCGCGAAAGCATAGCAGACCACCTCCTCGCCGCTCCGGGTTGGCTACTCACTGCGCCTTCACGCCGGCCTTCACCTTTCCTGCACGAAGCCGGCCTAATTTTTTTAGCGGCGACGAGGGTTTTTCTGGCTGTCGGTCTGGTTGACCGATCGGGCTCTCGGCCCAGCACAGGGAGAGAGCGGTATGGCAGGGATGGCCACGACTCGGGAAACAACTACTGATGCGCCGGCAAGCGGCGTTGACGATCGACTGGCGCGCGAGCTTCAGCGCGTCGAATCGAGCATGCGCGAGGCGGTTGGAGACTGCTCATCCGGGGCGGTTCCATGTGCCGCGGTCGAGCACCTGGCCTCCGGGGGCGGACGCTTTCGGGCCCGCCTGGCGTTGGGGGCGGGCGCGGCTCTCGGCCTGCGCCCACCGTTGCGGATCGCGCTGGCCTGTTCGGTCGAGCTGATCCACAACGCCTCCTTGATCCACGATGACCTGGTCGACCGCGATGTCCAGCGCCGGGCCCGTCCCGCGGTCTGGGTGAGCCATGGTCCGGACCGGGCGCTGTGCGCTGGTGATCTTTTGTTGTCTGCCGCCTACGCCGCGCTTGCGCGCTCCGGGCCGGATGCTCCGATGCTGCTCGAGTTGACCCACCGGCGGGTGCGCGATCTGATCAATGGGCAGGGTGCGGACATCGGCTTCCGGCCCGGCGGCGATACGACCGTGGCCGACTATGAACGGATCGCAGCCGGCAAATCCGGCCCGCTCATGAGCCTGCCGATCGAGATGTGTCTGATGAGCGCCCGGCGCTGGCAGGCGCTCGATACAGCGCAGCGCTGCGCGGAGGCATTTGCGGTCGGCTACCAGATTTTTGATGATCTGGCCGACGCGCCCGGTGATCGACGACGCGGCGCACTGAATATCGTCTCGGTGCTGAGCGATTACGGCTACGCCGACCCGGCTGGACAGGCCGCCTGGCTGTGCGACGAGTGGCTGTGTCGGGCCGAAGGCTTTGCGAGCCAGTTGCCGGCCTCTTGCGGGCAGCAACTCGAGGGCGCCGCAAGACGCCTGCGCGGGCGGCTCGTGCCGTGCCGGAAGACCGGGCCATGACGGCTTCACTCACAAACCCTGCACATAGCCGGGGTAGCTTCAGCTGAGGTCTGGAGACCAACCCCGGCCCAAAAAAAATCCTGGTGTCCTGTTTTTGGAGGGAGTCGATAGGCGCGCCAGGCCTGTGCAAGCCTATCGATGGGAGAAAACATAATGGAAGCTTTGAGCTTTGGGCAATATGAACTGATCTACAACGCGTTTTCGTTCGCCATTGCAACCATGTTTGCAGCGACGATATTCTTCTGGCTCAACCTCGGGCAGGTGGCCCGGGAATACAAGACGGCCCTGATCATCACCGGCCTGGTGACCTTCATTGCCGGGTACCACTACTTCCGCATTTTCGACAGCTGGGAAAGCGCCTTCACCGTCGTCGACGGGTCGGTCGAGTTGACCGGCGTGGCCTTCAATCAGGCCTATCGCTACGTTGACTGGCTATTGACCGTTCCCCTGCTGCTGATCGAGCTGATCCTGGTCATGCACCTGAGCCGATCGGAAACCGTCCGCAAGGGTGTTGCACTCGGCGGTGCGGCTGCGCTGATGATTCTGCTGGGCTATCCCGGTGAAGTCTCCGGCGGCATCGATGGCTCGCGCTTTTTGTGGGGTGCCCTGTCGATGATTCCGTTCCTCTACATCGTCTACAGCCTGTTCGTGGGGCTTTCGAGCTCGATCAACAGCCAGCCTTCCGAAGTCCGCGGCCTGATCAACCTGGCGCGCTGGGTGGTGGTGGTTTCCTGGAGTTTCTACCCGATCGTGTACTTCGCACCGTTCGTGATTCCGATGGAAGGTGGCACTGCCACTGCTGTCATCGAAGTCGGTTACACGATTGCCGATATCGTCGCCAAGGCGTTCTTCGGTGTACTGATCTTCGCCATTGCCGTTCGCAAGTCGAACACTTCGGCAAGCTGAGCCGGAAACGGTCAGCCATGCCGATGATCGGCAACCTTGTCCGGCCGGGTCTCCCGGCCGGCAAGGCATCCGGCCAGAACCGTCTTCGGGCCCGGACCCGGTACGGATTTAGTCATTTTTCAATCGGCGGGCATTTCGCCTTGCCGCATTCAGGTCGAGGAAATCTCGCATGACGCGAACGGTCGTGATTGGTGGTGGCTTCGGTGGAATCGGCGTTGCCCTGAGGGCGCGCGCGCTTGGCCACGATGTCGAGCTTGTCGATCGCTGCCAACGCCTGGGTGGTCGTGCCCAGGTGTTCGAGCGCGATGGTTTCCGGCACGATGCCGGCCCGACGGTGCTGACCGCGCCGTTTCTGTTTACCGAGCTTTTCGAGTTGTTCGACCGGGACATGGCCGACTACGTCAGCCTGGTGCCACTCGAGACCTGGTATCGCTTCGAGTTTCGCGATGGCACGCGCTTCGACTACGGTGGTTCGCTGGAAGCGACGCTGGCCGAAATCGAGCGCATCGAGCCGCGCGACGTGGACGGATACCGCAGGCTGCTCGAAGACTCGTGCCGTATCTACGATATCGGTTTTTCCCGCCTGGCCGATGCGCCGTTTCATCGACCGGGTTTCATGCTGCGCCAGGTACCGCACCTGCTCCGGCTCGGCGCCTGGCGGACGGTCTGGCAGATGGTCTCGCGCCGGCTCCGCAACGACAAGCTGCGCCAGGCCTTTTCCATCCAGCCGCTGCTGGTGGGTGGTAATCCGTTCGATACCACCAGCATCTACGGCCTGATTCATTTTCTCGAGCGCGCCCACGGCGTGCACTTTGCCATGGGTGGCACCGGTGCACTGGTCGACGGCCTGGAGCGCCTGATGCGCGAGGTCGGCATCGATATCCGCCTCGAAACCACGGTCGAGGCGATCGAGGTCGAGCAGGGCCGGGCCAGCGGTGTGCGTCTGGCGGGTGGTGAGCGAATGGCTGCCGACGTGGTCGTTTCCAATACCGATCCGGCATATCTCTACGAACACATGCTGCCGGCCTCCGAGAGTCGCTTTTCGGCCCGCCTCAAGACGCGCCATGCGCGCAAGTCCATGGGTCTGTTCGTGCTCTATTTCGGCACCGATGGGTGCTATCCCGACGTCGCCCACCACACCATCTGGATGGGGCCACGGTATCGAGAGTTGCTCGATGACATCTTCAAGCGCCAGGTGCTGGCCGACGATTTTTCGATCTACCTGCATCGCCCGACCGCGACCGATGCGAGTTTCGCACCTGCCGGCTGCGACAGTTTCTATGCGCTGGTGCCGGTCCCCAACCTGGCGGCCGGTCTCGACTGGGCCCGCGAAGGCCCGCGTCTGCGCGACCGGGTGGTGGCGGCGCTCGATGGCTCGATCCTGCCCGGCTTGAGCCAGTCGATCCGCTCGGATTTCTTCATGACCCCGGAAGATTTCGAGCACGACTATCTGTCGCCGCTCGGTTCGGGATTCTCGATTGCGCCGATTTTTCGCCAGTCCGCCTACTTCCGGTTCCACAACCGCGCCGAAGGGCCGGACAACCTCTACCTCGTCGGTGCCGGCACCCACCCCGGTGCGGGTGTGCCGGGTGTGCTGTCCTCGGCGCGCCTGACCGGCAACCTGATCGCCGAGCGCCACGGCCGGAATGCCGCCCGGGCCGTGCTCGAGGAGGCGGTATCGACATGAAAAGGTTTGACATGAAAGACTTGTCCCCAGGAGGCGACCAGGTGAAGCGGCCCGATCCCTCGGCGGTATTGCGCAAGCACGGGCGCACCTTTCATTTCGCCAGTCGTTTGCTCGGGCAGCGCTACCGGCTGCGCTCGGCGCGGTTGTATGCATTCTGTCGCCACGTTGACGATCTGGCCGACCTGTCGGACGACCCGGTCGCCGCGCGCGGCGACCTTGGCGATTTGCGCAGCCAGCTCGTCGATGGCCGGCCGCACGATGCCATGGCGAGCGACTTTCTGGCACTGGCCGAAGATACCGCCATGCCGATTGCTCCGGCGCTGGCGCTGATCGATGGTGCGCTCGATGATATCGACCGCCATCCGGTCAGCAGCCAGGCAGAACTGGTTCGCTACGGCTACCAGGTTGCCGGCACCGTCGGTCTGATGATGTGCGCGGTGCTCGACGTTCGCCGCCGCGAGGCATTGCCGTTTGCCATCGACCTGGGTATTGCCATGCAGTTGACCAATATCGCGCGGGACGTCGGCGAAGATGCGGTCATGGGCCGGGTCTACCTGCCGGCCGAGTGGCTCGAGTCCATGCCGGCTGAGGCCATTCGGGCCCCGGATGCAGTCCAGGCCGAGCGGCTTCGGCGCGCTACGGAACGTACCCTGGGGTTGGCCGAGCGTTACTATGAAAGCGGCCTGCAGGGGCTCCGATTTCTACCCGCCGGGGCGCGCTATGCGATCCTGGTGGCCGCTCAGGTCTATCGCCAGATTGGCTGCCGGATCGCTGCGGAGGACTTTCGGACCTGGGACCGGCGCTGCATCGTCCCGGGTGGCGCCAAGCTGCTGCGCGCGGGCTCGGCGCTGCGCGATCACACCGCGGCCCGCTTGAGCGGCATCGGGCGCGTCGAGCACGACCCGCGACTGCATCGTCAGCTTCGGGGTTTGTTCGGCACGAATCGAAGCGAGGCGAGGCCATGGCATCAACCCGACATCCTGACCTACTGATCCTCGGCGGCGGCTGCGCCGGCCTGTCGCTGGCGCGCGAGCTGGCCGCTGCCGGCAGTGGCCTCGATGTTGTCATCGTCGAGCCACGCGAGCGCTATACCGACGACCGGACCTGGTGTTTCTGGGAGCACGACCGCCATCACCTCGACCACCTGGTCAGCCAGCGCTGGCATCGCTGGCGCTGCTCGCGGGCCAATCGCACGGTGATCGAACGCAGCGCTCCGGGAATCAGCTATCAGCTGGTTCGGGCGCTGGATTTCTACCAGGACGCGCTGGCGGTCATTGACGGCTCATCGATCGAGCTGGCCCGTGGCCGTCGCGTCGAGGCCATTCGCCGCGCCGGGCAGGCCTGGCAGGTCGAAACCGACCAGGGCCCGATGCGTGCGGCCCGGGTGGTCGATACCCGGCCGCCGGCGCGCGAACATCTTGCCGGGGCTGCAATTTTCCAGTGCTTTTCCGGCCAGATCCTGCGCCTTTGCGGCGGCCAGCGTCCGGACCCCGGGGCGGTCGGCCTGATGGTCGACTTGCGAAACGATCCGCATGGCCTGTTGTTTCACTATGTGCTGCCGTTGGGCGAGGATCGTGTGCTGGCCGAAGCGACGCGTTTTGCGCCGGTGCCGATCGGCCCGCAAGTGCTGGCCGACGACCTGGCCGGTTTGCGCAGGCAGCGTGGCTGGACCGGCGCGGCGGTCGAAAAAGACGAGCACGCCATTTTGCCCATGGGCCTGCCGTTGTTGAAGCACGCCCCGTCACCCGGACTGGTTCGCGCTGGCACCGGCGCCGGCGCGCTGCGGCCGGCCTCGGGCTATGGTTTTCTGCGCATCCAGGCCTGGGCGAGAGCCTGCGCCACGCGCCTGGCTTCCGGGCAGGCACCGATCGGGCACCCGCTCGGCCCGCTGCGCCAGCGCCTCATGGATCGGCTGTTTCTCGATGTGCTGCGCGGCCGGCCGGAATTGGGTCCGATGCTGTTCGAACGTCTGTTCGAGCGCACCGACCCGGGTGCACTGGTGCGCTTTCTCAGCGACCGGGCCAGCCCGACCGACTGCCTGCGGGTCGTCACCAGCCTGCCGCGCATGCCCTTTCTGCGCCAGTTGCTGACCCCGTCCCGGCGCCGGTCCAGCGGATTGGCCTGATGGCTACGATTCGAGCCGCTGCGAGCCAGGTGCCGCTCTCGACGGCGGCCTTCCTTGCCGGAACAGCCGTCGCTGTTGCCGCGCTCCTGGTCGGGCCGGGGGCACCAGGGCAATCGTTGCAGCTTGTCGGCCTGGTCGTGCTTGTGGTCGTGTTCGGCTTGCCGCACGGGGCGCTCGATAACTGGCTGGCGCGCGATCGGGGGCTGTTCTCGTCGCCGCTGGGCTGGTTGGGCTTCAACCTGGCCTATCTCGGCCTTGCCGCTGCGGTGGTCGCTTTCTGGTGGGCCTTACCGGGCCCGGCCCTGGCCGGCTTTTTGTTGCTGAGCGCCTGGCATTTTTCCGGCGACTGGCGCGATGCCCTGCCACTCTGGGCGCGCGTCGGCGCCGGCCTGGCGCTGGTCTCGCTGCCGGCGTTGTTCCATCCCGAGGCGGTGTCGAGCATTTTCGGTGCGCTGTCGGGGCAGTCCGGCCAGGTCCTGGCCGGGTCCGTCGGGGCTATCGCGTACGCTGTGCTGGCGCTGCTCGTGGTGATCATTGTCCGGGCGATCCGGGACGGGCAATGGCGGGTGGTTCTGGAGCTCTCGGCGGTGGGCCTTCTGGCAGCACTGGCACCGCCGCTGGTGTTTTTCGCACTGTATTTCTGCCTGCTGCACAGCCCGCGTCACCTCGGTCACACGCTCGCCGACGCGCCGCGCCCGGCGCGCCCGGCCATGCTGCGCTCGGCTGCCGCCTACACCCTCGCGACCCTGGTGCTCGCCGGCGCTGTGGCATGGCTGCTGTGGCCGGTCACCACAGGCGACGAGCTCGTGCTCAAACTCGTTTTCATCGGCCTGGCGGCGCTGACAGTCCCGCACATGCTGCTGGTTGATTCCCGGCCCACCCGAAGGGGCGGCTGAGTAAAGAAAAAGAATGACGCGTCCGGCCGGTAAATTTCGTTAAGAATGGCAACCGGTACTCGCGGCGCAGCCTGGCTTGTTGTCGCTGGATACCGCGCCATCATTCTTTTCAAGGGAGATCGACATGCAGCGCATCAAGCATTTTTTCAACACCGTACAGACCAGCTGGTCCGAGGATCCGGCCGCCCGCGGTGCGGCCAAGATGACCGCCGGGGCGGTACTGGTGGCCGAGGGTGTGTTCGGCGTCGCGCGCCGCGCGGTCAGCGGCGGTGGGCGCAAGCGCGGTGGCAAGGGCGGGCTGATCGGCGGCATGATCGGGGTAGTGGTGGGAGTAGTGTTCATCGTGATCGGCCTGGCCATGGCGCCGGAGGATTTCGAGGATCAGGTGATGACCGAGGGGGCCATCGTCGATGTCGAGACCAGTCGCAACAGTGATGGCGACACCATGCATCGCGGGGTGTACGCGTTCGAGGTCGATGGCCGGGAGTATCGCTTCAACTCCGGCATGCGCTCGAGCAGCCGCCCGACCATCGGTGATGATATCGAGGTCGCCTACTCGGCCGCCGATCCGCGCAACGCGCGCCGGGCCGACGGGCTCGAGTCCAAGGCTCACTGGATGTTCGTCGGTGCGGGCGGACTGGCGCTGTTGATGTCGCTGTTCAGCCTGGCCATTTCGGTGGCGCTGATCGTGCTCGGCATCATGCTTTTCCGCAGCGGGCGGGCCGATCGCAAGGCAGCCGGCGAGACCGGCGGGTTCTTTTCCGACCTGATGTCGATCGCCAGCCGCGCGAAGTCGGGGGAGATCGATGTCGAGTCCACCGCTGCCGGCCAGTCGGGCCGTTCGCAGGGTGAGCCGGCCTGAAGCGGCGTCGCGGGGGTGGGCGTCAAGCCCTGTCCGGTGTCTGAAGCAAAAAAAACGCCCCGGGAGTCCGGGGCGTTTTGCGTTGCAAGCGAGTCGAATCGCTGTTACGGCGTGTCGAGGTAGAGCTCGTAGCTGCCGCTGCCCGAGTGGGAGCGAACGCGCCAGTAGTAGTAACCGGCGTTGCCCGAGTACTCGACGAACTCGTTGCTGTCGGGTGAGGTGCCTTCGGCAACCTTGTTCCAGCCGGAGCCGTTCCAGCGATAGAGCTCGAGGTCGAAGTCGGCGCCGGCCGGGCCGACCAGCCAGCCACTGTGCGTGCCGCCGCCGGCCTGGTACCAGGTACCGTCGGGCTGGACCTCGGAGTCACCGTCGCCCAGCGAGCCGGTGTAGAGGTCGCAGTCGCTGCACGGCACGCCGGCGCTCTCGTCGAAGCTGCCGACCAGGTCCACGCCCGAGTAGGCCTCGTAGCCGCGGATCATGACGTGCCAGGTTCCGGCCTGCGGGTCGTCGAAGTCGCAGGTCTCTTCATTGCCGACGAGCCACGGGCGGCAGTCGTAGGTGTTGGTGGTCGGCTCGGCACCAAAACGCACGTACAGGTCGGCATCACCGGTCCCGCCGCTGATGGCGAACTCGAGGCTCGAAGCGGTATCCGGCACTTCCATGGTGAAGAAGGTTTCCGAACCCTGCTGACCGGACAGCCCGGTCACCGGCTCGCCGTTGGCAAGCTCGTTGCCGCCACCGCCGGCCGGCTCCTCGAAGCTCGCGACCAGGTCGACGCCGGCATAGGCTTCGTATCCGCGGATCATGATGTGCCAGGTACCGGCCTGCGGGTCGTCGAAGTCGCAGCTTTCATCATTGCCGTTGAGCCACGGGCGGCAGTCATAGGTGTCGGTGGTCGGCTCGGCGCCAAAGCGCACGTACAGGTCGGCGTCACCGGTGCCGCCGCTGATTTCGACCAGCAGGTCTTCGGCATCGGCGGGGACTTCAATGGTGAAGAAGGTCTCCGAGCCCTGGCCGCCGGACAGGTTGGTCTCGGCCACGCCGTTTTCGAGTTCGCCGCCGGTGCCACCATCGTCGCCACCGCCGTCGTCACCTCCGCCGTCGTCGTCGCCGAAGCGCGAGTAGGCCAGCAGGTTGGGCGAGCCGGTGTTGATGCTGCTCAGCTTGCCGGTCGAGCCGTTGTCGAAGATGGCGTTTTCGACCTGCGTCGGCGAGGCCGTACCGTTGTCGGCCAGGTAGAGCGCGGCGATGCCGGCTACGTGCGGCGCGGCCATGGAGGTGCCGCTGATGGTGTTGGTCGCCGAGTTGCTGGTGTGCCAGGGAGCGGTGATGTCGCTGCCCGGAGCGAAGATGTCGACGCAGTTGCCAAAATTGGAGAAGCCGGAGCGAGTGTCGTTGCTGGTCGTCGAGCCGACGGTAATCGCGTCAGCCGAGCGGGCCGGCGAAACGTTGCAGGCGTTCTGGTTTTCGTTGCCCGCGGCCACGACCACGGTCACGCCGGCATTGCGCATGTTCGAGACCGCATTGTCGGTCGCCGTCGAGGCGCCGCCGCCGAGGCTCATGTTGGCAACGGCCGGCTTGCTGTGGTTGGCCGCGACCCAGTCCATGCCGGCGATGACACCGGAGTTGGAGCCCGAGCCCCGGCAGTCGAGGACGCGCACCGGGTGAATCGTTGCCGCCTTGGCAACACCCCAGGTCGAACCGGCGACCGTGCCGGCTACGTGGGTGCCGTGGCCGTTGCAGTCGTTCGAGCCGCGGCCATCATTGATCGCGGTGTAGCCGGTGGTCACCCGGTTGCCGAAGTCGTTATGGGTCGGGCGCACGCCGGTATCGACGATGTAGGTGTTCACGCCCGAGGCGGTGGTGTCGTAGACGTAATTGCCGTCGAGCGGCAGGTCGCGCTGGTCGACGCGGTCGAGGCCCCAGGTCGCATTGGGCTGGGTGGACTGCTTGATGCTGACCATGCCGTCTTCTTCGACGAAGGCCACGCGCTCATCCATCAGCAGGCGCGCCAGGGCGCGATCATCGGCTTCGACGACAAAGCCTCTGAGGGCGTGGGTGTAGGTCTCCTGGAGGTCCATGCCGTAGGACCGGGCCACGTTGCGCGCTACCGAGGCCACCGTCGGGGCCTGGCTACGGGCTTCGCTGCCGAGCCGGGCGACTTCGTCCTTGAGCACGACGATATAGCGGCCTTCGATGGGAGTCTCGGCGTGCCGGAATTCGACCGCCGCGTGCTCCGAGCGCGTGGTGTCCCCGGCCATGGCCATCGAGGCGACGGTCAGGCACAGAGCGCCGGTAAGAGTTGCACACTGGGTTTTCAATGACATTTTGTTGTGTTCTCCCGTTGGGTCTGGTTCAAAGTCCCCTTGAACGTTCCCCGCTTGCGCATCGGGTGCCGCAGCACGCGATACGACATCGCCCTCGATCCCTCATACGGCAGAAATCCTTATCGATCAGCGCTCTTCTCGCGGTACCCGCTAGCGAAAAAATCGGCGCTGATACCCCTTTTCCATGCCGGGGCGGGCCGGGACGACCCGTGGGTTATACCCAAGCGATCGCGTGAATTTCTACAGGCAGGGGCGAAATTGGTCGGTTTTTGTGACGCACATCACGCAGGTTTTGCATACGACCAAGGTCGTATGCGGCCGTTCTCGGTCGATCGACCACGAAGGGAGACGAAGTTGGCTGATGCTGGATCGCTGGACGATAGACCGGCTGAAAAACAGATCGGAGAGGAACCTGCAGAAAGGAAGGCGACTCCGACCAGCCCGACCCCAGCACCCGCCGTTTTCGCTGCCGCTGCTCCCTTCCGGGCCTGACGGAGTTCACGAAAAAAGCAGTGTGGGAAGACCAGCCGAAGCCGCCAGCGGTCATTATCCCAGATTCGACCGGCCGGCGGCAAGCAATCGCGCCGTGCATGAAGGCAGGAGTCAGGGGCGATCGGTTATGATCCTCAGGAAATCCTCCCCGACGGAAAAGCCGTGATCCGACAAGCACTTGCTGCCCTGATTCTCCTGCTGCTGATTCTGCTCGTGAGCGCCTGTGGCGGCGAGGAGGCCGATGAGCGAGGTGACGATGATCTGGCCGGGGTCGCCGAACCGCTGGTCGGCCGCTGGACGGGCGATCTCGATGGCATGATCGAGCGTCGGCAGATCCGCGCCCTGGTGCCCTATAGCCGGGCGTTCTACTTTCTCGATGAGCGTGGCAACCAGCGCGGCATGTCGCATGCCTTCATGGAGGCCTTCGAAGATCATCTCAACGAGCGGCTCGAACGTGGCCATATCCGGGTTCGGGTGGTTTATGTCCCGGTCACGCGCGATCGTTTGCTGCCCTGGCTGATCGAGGGTCGTGGCGATGTCGTGGTCGGCAATCTCACGGTTACCGAGTCGCGTGCCCAGGAGGTCGCTTTCACCGAGCCGCTGATGCGCAACGTGCGCGAGGTCATGGTATCCGGGCCGATCGGCCACCCGCCGCGCTCGCTCGAGGATCTGGCCGGCCGCACGGTTTTCGTTCGCCCCCAGTCGAGCTTTTACGAGAGCCTGACCGAGTTCAACCGAAGCCTGCGCGCGCGTAATTTCGCACCCATGGAACTCGAACATGCACCGGGGCATTTCGAGACGGGCGACGTGCTCGAAATGGTCAACGCCGGCGTGGTCGACCTGGCCGTGGCCGACGAACACCTGGCCGAGTTCTGGGCCCGCGTACTGCCCGACCTGACCGTTCACTCCAACCTGGCCCTGCGCGAGGGTGCCGATATCGCCTTTGCGGTTCGTCCCGAGAGCACCGCGCTGCGCGCCGAACTCGACGAATTTCTGCGCACCCACCGGGCGGGCACGCTGTTCGGGAATGTCACGTTCGAGCGCTACCTCCAGGATACGCGCTGGGTGATGGGCGAGGGCCGCGATGAACAGATGGCTCGCTTTCGCGAGAAGGCCGAAGTGTTCAGGCGATATGGCAACGAATACGATCTCGATTGGCTTTTGCTGATCTCCCAGGGCTTTCAGGAATCACGTCTGAATCACGACGCGCGCTCACCGGCCGGGGCGGTTGGCATCATGCAACTGTTGCCTTCGACCGGCGCCGAAATGAACGTTGGCGATATTACCGAGCTCGAGAACAATATTCACGCCGGCGCCCGTTACCTGCGCTGGATGATCGATCGCTACTACGACAGCGAGGAAATGGACGCCGACAACAGTCTGCTGTTTGCACTCGCCTCCTACAACGCGGGCCCGCGCCGCGTGCGCGAGATGCGGCGCGCGGCCGAGCTGGAAGGGCTCGACCCCAACGTGTGGTTCGACAACGTCGAATACATTGCCGCACGTGTAATCGGCCGCGAGACCGTCGAATACGTCAGCAACATCTACAAATATCACATCGCCTTCCGCCTGATCGCCGAGTCGCGCGACATGAGTGAAGTTCTGGGGAGCCTCTGAGATTCAACTCTGCCGGGGTGAGGGCAAGGCATTATCAATCCGAAAAATTCAATTCATTAAGGAGTCAGCAATGAACAACAATCTGAGAACCATGATGGGCGCGGCCCTGGCGCTGGGCGCCTCCGGCCTGGTCGCCGAAATTCCCGAATACGACGATCCACAGTTGTTTGCGCGCGTGGGCGCCGGTAGTGCTTTTGAAATGCCGGTCGGCAGTTCCTGGGTCAATTCCACGCCCGCACTGAACGATCAACGCCAGGTCGGTCTCGAGGTCGGTTTCGTGGCACCCGAAGAAGAGGCCGGCATCTGGCTCGGCGATGCCGATGGCGGCGAGGTTGTCCACCTTGGCAGCGATGAGCTGTTCGGCGACCCGGCCATCAACAACGACTCGGTCATGGTCTGGCGGACCGCCGAGGGAGCGCAGGAAGGCATCAAGCGCTATGACCCGGCCGACGGCAGCACCGAATTCCTGACCAATGCACCGCTCGGGGCCTCGGGCTGGACCTCATTGGCGCTCAACAGTGCCGGCGAGCTCGGGTATCGGGCCTCGATCGGTTTTTCAGGCCGTGCCTGGGTGTCCTGGGACGACGTCGATGATGACGCAATTCACCTGGCCGAGGACGGCGTTGACAGCAACAGTGAATACGCCTTCCTGTTCAGCCCGTCGTTCAACGACGATCGCGTCATCGCCGGCAAGGGCGCCATCGGCAGCTTCAGTACCAACCAGATCCTGACGGTCACGTCCGATGGCACGATCGAGGTGCTCGTCGAAGACGCCGAGCTTGACGGCGACAGTCCGTTCGATGACTTCAACAACGGTGTCGGCTTCAATAACAACGGCCAGGTTTCCTTTGTGGGTCAGCTGGTTGGCGGTGGCTCGGGCGTCTACGTGGCCGACAGCGAGGGCTGGGTG
>CAYQJJ010000038.1:0-9591 GCA_964417745.1 uncultured Wenzhouxiangella sp.
CAACGAGGCCCAGAAACGCGTCAACCAGGAAATCCCCAACGCCCAGGGTGCCGCGCTGCGCACGGTGGCCGCGGCCGAGGGCTACGCCACCGAGCGCATCAACCGGTCCATGGGCGAGAGCGTGCGCTTCTCGGCCGTGCTGGCGGAGTACCAGCGCTTTCCCGACGTTACCCGCTCGCGCCTGTACCTGGAAGCGCTCGGGGAGGTCCTGCCGGGTATCGGCCAGATCCTGGTCGTGCAGGACGAGCAGGTCGGGCCGCTGCCGCTGCTCGATGTCAACCGCAACGACACGCGCACGCGTGGAGGTGACCAATGAAATCGATCCTGATCGCTATCGCCCTGGTCATCGCCGTGTCCGTGGCCAACTTCGTGCTGTTTACCGTCGATGAGGCCGAGCAGGCCATCATCGTCCAGTTCGGCGAGCCCATCGGCGAGGTCATCACCGAGCCGGGCCTGAAGGTCAAGATGCCCTGGCAGAACGTGCGCTATTTCGACCGGCGCCTGCTGGTCTGGGACGGGGATGTCACGCAGATCCCCACCCTGGGCCGCGAGTTCATCCTGGTCGACACCACCGCGCGCTGGCGGATTTCCGACCCGCTGCGGTTTCTCACCAGCGTGCGTGACGAGGCCGGCGCGCGTACCCGGCTCGACGATATCGTCGACTCGGTGGTACGCGACATGGTTTCGTCGACCGAGCTCGAGGAAATCGTGCGCTCGCGCGACTGGGAGGTCGATGTCGACGACCTCGAAGACCCGACCCTGGCCGAACGCGGCGACGTCGACCTGGAAATGCAGCCGACCCTGGGCCGCGAGCTGCTCGAACAGGAGATTCTCGAGCGTGCCCGGGGCTCCATGCCGGACCTGGGCATCGAGCTCGACGATGTTCGCATCAAGCGGGTCAACTACATCGATTCGGTGCGCCGGCAGGTCGAACAGCGCATGATCGCCGAGCGCCAGTCGATCGCCGAGCGCTTCCGCTCGGAAGGACGCGGCAACAGCCAGGAGATCCTCGGCAACATGGAGCGTGAACTGCGCCGCATTCGCTCCGAGGCCGAGCGCGAAGCCGAGGAGATCCGCGGCAACGCCGACGCCGAAGCCACGCGAATCTACGGCGAGGCCTTCGGTGCCGACCCCGAGTTCTACGCCTTCTTCCGCACCCTGGAAAGCTACCGCGCGCTGGGCGAGAACAGCACTCTGATGCTCAGAGCCGATTCGGACTTCTTCCGTTACCTGGAGGAATCCCAGGCCGAATGACCGCCCGGCGGGCCCCGATCGACTGACTCGATCGGGGCTCGCGGACGGGCCGGGCCTCAGCCGAGCACGGCGTAGGTCGTCCAGGACATCCCGACCAGGACGGCCACGTTGGAGGCAATCACATAGCCGATCAGGAAGACAGCGACCAGGCCAATGGCTCCTGCGGTATAGCGAAACGGGCCCTGGAGGTAGAAACACCAGAGCCCGGCGAGCATGTAGGGCAGCATAATCCCGACCAGCGGGATGGCCGAAATCACGATCAGCGACCAGTCGAGCAGGTACAGCGGCGTGCTGATCAGGTTGAAGACCAGGTAGATGTTGAGGTAGTTGAGCGTGAACACCGCGTGCCCGACCAGCGCCCGGTCGCGGCGCAGCAGCTTGAGATAGCCGATCAACGGCAGCGCCACCAGCAGCATGAAGGGCACATTGAGCAGGTTCATGCGCTGGTCCAGCGCCTCGGAGAAGTGCGCCCAGGCGACCGAATCCTCGGCCAGGCTTTCCCGGATCTGCTCGACGACCTCGGGGGCAACCCGCTCGAGGGTCTCGGCAAAACCCGGCAGGATCGGCAGGATGGCCCAGACCACGACGCTGAGCGTGCACAGCCCGGCCAGCAGCTTGATCGGGTTGAGCAGATCGCCACCGCCGTGCTCCAGGTAGACCCGGTTGGTTTCGAGCGGATGTCGAACCAGGCCGATCAGCGTGCGCCAGAGCTTCGAGTCCAGATTGAACAACAGATCCGACCCGGCAAACAGCAGCGCCTTGAGCGACAGGCCCGGTGCGGGGGTCTGTGTTGGCCGTTCATCCCCTTGCATGCCGGGCAGCATAGCCGCTCACCTGACAACAGGCAAATACCGAGCCCGGCGTATCTCCCCGGATAGAATGCGCGCATGAGCAAGTTGCCCGTCGACAGCGTGCTGCCCGAACTGCTCGGCCAGCTCGAGCGCCGGAGCGTGTGTCTGCTGCAGGCCCCGCCCGGGGCCGGCAAGACCACGCGCGTGCCACCGGCGTTGCTGACGGCCGGCTGGGCGTCCGGGCGGCGCATCATCATGCTCGAGCCGCGCCGGCTGGCGGCACGCTCGGCGGCGCGCTTCATGGCGCGCGAACTCGGCGAGGACGTCGGCCAGACGGTCGGCTACCGGGTTCGACTGGACACGCGGGTGTCGGCCGCGACCCGTATCGAGGTGGTCACCGAAGGCGTGCTCACGCGCATGATCCAGGACGACCCGACGCTGTCGGACTACGCGGCCGTGCTGTTCGACGAATTCCACGAACGCTCGCTCGACGCCGACCTGGCCCTGGCGCTGGTACGCGAGTCGCAGCAGGCACTGCGCGAGGACCTGCGCATCGTGATCATGTCGGCGACGTTGCAGACCGATGCCCTGGCGCGGCTGCTCGACGATGCCCCGGTGGTGCGCTCCGAGGGCCGACAGTACCCGGTCGAGATCCGCCACCGGCCGCCGCGCAAGGCGGATGACTCGCTGGCCGGGGTGACGGCAACCATCGGACATGCGCTCCAGACCGACCCCGGCTCGGTGCTGGTGTTCCTGCCCGGCATCGGCGAGATCCGGCGTATTGCCGGGCGCCTGGAGGGCAGTCTGCCCGACGATGTCACGCTCGCGCCGCTGTACGGAGACCTGTCCGGGCCCGAGCAGGACGCGGCCATCGCGCCGGCCCCGAGCGGTCGGCGCAAGGTGGTGCTGGCCACCGCCATCGCCGAGTCCAGTCTGACCATCGAGGGGGTACGGGTGGTCATCGATGCCGGCTGGCAGCGGCGATCGCGCTTCGACCCGAACAGCGCCATGACCCGGCTGGTCACCACCCGGATCTCGAAATCCAGCGCCGAGCAGCGAAGCGGCCGCGCCGGTCGGCTGGCACCGGGAGTGGCCTACCGGCTGTGGTCGCAGGGCGAGCAGGTGGCGCTGGGCGCGTCCGATCCGCCGGAAATCCTGCAGGCCGATCTGACCGGACTGGTACTCGAGCTCGCCCGCTGGGGCGCACGCGAGCCCGGCGCGCTGGACTGGCTGGATGCCCCGCCCCGGGCCCACTGGAACCAGGCCGTCGAGCTGTTGCAATGGCTCGATGCCGTCGACGACAAGGGAGCGATCACCGACCACGGGCAGGCCATGCTGGCAGCCGGCCTGCACCCCCGCCTGGCCCACCTGGTGGTGCGCGGCCGCGAGTCGGGTCAGGCCCGCACCGCTGCCCGCCTGGCCGCGCTGCTGAGCGAGCGCGATATTCTCCTCGACCCGCCCGGGGCGGATCTCGAGGCCCGGTTGGCCGCGCTCGATGGCGATTCCGGGGCGCGCGTCCATCGCGGCCGGCTGCGTCAGGTACGCGAACTGGCCCGCTCGCTGCTCAAGGACCGGGCACGGACCGACGACCAGGGACCGGCATCGGCCGGCGCGCTGCTGGCGCTCGCCTTCCCCGACCGCATTGGCCAGCGCCGTTCGGGGCGCGGGCGCTTCGTGCTGAGCAACGGCCGCGGCGCGTTCGTGTTCGACGGCGATGCGCTGGCCGGCAGCGACTACCTGGTGGCCGCCGAACTCGACGGCCAGGCCCGCGAAGCGCGTATCTTTCTGGCCGCCAGGGTCGAGCGCGACGAGCTCGAGCGCAGCCTGGCCGGGCATGTTGTCAGCCAGGACCAGGCCCGCTGGGACGACCAGCGCGGCACGCTCAGCGCCGTTCGCCAGCGCCGCCTCGGCGCGCTGGTGCTCGAGGAAAAACCGCTGGCCGCGCCAGCCCCCGATGTCATTGAGGCCGGCCTGCTCGACGCCCTGCGCCGACGCGGACTCGACGCCCTGCTCGGCGATCCCGCGACCCGGCAATGGCTGGCCCGGGCGCGGCTGGCCCACGATCGCTTCGGGCCGCCCTGGCCGGATTTCAGCGAGCGCGCGCTCCACGACGAGCTGGAGGACTGGCTGGCTCCCTACCTGGCCGGACGACGTTACTGGAAAGACCTCGAAGCACTCGACCACCGGGCGATCCTGGCTGCCCGGATGGGCCACGACCGGGCCCGCGAGCTCGACCGCCTGCTGCCGGCAAGGTTGACCATCCCGACCGGCCGACGGGTGGCCATCGACTACACGGCCGAAGGCGGCCCGGTACTGGCGGCCAAACTGCAGAGCCTGTTCGGCTGGACCGAAACCCCGCGCCTGGCCGACGGCCGGGTCGCCCTGACGATCCATCTGCTCTCACCGGCCGGCCGCCCCCTGGCGATCACCGCCGATCTGGCCAGCTTCTGGTCCAATGCCTACCCGGAGGTGCGAAAGGACATGCGCGGACGCTATCCCAAGCATCCCTGGCCGGAGGATCCGCTGAGCGCCCGCCCACGCGAAGGTACCGGTCGGGAATAGTGGTCAATTGTGTAAAGGCCGGCGGGTAGAGGTCGGATCGCTCGGAAAGCAAGGCGGGCCGGAGTCCGGCCCGCCTCGACGAGGGTCAGTCGATGCGGCTTACAAGCGACAACCCTCGGGCCGGTCGATGCCGAACAGCTTGACCAGGCTCTGGGTCTGGCTGCCGTCCTCGCCGGCGAGCTCGACGCTGGCCTGCTCGCAATCATCGAAAGTGATCACGGCCTCGCCCCAGGCGTCGAGGTCATCGGGATGAACCGGGCTGCCGAGACTGCCGCCGCGGGCGCTCAACAGCTCCAGCATCACCGGCTCATTGGCCGCGCTGACCTCGGGCAGGTTGGCCGAGACCAGCCACAGGGGTTCGCCATCGGCCGTGTAGCCGTAAAAATAGGCCAGCAGGCCGAACGGCGTGGCGATCAGGTTCCATCCCTGGCCGTCGGTATCCGGGTCGAACCAGGCTCCGCTGATATCGGCTGAATCCGAAGGCTCGGGCGGCTGCGTGCAGTCCTCGCCCAGCCCATCGACACCGGCCAGACGGGTCAGCGCGAAGCTTTCCAGGCCGGCATCACCGGCCAGCAGCGCCGAGGCCGAGTTGCAGGAATGGAAGGTCAATTCGAGAGTCCCCCACGGCTCGATCCCGTCGGGCGGTGCCACCGGATCGCCGAACACACCGTGGGCCCCGGCCTGGACCGAAACCTCGATCGGTTCGTCCCAGGCGAACTCGCCCAGGTAGACCGAGCTGGCCAGCCACATGCGCTCGCCCTGATCGTAGCCGTAGAAATAGCCGAGCAAGCCGTCGTCCATGACCTGCAGGTTGAAGCCCTGGCCCTCGGTGGCCGGGTCGAACCAGCCCCCGGTCAGGGCGGGCCATTCGTTCATCCGGCGCGACTGCGCCCAGAACCCGCCGGTCACGACCATGTCGCTGCCGCCCAGGGTGGCCGGGCCGGTGGCCTGCCACTGGCCGAGGCTGCCCGACAGGGTCAGTGTGCCGACCTCGGCGTTGACTGCGCCACCGGCGCTGATCAGGTTGCGTTCAACAACCCGATCGGCAGCCGGCGTCACACCCGCAAGGCCGAGCAGGAAGGCCGCCATGAGTGAATATAGCGTGCGCCGAATCATCACTCGACTCCCGCAACGCGCTCACCATCGAGCAGGACGGCTTCGATGGCCGCCAGGCGGTCGGCGACCCGCTGCTCGCTGGCCTCGAGCTCGGCACGCAGCGCGGCGATCTCCTCGGCCTGGGCCTCGATCCGGGCCTCCCTGGCAGCCAGGCGCTCGGTGTGCTGGTCGAGTTGCTGCTGCTGCTCCTGGATGGCCTGAATCGCCAGTACCGAGAAATGAGCGTAGTTCACACCCATGTACCCGCTGCCGGTGTCATCGCTGACCAGCTCGGGGAAGACCTCGGCCACTTCCTGGGCGACGAAACCGATGGAGCGCTGCGTGGTCTCGTCACCGTCCTGGTCCTTGAAGCGGTAGCTTCGCGGAGCAAGCCCTTCGATGCCTTCGAGAACGCTATCGAGCGGACGAATGTCGGTCTTCAGACGGCGGTCGGAGCTGGTGACATACTCTCCGGTGTTCTTGTCGATCCCGCCGCGCGGCATGAACGCCGAGGAACCCACGTTCGAGCTGTATCCAAACAGCAAATAATCATCCGACGGGTTGACTGCCCAACCGGTGGAATCACTGGAGTTCTCGAGGACAAGCGCGAGCCGGTCACCGCCGCCCGATCGAGAATGAATGCGCCCGGCGGGGCTGCCAGCGCCGACCACGATGGCGTCCTGGAATCGGCCCGGCCCGGAAACCCGCAGACCATTGTCCGGCGCCGGCGAGTTCGCTCCAATCGTCACGCCGGCATTGGAGCGCGCGACCATCGCCGTGCCGCCGCTACTCTGGACGATCATCGGGACCGAAGCGCCCGAGCCATTGACCTGCAGCTGGGTACCCGATCCCACCGGCCCACCAACTCCGACGCGGCCGTCGAATCGATTCTGATTCCCCTCGAAAACGGATGAGCCCTCGACCAGCAGCCCGTCAGCCGGCCCGGACGAGCCGCCGCCGATGGAAACGCTGTTGTTGGCGTAGGTAGCCAGCGAGATATCGGCCCCGGCGGTGACCATGAACGGCGAGCTGTGGCCGCTGCCGCGTACCAACAGGCGCGTGCTGTTGAGCGGTGGGTTGCCGATGCCGACGTTCTCGTCGTAGCTGATGCCGTGGTCGGCACTGGACCACAAACTGCCCGGGCCGTTGCCCGAGCTGTCGCCGGATCCGCCGCTGGCGGCCTCATCGGCGTGGAAGGCCATCGGGACGCGCGTGACGCGCTGGCGCTCGTCGGTTACGGCCATGGAGCCGTCCGGCTGTTCGATGGCAACTTCCAGCCAGCGCTCGCTGCCGTCGAAGGCAGCCGAGCCGAACTCGAGATCGACCTGGAACAGGCCGTTTTCAACCTCGACGACGTACTCGCGCGTGGCAACCAGCGAGCCGCCGGAGGCGTCGGTGAACAGCTCGAACACCATGGCCAGCTCGTCGTCGACCGGCGCGCCGCCGGAGTCGAGCTGGCCCTGGTAGGTGATGGAATCGGCGAGCGCCACCATGGGCAGCAATAGAACGCCGAGCGTTATCGTACACAGTCGTTGTCGCATGGGTCTTCCTCCTTCGTTTGAAGTCTTCAGGTGTCGGGAAATGTTGTCCCTCGACCCCTGAAGCGGAAAACCCGGATATTGGCGACAAACGCTCCGGCCGGCGCGGTCGCCGAGGCGGTCAGCCCAGGCGCACCGACAGGCGATTGATCGGCATCGAAAAGCGCCCAGCGGTGGGCCCATCGGCATCGGCGAACAGCGCCTCGAGTTCGGCGAGCATGCCGGCGCGCGCGCTCGGCGAGAGCACGAAGGCGGCGTAGAAAAAGCCGGCGGCTTCGCGCGCCAGCGTCTCGGGGCTGTCGTCCAGGGTCAGCACGGCCGGTTCGATGGACACTTCTGCCTGGTCGAAGACCTCGCCGGCCAGAGACGCCAGCGCGGCGGTGTTGCGTACGCGCGGGTCACCCATGTCGACTTGCCCGTAGTGAGGATAGTCGCGCTGCACCCAGCCGTAGATCAGGTCGTGGACCTGGCGATAGCCCGGCGCGCTGTCCATGTCGCCATCGACAATGGCGGCGAAGCAGCCGCCCGGGGCGAGCACCCGGCGTGCCTCGGTCAATGCCGGGGCAACCGGGTCCATGAGCGTCAGCGCCCAGTGACACAGGATGGCATCGACGCTGTCGTCGTCGAGGAAATCGAGTTCCTGGGCCAGGGCCTCGTGAAGCACCACGCGCCCGGGCAGTCGCTCGCGCGCCAGGTCGAGCTCGTCGGCGCTCAGGTCCACGCCGACCAGCGCCATGCGCTCGCCGAAGCGCCGGTGGCAGATCTCGAGCAGCGGGCCGCTGCCGCAGGCCAGGTCGAGCACACGGCCAGCGCGGTCGGGATCGATGACTTCGACCAGCCACTCGTAGCTGTTGCGCCCTTGCGGGTCGCGACAGCGCGCCGCGCAGGATTCGGTAAAGCCGGCATGCTCGGTGTGCACCGAGCGTAGATGGTCGGCGAGGTTGGCATGGTCGGGCGCGGCGCCGTTTTTCAGGCTGCGGGTCCAGCCCGTTTCGACGGTGGAGGATGCGCTCATGGCGTTCGGGGGCCTCTATGGGGGAGAGAAGACCATGAATCGTCCCGCAGCGGCCCCGTGGGGCGCGCCGGATGATTCAAACGGTTCAAGTAACCCTCAAGTGTAGTCGTTTTTCTGCAACGCGGCGTCAATGCGGCCCGGGGCGCCTGTGCACTGGGTCGATTCTTTCGGTGGTTTCTTCAATAGCCGATGTCCTGGTAAGAGCGGGCGATCTTCTCGATGGCAATCACGTAGGCGGCCATGCGGTAGTCGTCGATACCGGAGTGGGTGCGGCGTTTTTCGATGATCTCCTGCAGCGCCAGGCGCATGGTGTCGTCGAGGCCCGAGCGCACCAGGTCGAACTCGTCGGCGCCGCAGGCGATCTGGTCGCGCAGCCATTCGGGGATCTGCGTGTCGGTGGCCATTTCGATGGCAGTGATGATCTTCTGACCGCGCGACTCGTGAAAGCGCTTGTCCAGCCGGCCGAAGCGCACGTGGTTGAGGTTGCGGATCCACTCGAAGTACGACACGATCACGCCGCCGGCATTGCAGTAGGCGTCCGGGATGATCTCCACCCCGCGCGCCTGCAACTTCTTGTCGGCTTCGAAGGTGACCGGGCCGTTGGCTGCCTCGGCAATCAGCTTCGCCTTGATCCGGTCGGCGTTGTCGGGCGTGATCACCCCTTCCAGGGCGGCCGGGATCAGGATGTCGCATTCGAGTTCGAGAACCTTCGCACCGTCCTCGCGGAAGGCGGCGTCGGCAAAGCCCTTGACGCCGCCGTGCTCGCGGATATGGGCGTGCACGGCCTCGACGTCCAGGCCGTCGGGATTGACGATGGCGCCGTCGCGCTCGATGATCGCGGTGATCAGGCAGTCGTCCTCGGTGCGCAGGAAGTGGGCGGCGTGGTAGCCGACGTTGCCCAGGCCCTGGACGATCACCCGCTTGCCGGCCAGGTCGCCCTCCATGCCGGCGCGCTTGACTTCATCGCCGTGGCGGAAGAACTCGCGCAGCGCATACTGAACGCCGCGGCCGGTAGCCTCGTTGCGGCCACGCACGCCCCCGTGCTCGACCGGCTTGCCGGTGACAGCACCCATGTAGTTGATGTCATCGGGGAACAGGCGCCGGTAGGTATCGGTCATCCAGCCCATCTCGCGCGGGCCGGTACCCATGTCGGGGGCCGGCACGTTCTTGGCCGGGCTCAGAAAACCCTTGCCGATCAGTTCGCGGGCGAAACGGCGGGTGATGGCTTCGAGCTGATGGCGCTCGTACTTGCGCGGGTCGATGATCAGCCCGCCCTTGGAGCCCCCGAAGGGTACGTCGACGATGGCGCACTTGTAGGTCATCAGCGCGGCCAGCG
>CAYQJJ010000038.1:9601-16012 GCA_964417745.1 uncultured Wenzhouxiangella sp.
GACCATGGGGGCGTAACGAATACCGCCCTTGGAGGGCAGGCGGTGGTCGCTGTGGGTGGCGCGCCAGCCGGTGAAGATTTCGGCCCGGCCGTTGATCTCGACCGGGAAGGAGACCTGGATGACGCTCTGGCAGACCTTGAGCGCCTCGCCGATGCCGGGCTCGAGGTCCATGATGCCGATGGCATGATCGACCATGTGCTCGACGCTCTGCCGAAAGCTCATGCCCTGGGCAGCAAACTTGGTATCGCTCATCGTCTTCTATCCCTCTTGTTCTTTTCGGCCAGCATAAGGCGCGAAACGAGGGCCGTCAAAAGACCGGGCAGAGCCGAGGCCGGAAGGCCCGCTGACTGCTACTGCTCGATGGCCTCGAACTCGAAGATCAGCTCGACCGTATCGCCGACCAGGCCATCGTCGATGCCATAGGTCATGCCCCATTCGCTGCGCTCGATGCTTGCGCGGGCAGAAAAGCCGAGGGTGTGGCGCTGGTGGCCGAACGGGTACTCGGCCGCCTTGTTCAAGGTCACGTCCAGCTCGACCGGCCGGGTCTCGCCAAGCAACGTCAGTTCACCGACGAGCGTGCCGCTGCGGCCGTTCCCGGGCTGCCACTCGGTGGCCTCGAAGCGGATGGTCGCGTGGCGGTCGGCGTGGAGAAAGTCGCTGTCTCGCAGGTGGTTGTCGCGACGCTCGTGGTTGGTAAAAACGCTGTCGGCCTGGATGATGACCTCGCCGCTGTGCAGTTCGTTGGCGTCCTCGTCGTAGACGAAGCGGCCCTCGGCCTGGAGAAACTGGCCGAGCTGGTTGGCGTAGCCGACGTGGTCGACCAGAAAGGCGATCGAAAAATGTTCGTCGTCGATCTCGAAGGTCGCGGGCTCGGCCTTGAGCGTGCCGGGCAGGCCCGCGCCGACAGCGGCAAGGATGAAAACGGGGGTGAACAGGGCTTTCATGGAAAGGGTTGTTAGGGAAAGGATTTTCATGGCGTCCTCCAGTCGGGATGTTCGGTGACCCCGCGCCGGCGAGCCAGCCACGCGACGTCGATCAGAAAGGAAATGCCGAGCAACAGCAGGGCAGCGGCCAGCATGAGCAACCGCCATGCCTCGCCGATGAACGGCAGCAGCGCCAGCACCAGCACACCGACCTGCACCACGCAGACCAGTTTGCGGCCGAAACGCTCGGGCAGCGGGCGTGCCAGCCAGGGCCAGACCCGGCCGGCCAGCAGGAAAGCGTGGCGCATCAGGCCGATCGCCAGCACCCACGCCGGCGCCAGCCCCGAAAGCCACAACCCGGCGCACAACACCAGGATCAGCGCCGCATCGGTCTCCATGTCGAAGCGCGCACCGAAACGGCTGGTTTCATCCAGGCGCCGCGCCAGCCAGCCGTCGAGCCCGTCGAGCGCCAGCGCGATCAGCGACAGCGCGGCGATCGTCCAGGCCTGCTCGATGAATAGCCCGGGCTGCAGCAGCGCGCCGGCCAGGACAGCGGTAATGACCGCCCGCGCCAGGGTCGCCCGGTTGGCCCAGCCCAGCACGCGCTTCCCGGCCTGGCCGCGGTACAGCATGGCGACCAGCGCGCCGTAGCCACCCAGCGCGCCGGTGAGCAGCCATCCATCCGGCGGGAGCGAGGCCGACACGATGCCGGCCAGGCCGACCGTCATCACCAGCCCGGCGATGAGATCAGCCCATGGCGCCGGGGCGCGATCGGTCGGTGAAAGGCCTTGATACAACTCCATTACTCGAATGTGCCATAGTCGTGCCATCTTTGATGTAAAGACCGGCGTTCTAACCGGATCGTTCACCCGCAAGTCCAAAGCCATGACCCGAACTGCCCGCGCTTTCTGGATCACCGCACCCGGCCACGGCGAGCTTCGCAACGAGGCGTTGCCGGAGCCGGCGCCGGGCGAGGTGCGCGTTCGAACACGCTACTCCGGCATCAGCCGCGGCACCGAGGCGCTGGTCTTCCACGGCCGGGTGCCCGAATCCGAGCACGAGCGCATGCGCGCGCCCTTCCAGCAGGGCGACTTTCCCGCGCCGGTCAAGTACGGCTACTGCGCCGTCGGTCGCGTCGAGGCCGGGCCGGCAGCGCTGCGCGGGCGCGAGGTATTCTGCCTGCACCCGCACCAGGACTGCTTCGTGGTGCCCGCCGCGGCGGTCGCGCCGCTGCCCGATGATCTGCCGCCGGCGCGCGCGGTGCTGGCGGCCAACTGCGAGACCGCGATCAATGGCGTGTGGGATGCCGGCATCGGCCCCGGCGACCGGGTTGGCGTGGTCGGTGCGGGCGTGATCGGGGCACTGGTGGCCTGGCTGGCCGGCCGCATTCCGGGCACCGAGGTCCATCTGATCGATATTCAACCCGCGCGCGAGCGGCTGGCCCGTCGGCTCGGGGTCGGATTCGCCGCGCCGGAGCAGGCCGCCGGCGACTGCGACGTCGTCATCCACACCAGCGCCAGCGAGGCCGGGCTGGCCCGCGCGCTGGCGCTGGCCGGTAACCAGGCCCGGGTGATCGAGATGAGCTGGTACGGCACAACCCGCCCGGCCGTGCCGCTGGGCGAGGCCTTTCACTCGCGCCGGCTGGCGCTGATCGCCAGCCAGGTCGGCCAGATCCCGCCCACGCGCCAGCCGCGCTGGGACCCCCGGCGCCGCCTGGCGCTGGCCCTGAAACTGCTCACCGACCCGGTCAGCGAGGCCCTGATCTCCGGCTCGAGCCCGTTTGCGACCCTGCCCGAGGACCTGCCCGGACTGCTCGCCAGCCCCGGCGAGGTCCTCTGCCACCGCATCGACTATGAGCCGCCCGACTGATCGTTGTTCGCAACGCCTGCCAATCGGGGCCAGAGGGGGCAGGGATGTCCGGCCGCGCGGGCCCGGGGATTTGCCGGTTGCCGCGAGGCGGCAACCGGTCCCCTCCAGTGCTCGGGCCGGGCGGGGGCCGTCGAAACTCGCCCAAGCCCTCTCGGGCTCGGGCTCAGACAGTCGACGGCCCTTTTTCCGCCCGTCCCTGCGCGCTTCGGCTGCATCCAGGGCCCGCGCAGCCGGACATCCCTGCCAGCAAATTTTTAGAATCATCAAGGGTCCGGGCCGTTTCGAATTCGACCGATCATCAGGAGCGAGACCATGTATACCCTCACCGTCCGCGATCACTTCATGATCGCCCACAGCTTTTCCGGCGAAATCTTCGGGCCGGCGCGGCAACTGCACGGGGCGACCTACGTGGTCGACGCGAGCTTCTCGCGGCCCGAGCTCGACGCTGACGGCCTGATCGTCGATATCGGCCTGGCCAGCCAGGTCCTCGGCGAGATCCTGGCCGAGTTCAACTACCGCAACCTCGACGAGGTCGAGGATTTTGCCGGGCGCAACACCACCACCGAGTTCCTGGCCCGGGTGATCTTCGACCGCCTTGCCGAAGCCATCGGCCAGAACCGGCTCGGCTCCACGGCCCGGGGCCTGACCCGCATGAAGATCGAGCTCAAGGAGTCGCACCTGGCCCGGGCCAGCTACGAGGGCGCGCTTTGAGCCATTCGCTCAGCATGATCGTTCCCGGTGACCCAGGCCAGCGCACCGGCGGCTACCTGTTCGATGCGCATATGGTCCAGCAGCTTCGTCGGCAGGGCTGGTCGGTGCGCGTGACCGGCCTTGACGGTCGCTTTCCCGACGGCGACGAGCGGGCGCTTGAAGCCATGCACAAAGCGCTGGCCGCCGAGCCCGACAACGCCCGGGTGGTCATCGATGGCCTCGCCCTGGGTGCCGTTCCCGAGGCCGTCGAAGACCACGCCCGACGCCTCGATATCAGCGCCCTGGTGCACCACCCGCTCGCCGACGAGACCGGCCACGATGCCGCGACCCGGCGCCGGCTGCTCGAGCGCGAGAAACGCGCCCTGGCTGCCTGTCGCCGGGTGCTCGTGACCAGCCCGTTCACCGCCCGCCGCCTGGGCGAACTCGGGCTGTGCCGGCACAGCCCTCGAGTGGTCGAGCCCGGGGTCGAGCGCGCTGAGCTGGCCGGGCCGGTCGGCGTACGCCTCGCCGGGCGCGAGCCGGACGGGCCCGAACGGCTGCTGTGCGTGGCCAGCCTGACGCCGCGCAAGGGTCAGGATTTGCTGGTCGAAGCGCTGGCCGGGCTGGCTGACCGGCCCTGGCACTGCGTGCTGGCCGGCTCGACCGGCCGCGACCCCGAATTCGCCGCCGGCGTCAGCCGTGCCATCCAGAGCGCCGGGCTGGGCGAGCGCATCGAGTGTGTCGGCGAGTGCCACGCCGAAGCCCTCGAAGCCGAATACCGGCGAGCCGGCGTCTGCGTGCTGGCCTCGCACTACGAGGGCTACGGCATGGTCGTCACCGAGGCCCTGGCGCGCGGACTGCCGGTCATCACCACCACCGGTGGCGCGCTCGCCGACACCGCCCCCGAAGCGTGCTGCCTCAAGGCCGCCCCCGGCGACCCGGATGCCTTGCGCACCGCGCTGGCGCGTTGGCTCGACGAGCCGGAGCTGCGCACCCGCCTGACCCGCAACGCCGCCGCCCGACGCGACAGCCTGGGCGACTGGCAGGATGCCGGCCGCGCCTTTGCCGACGCGCTGCTCGAGGCCAGCCCCTGATGACGAGCGACCCGGCACAGTTTGGAAGCGACTGGCTGGCGCTGCGCGAACCCGCCGACCACGTCGCGCGCTCGGCCCGGCTGACCGGTCTGCTCGATGGCTGGCTGGGCGGCCAGGGCGGGGTTGTCATCGTCGACCTCGGCGCCGGCAGCGGCAGCAACCTGCGCTACCTGGCCCCGCGCCTGCGCCCGCGCCAGCGCTGGCGGCTTGTCGACCATGATCCGGTGCTGCTCGAACGCGCCCGCGCGACTCGCGGCCTGGCCAGCGCTGACGGTGAGACCGTCCAGGTGCAGACGCAACTCACGGACCTGGCTGACCGGCCCCTCGCCGACCTCGGCCCGGCCGACCTGGTCACCGCCACGGCACTTTTCGACCTGGTCTCGGCCGACTGGATCAAGGCCCTGGCCGACCATCTCGCGGCAACGCGAGCGGCCGGCCTGTTCAGCCTGACCGTCGACGGCCGGCGCTGGTTCAGCGACCCCGAGGGCCAGCGGCTCGATGACGAACTCGACCGCGAGATGGAGACGCTGTTCAATGCCCACCAGCGCCGCGCCAAGGGGCTGGGGCAAGCGCTCGGGCCGGATGCCGCGCAGCGGCTGCCCGAGCTGCTCGAGGCCGCCGGCCTGCGGGTCTGGAGCGAGCGTGCCGACTGGCAGCTGGCCGCCGGCACAGCCCGAACTCGCCGGCTCGGAGCCAGCCTGCTCGACGACTGGGCGAGCGCTGCCATCGAACAGACCGACGGATCCCCGGACCGGATTCGATCCTGGCAGCGCGAACGCCAGCAAGCGCTCGAACGCGGCGACCTCGGGCTTGGCGTCGGCCATATCGACGTTCTGGCTCTGCCGCCCCGGCGTGACTGAGCGTCACCGGGCCGGGCCAATGCTGCGCTGGGCGATCAGCCTGGCGGTTCTCGCAGCACTGCTGGTCTGGCTGGAGCCGGCCGATGTGGTGGCCGAGATTGCCGGCCTGGAACCACTCTGGCTGGTCGGGGCGCTGGCGATCAGCGTGGTCCAGATGCTGCTGTCGGCCTGGCGCTGGCGCTTTACCGCCGAGCGCCTTGGACTACGCCTGCCCTGGCCGCGCGCGATTGGTGATTACTACCTGGCCGGATTCGTCAACCAGGTGCTGCCCGGCGGCGTACTCGGCGATGCACTGCGCGCGCATCGCCACGCCCGCGACAGCGACGCGGCCGGGCCGGCGTGGCGGGCGGTCATCATCGAGCGTGCCTCCGGCCAGGCGGTGGTGGTGCTCGGTACGCTGGCCGTGCTCGCCCTGGTCCCGGCCTGGCGCGATGCCCTGGCCGGGCTGGCGGCCGGGAGCGGCGCAGCGTGGCTCGCGCCGGCATTGTTCGCGCTCATCGCCGGCGCTGCCCTGGTCGCGGCCGCGCGGCGCTGGCCGACGCAGTGGCGGCGGCTGCATGACGATATCCAGCGCTCGCTGCTGGCGCCCGGCGCCTGGCCGCGCCAGCTGGCCGCCTCGCTGGCGATCGTGTCGAGCTATGTATTCATCTTCGCGCTGGCCGGGCTCGGAATCGGCTCCCAAGCGGGCTTTTGGTTGCTGCTGGCCGTGGCGCTGCCGATCCTGCTGGCGATGCTGATCCCGCTGTCGGTGGCCGGCTGGGGCTTTCGCGAAGCCGCCGCGGCCGCCGTCTGGCTGGCCCTGGGCCTGCCGCCCGAGCAGGGTGCGGCCGTCGCCCTGGCCTATGGCGGGGTGGTGCTGGTCGCAAGCCTGCCCGGCGCGCTGGTACTACTGCACCGCCCGGGCCGCTGACCAGGCCCTCCGGCCGGGGTGATGGGGTGTCCGGTCGGGCGACTTCGCCACGCGTCCGGAGCCCG
>CAYQJJ010000039.1:0-15747 GCA_964417745.1 uncultured Wenzhouxiangella sp.
GTCGTCGGCGCCGGCGGCGCCTATTATCTCGACGGTGACGGCAGTTACCTGAGTGTACGTGGAGACGATTTCCAGGGATTCGGCAACCCCAGCTGGCGGGTGGACATTCTGAGCAACGAAGCCGCGCGCGGCGGAGCCCTCTACGCGAGGGATGAATCCCGGGTCTTTTTGTTCGATGCCAACATCGCCAACAATACTGCCGAAAACAGCGCTGGCGCCATCTACGCAAACGCCGGCGAGGCGGTGGTGACGATTGACCGCATCGACGACACCCCCTGTGACGACAGCACCTTCGGGCGTTGCAGCCGTGTCGCGGGCAACTCGGTAATCGACGGCAGTGGTGGTGCATTCGTCGCGCGCAATGACGCAACCATCGAAGTTTTCCGGACCTTCGTGGAGAACAACTCGGCAAGCGGCAGAGGCAGCGTGGCCTCCGTCAGCGGAGCCGGCCCGGGCACCATCAACCTGGAGTCGATCCTGGCCACCGGCAACCACACTGCACCGGAACTGCTATATGCCCTGCATGGCACCATCAACCTCCGCTACAGCACGATGGCCGACAACCCGGGCTCCAATGGTGCCCGCGCCTTCGGCGCATCGTCCACACAGCCCGCCGAGGTTGGTCTGTACTCCAGCATTTTGTGGGAGGATGGCGGCCTGGTTGCCACCGAGGGCAACGAGGAAGGGACCATTTCGGGTGACTGTGTCATAGGATGGCAGGATCCCGACGATGTGGATTTTTCCTTTCCCTTCTATCGGTCGTACCCGCCACAATTCGTCAACCCCGGCCAGGGCGATTACCGGCCCGGGCCGGTTTCGCCAGCGATCGACTTCTGCGACGACACTGTGACACCCCCGAATTCCCCAGACATCGATGGCAACCAACGAGGCACAGCCCACCAGGGATCGCCCTTGCCGCCAAACCCGAACCTCGGCACCTTCGACCTTGGAGCCTACGAGACCGACTGGGAAGAATTGACGGATGGAATCTTTCAGGACCGGTTCCAGAACTGATAGCGCGTGGAAACCAGGGTGGGCCCTCGCCCACCCTGACCACTTGACCCAGAACCGGGCTCGATCTCGCAGCCCGGTTTTCCATGACCCGGTCACCGGCCAATCGGTACTGCAGGCGTTACAATCTCCCCTGCGCCTGTCGATATCCCCTGCCTCACCCATGAAAACCCCCGAACGACTGAAATCACTCGCCGACGACGGCCTGATCGATGAGGTGATCGCCGAGTTGAAAAGTGGCAAGGAGGCCGATGTCTATATCGTCCGGTGTGGTGATGAGCGGCGTTGTGCCAAGGTGTTCAAGGAGGCCAACAAGCGCAGCTTCAAACCGGCGGCGATCTACCAGGAAGGCCGCAAGGTCCGCAACACCCGGCGCGCCCGGGCCATGTCGCGGAAAACCAGCTATGGCCAGAAAGAGCAGGAAAAGACCTGGGTCAACGCCGAGGTCGAGGCGCTCTATGCCCTGTCGGCGGCCGATGTGCGCGTACCGCGTCCGCTCGGGTTTGTCGATGGCGTTTTGCTGATGGAATTGATCACCGACGCCGAGGGCCAGGTCGCTCCGCGGCTGGACGGGATGGTGCTCGATGCCGAAACCGCCCGAGCCTACCACGCCCACCTGATCGCCGAAGTCGTCCGCATGCTCGCAGCCGGATGGATCCACGGAGACTTGTCGGAGTTCAATATTCTCGTCGACGAGCATGGTCCGGTCATTATCGATCTGCCACAGGCGGTCAATGCCGCCGCCAACAATTCGGCGGCGATGCTGCTGGTGCGGGATGTCGACCGCCTGCGCCATTATTTCGGCCGCTCCGCCCCCGACCTGATCGACACCGATTTCGGAAAGGAAATGTGGGCGCTCTATGCCGCTGGCCGGCTGCAGCCCGATAGCCCCCTGACCGGCGAATACGTGCCTGAATACACCGATGTTGATCTGGTCGAGCTCATGGGCATCATCGATGCCGCCCGCGAGGAAGAACTCGCGCGCCGTGAGCGACTTCAGGCCGAAGAAGCCGACGACACCTGATATCCCAACGAGCCGCCGGCAAGTCGCTGAGAATGTCATGCGTTATCCTTGCTGTCCTCTCCAGATTCGAATTCTGCAATGACAATTGATTCATCAGCACGGCTTCTTGTGTTCCTCGTGGTTCTTTGCCCGGCCTCGGCATGGGCCTGTTTCACCAACGAGCGCGCTGAAATCCTGCAGGAACAAAACCCGGACATGGATTTCGCTTCCCACGCACATCACATGCACCAGCAGGAACGAATCGAATTTGATTTCGCAGGCCCCCAGGCTTGCGAAGACGGGTTTGCAGGGCCTTTCCCTTGCAAGGGCGTCGAGCTGGCCGGATGGCTGGAACTGCCCGAAATCGGTGGCGGCACCGGCGCCGACAACTGGGGCTGGCGCGACCCGCAAAGCGATCGCCTGTTTGCCCTGATGGGCCGGTCCAACGGTGTCGCTTTTGTCGAAATGACCGATCCCGAAAATCCGGTCTTCATCGGCAACCTCCCCCGGCCCGACGGCGTGGGAGATTCAACCTGGACCGATATCAAGACATTCGGTCACCATGCCCTGATCGTGGCCGATGCGGTGAGCGGCCACGGCATGCAGGTGTTCGACCTGAATCGTTTGCTCGAAGATTTCGAGGAACCGCAGCAATTTACTCACGATGCACACTACACCGAGTTCAACAGCGCCCACAATATTGCCGTCAATCCGGAAAGTGGTTTTGCCTACGCGGTCGGGTCGGATACCTGTTCCGGCGGCCTGCACATGATCGATATCAGTGACCCCCTGCAGCCTCAATTCGCTGGCTGCTTTTCCGAGGACGAATACACCCACGACGTTCAATGCGTGAATTACCGTGGGCCGGACCAGCGCTTTCACGGACACGAAATCTGCGTGGCCAGCAACGAAGACAGCGTGACCGTCGTCGACGTGACCGACAAGGACGCCCCGGAGATGATAGGGCGCCATACCTACAATCACAGCTACACGCACCAGGGATGGTTCACGCCAGACCAGCGCTTTTTCGTGTTCGATGATGAACTCGATGAACAAGTCCAGGAGCTACGGGGCACCCGGACGCTCATCCTCGATCTGGCGGAACTCGACAGCGCCGATGCACCGGCCGAATACACGGCCAGCGGGTTGTCGATCGACCACAACCAGTACGTGGTCGCCGACCACACCTTCCAGGCCAATTATCGACGCGGCCTGCGAATTCTTCGTATCGATGATGCCGAGACCGGCCAGCTGGAAGAGGTCGCCTATTTCGATACCTATCCCGAATCCGAAGGCCTTGGCTTTCAGGGGGCCTGGAATGTCTTCCCGTTCTTCGGAAACGATCTGATCCTGGTATCCGATATCAACCGCGGGCTGTTCGTGCTGCGTGTTACCGACCCGGCTGTCAAGGATGTGCTGAAACGCCTTTTCTCCGACCGGTTCGAACAACCGGGAATCTGAACCGGCCGACCTGTTCGGCCGGCCAGAGCCCGAAGGCGCCTGAATGCGTGACTCGCTAGATTGGTGCCGTCATGGACAGCGTGCGCGGCAGGGACCAAGCCGGCACACGGCACGCTCCCGTTCTCGCCGAAACCACGGCGGCGACGGCATACTGGCGAGCCTTGACTGGACGCATTCCACTCCAGCGCTCTGGAAAACGCCGCTACCCGGTACCACCTAACCTCGACCATGATCCCGAACGAACCAATGCATAGACAAGCACAATCCATTGAGCTACCCGCTCCCCCGGCCTCGGAGCTGGTTTACGACGATGCGGTCAAGGCGCGCACCGATGTGCTTTACGAGCGCGTCGCCGACGTCATCCCGGAGGTCGAGTGGCCGCTGCATGCGCCGCTGATCGACGCCATCAACCAGCTCAAGCGAGAGCGCAACGCGGTGATTCTGGCGCACAATTACATGACGCCGGAAATTTTCAACTGCGTCGGCGATATCACGGGCGACTCGCTCAGGCTGGCCCAGGTAGCCGCCGAGACCGAGCAGGCGGTGATCGTCCAGGCTGGCGTGCATTTCATGGCCGAGACGGCCAAGATTCTGTCGCCGGAAAAGACCGTGCTGATCCCCGATCTGCGCGCCGGCTGCTCGCTGGCCGAATCGATCACCGGCGAACAGGTGCGCCGGATTCGCGCGGCCTACCCGGACTATCCGATCGTGACCTACGTCAACACCTCGGCCGAGGTCAAGGCCGAGTCCGACATCTGCTGCACCTCATCCAATGCCGTGCCAGTCGCCGAGGCGATTGCCGCGCAGTGGGGTACCGACACGGTGATCTTCATCCCCGACCAGTTCCTGGCGCGCAACGTCGCCAGCCAGACCGAGCTGAAAATACTGACCTGGGAAGGAGCCTGTGAGGTCCACGACAAGTTCACCCGCGCCGAAATCGATCAGCTGCGTGCCGACCACCCCGACGCCATGATCATCGCCCATCCGGAGTGCCCGCCGGAAGTCGTCCAGGCCTCGGACTTTGCTGGCTCGACCGGGGCCATGATCGGGCATGTTTCCGAACGTCGCCCGGCCGAAGCGATCCTGATCACCGAGTGCTCCATGAGCGACAACGTGGCCGTGGCCAACCCCCAGACCCGCTTTGTGCGCCCGTGCAACCTGTGCCCGCACATGAAACGCATCAACCTGACCAACATCTACGACGCGCTGCGCGAAATGAAGCATCGCGTCGAAGTCGACCCGGAAATCGCCCGCCGCGCCCGGGCCAGCCTGCAGGCCATGCTCGATCTGCCCAGGCCCGACCGACCGCCGGCTTTCGACCCGGCGCGCGCGGAAAAGCCGGCTCCGTTTGTCCAGATCTGAGTCCGAGCCACCCGCCCCGCTGGTGGTTGTCGGGTCGGGGCTCGCCGGCCTCTGGACCGCGCTGAGCGCGGTGCCGACGCCGGTCGTGTTGCTATCGGAGAACCGTCCGGGCGGCGGCTCGGCCACCGCCTGGGCCCAGGGTGGCATCGCCGCGGCACTCGGCGAAGATGACAGCCCCGAGCTCCATGCCCGCGACACTATCGAAGCCGGCGCAGGGCTGGTTGACGAGTCGGTCGCCCGGCTGATCACCCGCCTGGGGCCCGCGGAAGTCCACGCCCTGGAACGAATCGGGGTCGCATTCGACCATGCCCCCGACGGAAGCTGGGCGCTGTCGCGCGAAGCGGCACACTCTCGGCGCCGCGTGGCCCGGATCAGCGGAGACCGGGCCGGCGCGGCGATCATCGAGGCCCTGGTGGCCGAGGTCGGCCGCGCCGAGCATATCGAAGTGCGCGAATCAGCGCCCGTGACCGGGCTCCTCGCCGACGCCCATGGCGAATGCCGCGGCGTGTTCGTCGACGACGGCAGCGGCCAGACGCAGCCCATCGAGGCCTCGGCGGTCGTGCTGGCCACGGGCGGCCTCGGCGGCCTTTACTCGCTGACGACCAATCCGACGGACAACCGCGGGCGAGCACTGGCGTGGGCCGCGCGCCTGGGCGCGGTGATCCGCGATGTTGAGTTCGTCCAGTTCCACCCCACCGCCATCGCATCGGATCGCAACCCGACCTGGCTGGCGACCGAGGCTCTGCGTGGAGAAGGCGCAACGCTTGTCGACGACAGGGGACAGCCGTTCATGCTCGAAATGCACCCGGATGCCGATCTCGCCCCGCGCGATATCGTGGCTCGCGCGGTTTTCAGACAATTGCAGTCTGGCAGGGGCGCCTGGCTCGATGGTACGCAGGCCATCGGCGAGTCCTTTGCCGAGCGATTTCCTTTTGTTTTTTCCGCCTGTCAGACGCTGGGCATCGACCCGCGTCGCGAGCCGATTCCGGTGGCCCCGGCAGCGCACTATCACATGGGTGGCATCGAAACCGACCTGCACGGCCAAACCGCTGTCGCCGGCCTGTTCGCGGTTGGTGAATGCGCCTGCATCGGCCTGCACGGGGGCAATCGCCTGGCGTCGAACTCCCTGCTCGAAACCCTGGTCATGGGGCGCCGTGCGGGCGAAGCGGCCCGCAGTTGCGAGCGGGCGGCCAAACCGCCCAGAGACTCGCCTCGCCCGCCGGCGGCTTTGTTACCGAACGAACCGCTCGAGCGCCTGCGCGGGGCGATGTCGCGCTACGCCGGTGTCGAGCGCGATGCGTCCGGGCTGACGCAGCTGCTCGAAACGATCGATGGTCTAGCTACGCAATTCGGACAGGCCGACGAACTGGTCACGGCCCGTGCACTGGCCGACTCGGCCCTGGAACGCCGCGAGTCCCGCGGCGCTCATTACCGCCGGGATTATCCGGAGACGGGGCCACAAGCCCGATCGAGTCGCTACCGGCTGAATGGGCCTGGCTGACGGATGAAAGGGCCGCCGACCCCGACAAGGCAAGGCACGTTAACCGCCGGGCGGTCTGAGGCAAAGTCGGGCTATTGCGCGGATTTTTTCTCGGCGAGCCTGGCGCGCATGGCCTCGCGCTGGTCGGAGCCGAGCAGTACGCCGAGTTGCAGGCGCCGCTCGCGCCGGAGCGCCCGGCGCTCCGAACCCTGCCGGGTATCGCGCAGCAGCTTCTTGGCCGCGATAACCGCATCCGGGGAGCGCTCGGCCAGATCCACCGCAAAAGCCAGCGCCGCTTCCATGGGCTGCTCATCGATGCGGCTGACAAGGTTGAGCGCCAGAGCCTCAGCGGCGGTGAACTTGCGCCCGGTCAGGGTCAGTTCCAGGGCAACATCGCGCGGCACCAGGTCACGAAGGGTCACCGACGCACCCATGTCGGGAATCAGCCCCCACTCGATCTCCATGATCGAAAATTCACAATCCGGCGAACTGAACCGGAAGTCACAGCCCAGGGCAATCTGCAGCCCACCGCCGTAACAGTAGCCATGGGTGACCGCGATGACCGGCACCGGCAGATCGCGCCAGGCCAGGGCCACGCGTTGAAACAGGTTGGCCTTGCCAAACCAGGGCAGAAACGCACCCAGAATGCGCCCCGGCTTGCGGGTCACGCTGGCAAAATCCAGCCCGGCGCAGAACGCAGGCCCATCGCCACACAGGACCACCGCCCGAATCTCCTTCCGGCGCTTTACCCGCCGCGCGGCCTCGACCAGCGCACGCATCATCTCCAGGTCCAGGCCGTTGTACTTGGCGGCCCGGCTGAGCGTGACAATGGCCGTCGAGGCTCGCGACTCGATCACAACGCGATTGCCGATTCGCTCGCTCATGCAACCTTGCCGGTCAGGCGAGCAGGGCCAGAAGGCCGATACCCAAGACGCCGAAGACCACCAGCATCAGACCGAGCACGGCCAGGGCCAGGCCCAGATAGCCCAGAATCATCCCGGCCAACGCCAGCCCGTCGCCCTGTTCCCGGCCGGCGGAATCACGAATCTGACCGCGCGCGATATGCCCGGTAACGACGGCCACGAGATGCGCGATGAACGGCAAAAGCACCCAGCCGAGTATGCCGAACACCAGGCTGACAATGGCCAGCGCATTGGTTTCGGAGGCAGTTTCGGTATTCATGTCGGACCCCTGCAGGAAATACAGCTCGTGACAGTTTAACCCAGCGCCATGGCGCTTTCGTTCGGCAGACCGGCCAGATCGTCGTGGCAGGATAGAGCTTTCATAGGCGGAGCCCGGCACCTGCCGGGCTGATCAAGGCGTTCGTTCAATCCGAAGTCGGGACCTGGCGTGAAGCCAGACACTGCCGGGCGAGCCACTCATGCAAATTCCCGAGTGAATCATCGAGCGATGTCTCGACGGTGCGCAGGAACTCCGCCTTGGTGCCCCACCAATTCAAGACGTGAGGACTGCCTCGAATCACCTCTCGATCGACCTCCGGCACCTGTGCGATGAGAACCATGTAGTAATAGGCATGGCCGACCTGACCCGCACCCATGCCCTGGCTGTACCTTAAAGGGGATTCGAGCAACGACTTCGACGAGACACTGTCCGCCCTGTTCGGTGAGTCCGTCCGGGGGGATCACCGTCCACTATCAGGCGACTGAAGTCGATCGGGCCGGAATACTACCAGGCCTTCTGTGAGCATGATTGGCGCGGCCACGAGATAGTCTACCCCTGGGCTGACGGGATCTACATCAACGCCCGCTGTGCCGAAACAGGCTCCGGAGCTGCTCCGGCACAGCGATTTGATCAACCGGAGCCTTACCGATCATAACCATGTCGAGGCGTGGCAATGATTGCATGATCGGGGACTGCGTAGACAATGCCGCGACCGGATGTATGCGCAAGCCAGGTGAACTCCCCGGACTCCCGCCACAACCAGACACGCTCATTTTCGGTCATGTGAACACGGCTGTCCTCATCTTCGAAAGCAAGCTCACCCTCGTCCAGATGAGCCGACATCATGCGCAAGGTCTCGACCATGCCGCGCTCGATCAAGTCCATCAGATCCTCGGCGGAATGGTTGCTCCAGACAGCGACGGCTTCCTCGCGATCCAGGTTTTCTTCGGTTTCCAGCGGCCACATGAATCGGAAGGTACGGCTCATGCCCTGGATCGGCCACCCGTCTCTCTCGCGTGGCGCAATTTCGGTCACAGCAAGATCGACCAACAGGTTCATCATGTCATTCGAGAGCTTGACCTCCGGGACGAGCAGAACCAATGGACGATCGAGCTCGAGGTCCGTGATGACGAGTTCATCGGTTCGGAGCTCGGGACTTGCACCAACAACCAGTCGCTCTTCGACCCGGGATTGCTGAATATGCTCGACGAACCGTTCGCTCAGATCGTAATCAATCAGCGAATCACGCAGGGGCTCGATGGCGTCTTCGGCACGGGCATTCCGTTCAGCGTCGATACCTGCCGCAACCCCGGCGCTCAGCAGGCCGCCGACAGCGCCAAGCAGGACGCCTCCTGCGACTACGCCGCTGCTATCGCTGGCCTCGGGCCTGAGCTCCTCCTGGGTTACCAGGATTGTCAGATCGGCATCGTCTTTGGGAAAGTCAACGTCCGAAAACTTTGGCGTCGTCGCGCAGCCGAAGAGGATCGAGCTTGCAAAAGCCACAAGAATGCTACGTATTTTCATCCGGATGTTCCTCCGTGGGTTTTCGGGCAGACCAACCGCCGCGTTGCGGGGCCGGCTGGCGCGGGAAAAAATACGAAGGACCGGGTTGGCGCCGTCTGGATGATCCCCGATGGCCGGAATCAACCGGACGCCCCCTCTTCCGAGTAGAAAGAAGAGCCACTACAGCCCTCTGTTTCCTCCCGCGGCAACCCTAGTGCACCACCATCGGCTGAGTCAAGGTGACTTCGGTATTTCAAGCTGGATGATTGGCCATGCGTCGACCGGATCGAATACTCGGCCTCGCGGGATCACCGTGCCCGTGTGCACTGGAGACGACCCTTGACCGGACCGGAAGTCAAGGTTTAATCTTTTCCCGTGCTCGCGCCGGCAGCTGCCGCCCGCGCGAGCTTTTTTCGGCTTTCCGGCTTCAAGGATGGGCTTGACCGTGTCGGCTAGGCAAAAGATCATCGAAATGCTGCGCCCGGCCGATATCCGTGTCGACGGCGACCGCCCCTGGGACATCACCGTTCACGACGAGCGGCTCTTCAGGCGCGTGCTGGCCGAGGGTTCGGTGGGCGCGGGCGAGGCTTACATGGACGGCTGGTGGGACGTCGAGGCGCTGGATGAATTCTTCGCCCGCCTGCTCAGCGCGCGCATCGACCGGGCCATCCGTACGCCGGGGTTCGCCGGCCAGGTATTGCTGAGTCGCCTCGTCAACGCGCAAAGCCGGCGCCGCTCGCGGCGCGTCGCCGAGGACCACTACGATCTGTCCAACCGACTCTACGAGGCCATGCTCGGGCCCACGATGCAGTACACCTGCGCCTATTTCGGCCGCGACGGATCGCTGGCCGATCTCGACGAGGCCCAGCGCGCCAAGCAGGCGCTGATCGCGCAAAAACTGCACCTGGAACCGGGCATGCGCATCCTCGAACTCGGTGGCGGGTTCGGCGAGCTGGCCCGCTTCCTGGCCGCCGAATACCGCTGCGAGGTGGTCAGCTACAACATCTCCGAACGCCAGGTCGCGCACGGTCGGGCGCTGTGCGAGGGCCTCCCGGTCGAGATCCGGCAGCGCGACTACCGCGAGGCGGCCGAGGATACGAGCGGATACGACCGCGTGGTGAGCGTTGGCCTGATGGAGCACGTCGGGCCGAGAAACTATCGTGGCTTTTTCAAGATCGCGCGCGAGTGTCTGAAATCCGGCGGGCTGGCCCTGGTGCATACCATCGGCGGCAACATCAGCCGCCAGAGCGCTGATCGCTGGATCACCAAATACATCTTTCCCGGCGGCGTGATCCCGTCCGAGGCGCAGCTCACCCGTGCCAAGGAAGGCCTGTTCGTGCTCGAGGACTGGCACAACCTCGGCCCCGACTACGACCGCACGCTCAAGGCCTGGGAGAAAAATTTTCTCGCCGCCTGGCCGGAGCTCAAGGAGAGCGAGGGCCTCGACGAGCGCTTTTACCGTATGTGGCGCTATTACCTCAACTCCAGCGCCGGTGCATTCCGTTCGCGCGGGCTTAACCTCTGGCAGATGGTGCTCAGCCAGGGCGATATCGCCCGCTACATACCCGTTCGATGAGCCGCGCCGACCATCAGCAACGGGTCGAGGCGCTGGCCGCGACGCTGGCCGAAAGCGACGGCCCGGTACGCCTGAAGAAACCAACCAGCAATCTGTTCCGACCGCGCGCGGGCGCCGAGCGCACCGAGCTCGATGTCGCCTCGCTCGATCACCTCATCAGCATCGACCAACAGGCCCGTCGAGCCGAAGTCGAGGGCATGATCACCTATTCCGACCTGGTCGACGCCACCCTGCCCCACGGCCTGGCCCCGGCCATCGTACCCGAACTCCGGAGCATCACCGTGGGCGGCGCCATGACCGGGCTGGGCATCGAATCGAGCGGCTTTCGCTACGGTCTGGTGCACGACACCATCGACGAAATCGACGTCCTGGTCGCCGACGGGCGGGTTCTGACCTGCTCGCCCGAACAGCGCCCGGAACTGTTTTTCGGCTTTCCCAACTCCTACGGCAGCCTGGGCTATGCAACCCGCCTGAGCGTCGGGCTGATCCCCGTCTCGCCCTGGGTGCGGCTGGAACATCGCATTTTCACCGATCCTGACGCGCTGTTCGCCGCCATCGAGGCCGAATGCAGCGAACCGGATTGCGACTACCTCGACGGCGTGTACTTCGGCCCCGGCGAGTTCGTGCTCACCCGCGCGCATTTCGTCGACGCGCTGCCGGCCGGCACCGAGGCGAGCGATTACACCTGGATGCGCCAGTACTGGAAGAGCCTGCGCGAGCGGCGCGAGGATTACCTGAGCATCCACGATTACCTGTGGCGCTGGGATACCGACTGGTTCTGGTGCAGCAAGAACATCGGTGCCCACCTGAAGCCGGTCCGGCTGCTGCTAGGGCGCAGGCGTCTGTCGAGCGTGACCTACCAGAAGATCATGCGCGCCAGCCATCGCTGGCCGCTGAGCCTGCTCCAGCACGTCCGCCCACGCACCGAGTCGGTCATCCAGGATGTCGACATCCCGATCGCCAACGCTGCGGCCTTCCTGGCCGAATTCGAAGCCGAGATCGGCATCCGCCCGGTATGGATCTGCCCGTTCATCGTCCCCGACGAGCGTTTTTCGCTGTTTCGGCTGCGTACCGATACCGCCTATATCAACTTCGGGTTCTGGGACATGGTTCGCTCCAGCGAACCCGACGGGCACTACAACGCCCGTGTCGAGGCGATGGTCGCCCGTCACGGCGGCAAGAAGAGCCTGTATTCGAGAAGCACCTACGACGAGGCGACCTTCTGGTCGGAGTACGACCGCCCGACCTACGAGGTGCTCAAGCGCGAATGCGACCCCAACGGGCGGTTTCCGGGGCTCTACGACAAGGCGGTACAGAGCAAATAGCGTCACCCGGCGCGGGTGCATGAAAAATCCCGGCGCGTGGCCGGGATTTCTCATTACAATCATCGTTCGAAAAAAGAACGAATAATCGGGTTCAGCCGTTATCGAATTCGTCTTCCACGTCGTCGGCGGCATCTTCAATCGCATCGCCGGTATCGTCCACGGCTTCGTCGATGGTCTCACCAGCTTCCTCGGCCGGGCCCTGATCATCACAGCCGGCCAGAACACCCACAGACAGGGCGAGCAGAACGGCGAACAGGATGCTGAAAAATTTGTTGTCGATCAGTTTTCTCATGATGGCGATACTCCTTGCATCTTGGTAAGTTTGGCGGCAATCGCCAAGCGGCTTTTGCCACACCTTTCCTGAATACGAGCAACACGTTCACCGAAGTTGCCCTCAGCCTGACCGGCTTCATCGTCGGCCGGCTCCCCCCAATCCTGATAATCCAGACCCTGGGCTGGCATTTCCCTGCAGCTCTCAGCCTGCAAACCAGGATGTGAACACCATCACTCTAATGCACATCGGTCGGACTGTCCACGCAGGCGTGCATGGGCCAGCACGCGAATCGAGGCGGGTTGCGCCAGGCGGCTGCTATCGAATCCGCATTCGCAGCGCCAACGATTTGTGCCCGGCCGGCGTGATGAGGTCTTCCAGCGATGCCTGATCCAGCTCGGACAGGAAGGCCTGCAACGCCTTGTCCAGCAACGGGGAGAGTGCACAGACCGGGGTCAGGACACAGGCATTGCCCGGCCGGAAACACTCCGCAAGCCCGAGATCCGGCTCGAGCCTGCGCACCACATCTCCAATGACGATTTCCGAAGGCGCCTTTGCCAGGCGAATGCCGCCACCAACACCCCGGCGGGATTCCACGTAGCCCTCGCTGACAAGCCGCTGGACGACTTTCATGAGATGGTTGCGGGAAATTCCGTGCCCTTTCGAGATTTCTTCAATGGTCGATTGCGCCTCGCCCTTGACACCAAGAAAGATCAGGGTTCGAAGCGCATAGTCGGTATGTTGCGTCAGTCGCATTGGCAGAGCCTGGGAGTCAGAGTCCGGATGCTGGAAAAAACAGCGCCGAGGGCGGAGCACTGCCCGAACGGCAAAGAAACTGGAGCCGGCGCCGGTTTGACGTCGGTCAGTTAGGAGTCTAATGGATTCAGCGCTCGAGAAGCTTGAGCTTGTCCGGCACGTCCTCCCATTCCTCGGCATCGGCGGGGGCCGGCTTCATTTCGGTAATCACCGGCCATTGGCGAGACAGTTCGGCATTGAGTTCGAGAAACTGTTTCTGGTCGGCCGGTACGTCGTCGTCCGGATAGATTGCCTGGACCGGGCACTCCGGCTCGCACAGGGTGCAATCGATGCACTCTTCCGGGTCGATGACCAGAAAATTCGGGCCCTCATGGAAACAGTCCACCGGACAGACTTCGACGCAGTCGGTGTATTTGCACTTGATACAGTTTTCGGTAACAACAAAGGTCATGGCATTCTCCAGTACGGCTCGCGGGGGGACGCTCCGCCCGGGTTTCGGGTTTCGGGCTTCGGCCTCTCACCCATACGCGCAGGCCTATTAAGGCATTTAAAATGCATATTTTAACAGGAACACCCTCGAAACGGAGCACCTGCGCTCTACAACCCCCAACAATTAGAGATATTTTTTCAAAAAACAGCAGCACCTGAAACGTCGGACAGACCGTCATTAACAGGTATATAATTTACCTGTTTCATGAAAACCAACCGACCTGATCAGGCCAGAAGAATGCCCCGAATCGACAACCTCACCCGCCCCACCCCCGGCTCACCCTTGATACTGGCCTACCCCTTCCGACCGTTTTTTCTTCTCGCCGGCGTCCATGCCGTGGTGCTGATGGTGGCATGGATGGGCACCTGGTTTCTGGGCTGGCCATTGAGTGGTGAGCTCTCGCCGGTGCGCTGGCACGCCCACGAAATGCTGTTCGGCCTGGTACCCGCCGCCGTGGCCGGTTTTCTGCTCACGGCCATGTGCAACTGGACAGGCGCGGCCCCACTCGCAGGTCGGGACCTGGCGGCGCTTGTCGGCCTGTGGCTGGCCGGGCGGCTGGCGATGTGGACCAGCGGCTGGCTGCCCGGCTGGGCGACCATGACCATCGACGGCGCCTTCCTGCCCGTGCTGGCCCTGTATGCCGGCCGCGTCATCGTCCGCGCCGGCAGCTGGCGCAACCTGGTGCTGGTCGGCGCGCTGGCCGTGTTGACGGCTGCGAGCCTGATCAGCCACGCGGGCCTGTGGTGGCACAACCCCGGGCTTGCCGTGGCCGGCGAACGCCTGGCGCTGTTCGTGATCGTTCTACTGATGGTTGTCATCGGTGGGCGCATCACACCGGCGTTCACGCGTAACTGGCTGATGAACAATGGCGGCGACCGGACCCGGGTAAGAAGCTGGCCGGTGGTCGAGCACCTTGCCTTTGGCTCGACAGTAGCGCTGGTCGTGGCACTCCTGCTGCCGGTCGCACCGGTAGTGGTCGCTGCGCTTGCCGGAATCGCCGGACTGACCAACGCGGTACGTCTGGCCGGCTGGTCGGGGTGGCTCGGGCGCTCCGAGCCGCTCATCTGGGTGCTTCACCTCGGTTATGCCTGGGTGGTCATCGGCCTGCTGCTCAAGGGCGCCACGCTGTTTACCGGCGCCATTCCGGACTCGGCCTGGCTGCATGCCCTCGGTGTGGGGGCAATGGGAACCCTGATCCTCGGCGTCATGACCCGAGTCTCGCTGGGCCACACCGGCCGGCCGCTCCGGCTGCCGCCGGGTGCCTGGATGATCTATGTCACCATCACGATCGCTGCGACGCTGCGCCTTGCCTCGTCACTGGGCTGGCTCGACGGGCGCTGGCCACTGTGGCTGGCCAGCACCGCCTGGTGCCTGGCCTTCGCCCAGTTCCTCGTCCAGTACTGGCCGATTCTGACCACCCCGAGAGCCGACGGCCGGCCCGGGTAGCTTCCTGCTTGCTTCGGGCCGGATTCCGGGCACCGCAGCGGAGCCGACTATCAGCCGGAATTGATCAAGCGCAGCACCGAACACTTCCGCAGACCCGGGTTCCTGCCGCACGGTCGCTGCGCAGAAACTGAGCAGTTCCCGGCTGGTTGCCAAGGCTCGGATCAGCCCGCGCCGCGGCGCTCGGGATAGCCGGCGATCCAGTCGCGGATCGCGCGTTTGCGCTTGCCGGCGATGATGACCACCAGGTCACCGGGGCGGGCCATGTCGAGGGTGGCGTCGATGGATTCGAACTCCTCGTTGACACAGGTGATATCGGTTTCTCTGACGCCGGTATCGAGCAGGCCCTGACGCAGCAGCTGCGGTCGCTCGCCGGGCTCGCGGCCCATCAGCCGCGCGAAATTCTTGCAGACGTAGTGGTCGAAGTGGCCGCCGGCAAACGCTGCGGTCCGGCGGATGAAATCATCCGGATTCTGCGCGCTGACCGAGAAGTTGATCAACTTGCGACCGGTGACCGCACGAGCGTCCATGAACCGGCCCAACCTGGCCATGCCATCGGGGTTGTGTGCGTAGTCCACGACAACCTCGAAGGGCAGGCCCGATACCGGGCTGAGCCGGCCGAACAGGATGTCGAAATCCGGCTCGAGCCCGGCCAGCCCGCGCGCGATCGCCTCAATCGATGCGCCCATCAGCACACCGATAACCGCCGCGTGCAGCGCGTTGGCCAGGTTGTATTCCGCGGCGTTGTCGAAGCTCATCGGAACAGCCCGCCCTGCCAGGACCGGCCAGCGCTCGCCGGCCCGGTAGAGCACCACCCAGGGCTCGCCGTCGATCGTCTCCAGTACCCCGGCAACACCCGCCTTGCCGGCGCGCGCGGCAAGCTC
>CAYQJJ010000040.1:0-15532 GCA_964417745.1 uncultured Wenzhouxiangella sp.
GGCTACGCTTCCGGCTTGCTCGGTCGCAAAAGCCCCCATCTGCGGGGGCTGGCGCCGTCTCGCTACGGCCGGGTCATGAATAAGCCGGGTGAACGATGATCGAGCGTTGAACCATGATCGAGCTGCCGCCCGGACCATTGATCATCGGTATCGAGGGCACCGCCCTGGATGCCGCGACCGCCGAGACGCTGCAACACCCGGCCGTCGGCGGGGTGATTTTGTTCGCGCGCAACTATGCCTCGCCGGAGCAGCTCGCCGAGCTGACCGCGGCGATCGCCGCGCTGCGTTCCCCACGGCTGCTCATCACGGTCGATCAGGAAGGCGGCCGGGTGCAGCGGTTTCGCGACGGGTTCACGGCATTACCACCGCTCGGGGTGCTCGGGCGCTGGTATGCGAGCCACCCCGATCGCGCCTGCGACCTGGCCTATCGCCATGGCCGGATCATGGCCGCCGAGGTTCTCGGTCACGGGGTCGATCTGAGCTGGGCGCCGGTGCTCGATCTCGACCGTGGCAGCACGGTCATTGGTGACCGTGCCCTGGCCGCCGATCCGGCTGCCGTGAGTGCACTCGGAAGCTATTATCTGGCCGGCATGCGCGATGCCGGCATGGCCGGCTGCGCCAAGCATTTTCCCGGTCACGGTTCGGTCGCTGCCGACAGCCACGACGAGGTCGTCACCGACCCGCGCCCGGCCGATGCCCTGCATCTCGATCGCGAACCGTTTTCGGCGTTGGTCGGTCAGTGCCGGGCGGTTATGATGGCGCATGTGCGCTACCCGGCCGTCGATGAGGCACCGGCCGGGTATTCGCGCGCCTGGATCGAGACCTGCCTGAAAGGCGAGCTGGGCTTTGAGGGCCTGGTGGTCTCGGACGACCTGGACATGGTCGGTGCCTCGACCGCCGGTAATCTCGAAGAACGGCTGCAGCTGGCGCTTTCGGCCGGCTGTCACATGGTTCTGGTGTGCCGGCCGGAGTCGGCAAGCGGGCTGCTGGCGCGAATCGATACGCTGCCCGGCCCACCGCCGGAACTGGTGCGCTCGCTCCACGGGCGCGCGCTGGCCAGCCTGGCCGAGCAATCGACCGTGCCGGAATTCAATGCCTGGCGTGAGTCGCTGAAAATGCTGAGCGAGGGAGCATGAACGATATTGTCGAAAACGTCAGCGCGGTGGTCGGACTCCCGGGCTGGGTGATGCAGGCCTTTCTGATCATCCTGGCCGCACTGGTTCTGGAGTTCATCTACCGGCTGTTCGTCAACCACCTCGGCCGCCTGGCGGCCAAGTCGAGACACCTGTGGGACGATGCCCTGGTTTATGCCGGCAAGCGCCCGGTCTCGCTGCTGATCTGGTGGCAGGGGATGGTCATGGCCGCGCGCGTGATTTCCCCGCACACCGAAGCCCTCGGTTTCTCCGGAGAATTTCTCAACGGGCTGCAGCAGCTAGGCCTGGTGCTGGCCGCGACCTGGTTCTTCGTGCGCCTGACCAGCGGTTTCGAGCATGCCTTCGTGGCCGAGCGCCGCAAGCGCAACGAGCACGTCGACATCACCACCGTCAGCGTTCTGGGCCGGATCATGCGCATCGCGGTAGTGCTGACCGGCGTACTGACGGCACTGAGTATTCTCGACATCCCCATCTCGGGCTTCCTGGCTGCCGGCGGGGTCGGCGGGATTGCCGTCGGCATGGCCGCGCGCGATCTGCTGGCGAATTTTTTCGGCGGCTTCATGGTATTCATGGACCGGCCATTTTCGGTCGGCGACTGGGTGCGCTCACCGGATCGCAACATCGAGGGCACGGTCGAGTGCATTGGCTGGCGCATGACCACCATTCGCACCTTCGACAAGCGCCCGCTGTATGTGCCCAACGCGACCTTCCTGACGCTGACGGTGGAAAATCCCTCGCGCATGTCGCATCGCCGGATTTTCGATCACGTCGGCCTGCGCTATGCCGACCAGCAGGTCGTCGCCCCGGTCGTCGAGGCGATACGGGCGATGCTGGTGGCTCATCCGGACATCGACAGCGAGCAGACCACGATCGTGCATTTCGACCGCTTCGGGTCGCATTCGCTCGATATCATGATCTATTGTTTCACCTACACCACCAACTGGATCGAGTATCACCGGGTGCGCGAGGACGTGCTGCTGCGCGTCGGCGAGATCATCGCCGACCACGGCGCCGAGATCGCCTTCCCGACGCACACCATCAAGCTCGACCAGGCCGAGCAAATGGCCCTCGAGCAGGCCGGCGCGGAGCAATCCCATGCCTGAGTCCGCTTCGAAACACTGGCCGGACGGGGCCGAGCGCGTTGTCGATGCTGCGGTCATCGAGGCCGGTCTGGACCGCCAGGCCGAACGCCTGGAGGGGCTCCTGGCCGATGCTGATCCGGTCACCATGATGGTGTTGATGAACGGCGGCCTGGTACCGGCGGCGGGGCTGATGCGGCGGCTGTCGAGCGCGCACCGGCTCGACCATGTCCACGCCACGCGCTACCGGGGCGAGACCAGCGGCGGCAGCCTGTCCTGGGGTCGCTATCCCTCGGCGGAGGCAATCTGCGGCACCATCGTGCTGGTCGACGATATCTTCGATGAGGGCCACACCATGGCCGCGGTGCGCGAACGCCTGCTCGGCGACGGCGCTGAACGGGTCATTACCGTGGCACTGGTGATCAAGGACCATGCCCGCGGCCTGCCGCGCGAGTGGGTCGATGACTACGCGCTGAGCGTACCGGACCGCTATGTGTTCGGCTGCGGCATGGACTGGCAGGGCTACTGGCGGCAGCTGCCCGATATCTGGGCGCTGCCGGAGTCTTCGGCGTGAGCCTGGGCATTATCGGTGGCACCGGCGCCCTCGAGCTGGTCGAGGAAACGGCACCGCTTGCTGTCAGCAGCGGCTACGGCGAGCCGTCCGCGCCGCCAGTGGGCGTGCGCTTCGGGCAGACCGAGGCGGTATTCATCGCCCGCCACGGTATTCCGCACCATATCGCGCCGCACCGGGTCAACTACCGCGCCAATATCGACTCGCTGCGCCAGGCGGGCGTATCACGGGTCATCGGCATCAACGCCGTCGGCGGTATCGACCCGGAACTGCCGGCCGGGGCGCTGGTGCTGCCCGATCAGCTCATCGACTACACCTGGGGCCGGGTGCATACCTTCAGCGACGACCCGGCCGCGCCGCTGGCGCATATCGAGTTTGCCGAACCCTTTGCCGGTCCGGGGCGCGAGGCGCTGCTCGACGCGGCCGAACGTGTCGGAGTCGGGCTTCACCCGCGCGGTTGTTACGCCGTCACCCAGGGGCCGCGGCTGGAGACGGCGGCCGAAATTTCGCGCCTGGCCGCCGACGGTTGCACCCTGGTCGGCATGACGGCCATGCCCGAGGCGGCGCTGGCCCGCGAGGCCGGGCTCGACTATGCCTGCCTGTGCGTGGTCGCCAACCCGGCGGCCGGGGTGGGCGAAGAGCCGATCAGTATCGAAGCCATCCACCGCGAACTCGCCGGTGGCATGCAACGCGTCAAGCGTATTCTCGAAGCACTCGCGTAAGTGCCGGCAGCAGGCAGAGTGATAGAGGTCACAATTGCGGCCGGCGAATGAGCAGGCGTTCGTCGAAAGGTCCCGCGCGGGCCAAAATTGTGAAAACCATCGCGCTGTTTTTGCTTGGGAAATCGACGCTTCGGCGCTATTCTGGAGATGTCCTGAAACGCGCGCCCCGAGGCTTGAGACGATGCCCGAAACCCTGACCCTGTCGACCTTCCATGTTGGCCCGAAAGATCTGATGGTGATGCGCTCGCTGCTCAATCTGGCTGGCGGTCGGGATAGTGGTCGCTCGTGGCAGATCAGCGATGGGTCCGATGGTGACGTCAAGCTCGTCGACGTCGACCAGGACGAGGGCGAGGATATCTGGAAGCAACTGACCCAGGAAGGCCAGGCAGTGATCGCCCTGAGCAAGCGCAAGGATTTCCCGGCCAGTCACCTGCTGCACAAACCGCTTCGCTCGCGCGCCTTTCTCAAGGTACTGACCGATCTGGCCGAGGGTGGCTCGGGCGTCGATGTGTCAGCTGGTGTTGATGAAGAAGCACCGTCAGCTCCGGATGAACCGGCCGAGGCCAATGTCTGGCAGGCCATCGATGTCGACGAGCGCGCCGAGACCTTCACGCTGGCCGAGCATCTGCGCCGTCAGAGCTGGTCCAAGCCGGTGGTCATCACCCATCCGGGCTGGCCGCTGATCCTGATCGACCCGGGCTCGGGTGCCTGGTTCTTCGACGGTTCGATTTCCGAGCTCTCCCCGCCGATGTTCGCCGAGCCCATGCCGGTCAAGGCCGGTGTGCCGATTTCGAGCGCTGACCTGGTTGACCGGGTCTCGGGCCACCGTCAGCGCCCCTTGAGCGAGCTGAAATGGTTTGCCGGCCTGGCGCAGTCGCGCGGCCGGCTTCACCCGGACCTGCTCGGCGAAGTCGAGTTCATGCTCACCCAGGTCCCGGCCGAGGCCATGAAAAACGAGCAGCTCCATCGCCTGGCGCGCATCCTCATTCGCGGGCCGATCAGCCTGGAAGACCTGCGCAGCGAATCCGATCAGCCACCGGAAAACGTCATGGCTTTCCTCAACGCCTGCTATACCAGCGGCAAGCTGCTGGTCAATCGGGTCGCCCGGGTCGCCAGCTTCTGACCGACTCTGATCGGACCCGATCACTGCATGCCCGGTGGTGGCGCATCACCGGGTCTTTTTTTAAAGCCAGCACCACGTCGGGCGGGCGGGTTTCCACCGCCAGGCCGAGGTGCTGGCCCAGCCATTCGAAAGTGGCCGGCCGGTAGAACACCACGTGGGTCGGATCGCGCCGGTAGTGCCAGCCGGCAAAGCGCGCGTCGTCGGTCTGGAAACGGGTCATGATGCCCAGCCAGCCGCCGGGCTCGAGCAGGCTGACGAGTCGTTCGAATTCTCCGGCCGGGTCGTGAAAATGCTCGACCACCTCGGTGCAGGTAATGAACTCGTAGCGGCTGGTCAGCGCATCTTCATCGGGTGCGTAAATGGGATCGTAGACGGCCATGTGGTGGCCGGCCTCACGCAGCATGGCTGCCAGCGCGGGGCCCGGTCCGCAGCCGTAGTCCAGGCCACGCGAGCCCGACGGCAGGCGCTCGAGCAGCGGTTCGGCGAGGCGGTTGAGAAAGCCCCGATAGCCGGCGTCGTCGGGGTCGTTCTGGTGCCGATCGTATTCCTGTTTCTCGGCTGACCGGTCGGGCTGCTGGCCCGGGTCGAGAAATCGCGCCTGGCAGCGTTCGCACCGCCAGTAATCGCGGCCACCGACTGCCATCAGCGGTACTGGCTCCGGTTGACGGCAAACCACGCAGTTCATGCCCCGGACCTCACAACGAGCGCGTTGGCGACCAGCCGCTCAAACGGGCAGTCTGAGGCCGGTCGCCGAGGGATCGCCAACACGGGGTGTCCGTGTGAGACGGCCGGATGTTCACGCCCTGGCGCCGGCGCGTCGGCTGGTGGCCAGTTGCCAGGTCAGCATGCCGGCGATCATGGTTCCAAGGTAGGGAACCGCTTCGGCGGGATTGACGACCAGGGCGGCAAATCCGGGCCCCGGGCAGTAGCCGGTCAGGCCCCAGCCGATGCCGAACAGCGCGGCACCGCCGAGCAGGCGGGTGTCGATCGGACTGGCCGTGGGCCAGGCAAATGGTGATCCGTCCAGCGCCTGAGGGCGAAAGCGCGATATGGCGAAGCCGATCGCCGCCACAGCCACGGCGGCGGCCATGACCAGAAGCAGGCTGGGATCCCAGGCCCCGGCGATATCGAGAAAGGCCAGCACTTTCTCCGGGCTGGCCATCATCGAGACATACAGGCCGGCGCCGAACAGCAGGCCTCCGAGCAGTGCAATTGCTGATTTCATGAGCCGACTCCGATGAGGTGGCGCAGGATGAACACGGTCGCCATGGCCGTGGCCATGAAGGTGACGGTGGCGACGATGCCGCGAACCGACAGGCGCGAGATGCCGCAGACACCGTGACCGCTGGTACAGCCCGAGCCCATGCGGGTGCCCAGGCCGACCAGGAAGGCACCCGGCAGCAGCAACCACCAGCTATAGTCCTGGCGCGGCTCGAAAAGGCCGCCGCTGGCCAGGTGGGCAATGGCTGCTCCGCCGATCAGGCCGCCGAGAAAGAGCCAGCGCCAGGCATGATCGCCACCGTTGCCGGAGCTGAACAGGCCACCGACGATACCGCTGATGCCGGCGATCCGTCCCGATCCCAGCCAGAGCAGCATCGCAGCCAGGCCGATCAGGCCGCCACCGGCCAGTGCCAGCGCGGGAGTGAACGAAGGCCAGTCGATCATGCTTGCGTTCCCTCCTCCTCTCGGCCGGGGTCACCGGGGAAGATGTTGAGCGGAACCTTGATGTACTGGGTGCCGTTGGCCTCGGCGGGCAGCGGTTTGCCGGTGTTGATGTTGACCTGTACCGAGGGAATGATCAGCTCGGGCATTGGCAGGCTGGCGTCGCGCTCGTTGCGCATCCGGACGAAATCCTCGCGCACGGTATCGGCGCGCACATGCCGGTTTTGTTGCTTTTGTTCGCCGATGGTGGTTTCACAGATCGGTCCACGATCGGACGGCGGATAGTCGTGACAGAGAAAGACGCGGGTGGCGTCCGGGAGCTCGTAGAGCTTCTGGATGGAGTCGTACAGGACCCCGGCATCGCCGCCGGGGAAATCGCAGCGGGCTGTTCCGAAGTCCGGTGCGAACAGGCTGTCGCCGACGAAAACCGCGTCTTCGATGACAAAGGCGTTGCTGTCCGAGGTGTGCCCCGGTGTGGCGATCACGCGCCCTTCCAGGGCGCCGATGTTGAAGCGATCACCCTCTTCGAACAGTCGGTCGAACTGGCTGCCGTCGGCCTTGAACGTGTCGGGCAGGTTGAAGACCTGCTTGAAGCGTGCCTGGACTTCGGTGATGCCGCTGCCGATTGCGATCGGCACGCCGCCGAGCTGTTCGGCCAGCCAGGGTGCATCGGAGAGGTGATCGGCATGGGCGTGGGTCTCCAGAATCCATTCGACCGCGAGATCATTGGACCGGCAGTAGTCCAGGATCTCGGCGGCGCTGTCATGACCGATGCGTCCGGCCCGATACTCGAAATCCGCGACCGGGTCGATGATTGCGGCACGCTGGCTGGAAGGGTCGCTCACCACGTAGCTGAAGGTTCCGCTGGACTCATGGCGAAATGGTTTGACATGGGGCATCGACATTCTTGATCTCCTGAATTTGCTGTTGAATAAAGATTAGACTATGCTAATATAAATTGCAACCTGCCTGGAGACAAAATTCATGTGGTGGATCGGCGCGGTGCTGATTGGTTTGAGTCTGGGCCTGTTCGGTTCCGGCGGCTCCATTGTCACCGTGCCGGTGCTGGTTTACCTCGTCGGCCAGGAAGAAAAGGTCGCCATCGCCGGCTCCCTGTTCATCGTCGGCGCGGTGGCCGGTCTCGGCGCGATCTCCTTCCTGCGCAAGGGCCTGATCCACTGGCGATCGGTGCTCTGGTTCGGGGTGCCGGGGGTGGCCGGGACGGTGGGTGGCGCCTGGGTGGCTGCGTTTGTCAGCGGGCGTTTCCAGCTGATCGTCTTTTCGCTGGTGATGCTGGGTGCCGCCGTTGGCATGGTGCGCGGTGGATCGATGGTGACGGGTGCTGATCCGAAACCGCCGCGGGCGCGCTGGAAAATCATGGCGGATGGCCTGGCGGTGGGTGCGCTGACCGGCTTTGTCGGCGTCGGCGGCGGCTTCCTGATCATTCCGGCGCTGGTCCTGCTGGGTGGTTTGACGCCGGTACTCGCCGTCGGTACCAGTCTGCTTATCATTGCCGCCAAATCCTTTGCCGGCTTCGCCAAGTACCTGAGCGTGCTCGACGGGCTCGGCCTGGCGGTGGACTGGCAGGTGCTGGGCTGGTTCACGCTGCTTGGCGGTGCCGCGAGTCTGGTCGGCGGTGCGCTTTCCCGGCGCATGCCCGAGCGGCTGTTCCGGCAGGCTTTCGCCGTTGCCCTGGTGGTGGTCGGGGTGTTCATTCTGCTCAATGCTTCGGGAGTACTGTGATGAAAGGATTGCTGGAAAAACGGGTGCCCAATCTTTGCGAGCCGGCCCCGGCACGATTTTCCGGCGGGCTGCCGCCGGTCGATAGCCTGGCTGAAATGGCCCGTGCCGGCCTGCGCACGCTGGTTGATCTGAGACCGTCGAGCGAATGGGCGGGCAAGGATTGGCGAGGAGATGTCGAAGCGGCCGGTATCGCTTTCCACCAGTTGCCGATCGATGGCATCGACGACCTGGATCACGAGCGACTGGAGCGGTTCTGGCGCTACTGGAGCGATGATGCTCTGTGCCCGGTGCTGATCCATTGCGCCAGCGGCAACCGGGTTGGTGCGGCCGTGGCGCTGGCGGCCCATCGGATCGATGGCCAGAGTCCCGAGGCGGCCCTTGCCCTGGGCGAAGCGGCTGGTCTGAGCCGCTCAAGGGAGGAGGTCATGGCCCGGCTGGCCACCGATTGAGTCCGTAACGTTCTGGCCAGAAACGAAAAAACCGGCCGCAAGGGCCGGTTTTTCTCGGGGATCCTGGTGGAGGCGGGGGGAGTCGAACCCCCGTCCGCAAACCTTCAGATCCTGGTTCTACATGCTTAGCCCGCTCGATTATTTCTCGTCGCTGCATCGCCCGAGGGGCAGGGCACATGCATCGACCAGCCTCAGTTTGATTTAACACCATGCCCTGATGCACGACATGGCGCGATCCTGCTTAATGATCCCGATTCAGAAGCGCAGGCTCAACTGGTCGGGAGCAGGCTGGTTTTTAGGCAGCCAGTGCGTAGTTGTCGTCGTTGGCAACTAACTTTGGTACAGCAGGTTTTACGAGGATTGCTGTCTCCTCGGCATGCCCCAGGGTACGTCCGATCCGCGTCGAAGCCGGAACGCCCCCGAAGTGTTAGTTCAGACTACCATCAAGTCGTGGAGTTCCGCAATGGCGACTTCAGGCCGGGGACAGGCGTTCGCTGTCGCAAGACGTGTCGGGGCTCGATCCGGCAACCTGGTTGCGCCCGGCATCCTTGGCGCGGTACAGGGCCTGGTCGGCCGACTCGAGCCATTCGCGCAGCCCGGTTTCGTGCTCGCCAGCCTCGGCGAACCCGATGCTCACCGACAGATTTCTGCCCTCCAGGTGGGGCAGATCCAGCGAAGCGACGCCGGCGCAAATGGCTTCGGCGAGCGCACGGGCACGCTCGGCGTCGCCCTCGATGGCCACGGCCAGCTCGTCGCCGCCGAATCGGCCGGCGATATCGTGACGTTCGAGCGAGTCACGGATGACCGCCGTGACGCCGCGCAGGGCGTCGTCGCCGACGGTGTGGCCGTAGCGGTCGTTGATTTCCTTGAAGTGGTCGAGATCGATCAACAGCAGGCTGGCCGGGCCGGCTCCGGCGTGGTGGTCCTGCAGCATGACTTCCGCGCGCGCCTGCCAGTGGCCGCGACTAGCCAGCCCGGTCAATCGGTCGACCCGGCTGAGTTCGTCGAGCTGGCGATTCTGGCGCTGAACCTTGCGGATGAGCCGGTAGCTGTTGAGGGTGACGGCGACGGTGTGGATGAGCAGCATCGGCATGCAGGCCAGGATCACGGCCATGCTCGTCTCGGGCTGAAAGCGAAAGCCGGTGATCAGCCCGCCAAGAATGATCGCGCCGATCATCCCGGGAAGCGACCACAGCCAGAGCCCCCGCACGCCGGCGTTGATCTTGTCGACGATCGCCACGGTGAGCAGCACCACCGATGGCAGGAGGTTGAAGTGCATCAGCGCCACCCACAGCCCGGCGATGGCGGAGTCGACCATCAGGTTGCGCAGTTCGGCGCGGAACGGGCTTTGGCTGATTCGCGTCAGTACCAGCGCCAGGTGCGGCCACAACAGGCAGGTACCGATCAGCAGCACCCAGGTCGGCCAGCCGGCCCCGGTTTCCAGCAGCACCGCGGCGATGGGCACGCCGCCCAGCCCCATGCCGAGCACGCGAAACGGGTAGATCCGCCGCGGCAGCAGATTGAGGTCGCTCATGCGCGCGGCCTGGCGTACGGTCTCGGTGCCGGTTTGTCTGTCGTCGACCATCAGCCAATCATAGCCGCGCGAATGTCGCCGGGGGAAGCGTTTGCAGGCGATTTCTCCGGTCCGGGCGCGTGAGTCAGTTCGCCTTGAGAATACGGCTCTTCTGGCGCTCCCAGTCGCGGTCTTTTTCGGCGCGGCGCTTGTCGTGGGTTTGCTTGCCGCGGGCGACCGCGATTTCGACCTTGACGCGGCCCTTGCTCCAGTACATGGCGGTCGGCACGATGGTCTGGCCCTTGCGCTCGACCAGGCCGATGAGGCGATCGATCTCGCGGCGGTGCAGCAGCAGCCGGCGGTTGCGCATCGGGTCGGGCTGGACGTGGGTCGAGGCCGAGGGCAGTGGCGTGATCAGGCAGCCGAACAGAAACGCTTCGCCGTTTTTGAGCAAAACATAACTTTCGCCGAACTGGATTCGCCCGGCGCGCAGCGCCTTGACTTCCCAACCCTGCAGGGACAAGCCGGCTTCGATGCGCTCGTCGAGGTGGTATTCGAAGCGCGCGCGTTTGTTCACCGCGATGGTGTTTGAGGACTGTTTGGCCATGTCCGACTACTTTGGGGCGGGCGAGACAGCCGGCAATGATAGCGCACCCCGCCAGGTCGGTTGATTTATAATTCTCGTCCAAGGCAGCCGGGAGGGTTGCCGCCACCCGCCGCGAACCTTCACACAGCGCAGCCGTTTTTCCCATGACCGATATAAGCCGGTTCGCCCTGGTCAATTTCACGCCCCAGCAGATGTTCGATCTGGTTCGCGACGTGGCCCGGTACCCGGACTTTCTCGGCTGGGTGCGCTCGTCCGATGTGCATGAGGATTCGCGCGGGCGCCAGCTGGCCACGCTGGAGGTTGCTGTTGCCGGCATGGTCAAGCGGTTTACGACCGAGAACGAGTTGCTCGAACCCGAGCTGATCAGTATGCGCCTCTACCAGGGGCCTTTCGACGACCTCTCCGGTACCTGGCGCTTTCAGCCGCTGGGCGAGTCGGGTACGCGGGTCAGCCTCGATCTGCACTTTGCCATGCGCGGGTCACTGCTGGCGCTGCCGTTCCGGCGCGGATTCGGCCGCGTGGCCGACGGCATGGTCGATGATTTCTGCCGACGCGCGGAGCAGGTCCATGGCTGAGGTGCTGCGCATTGAAGTGGCTGCCGGGCTGCCCCAGCGTCAGGTGCTGGTCGAGCTGCAGGTCACGCCGGGGACGACGGTCGGCGAAGCGGTTGGCCTGGCTGGCCTGCATCACCGCCTGCCGGGTCTGGATATCGACACCGGACGGCTGGGCATTTTCGGGCGGCCCTGCAGCCCGGACCGCAAGCTGGCCGACGGCGACCGGGTCGAGGTCTATCAGCCGCTCAAGGCCGATCCCAAGGAAGTGCGCCGTCAGCTAGCCGATTTGAAGAAAAAGGATCAGGGCGGCGGTTCCTGAACCGAGTCGAGGTCCTGAACCGGGGCATCGGGGTCCGGATCCTGCAGTTCCCGGAGTGCCTCGGCGGCGACCGAATCCTCGTCGAGGTAGGAGCCATCGATCCGGGCGAGTTGATCGTTTTCAAATACCAGGGTCAGCACCCGCTTGATGGGGTCAGCCCCCCGGCGCGAGAAGGTGTTCATGTAGTCCCAGCGGTCGTGGTGGAACGGGCTGCGGACCGAGGGCGAGCCCAGCAGCACTTCGACCTGGCGCTTGGTCATGCCCATTTCCAGCTCCGCGACATCGGATTCGTCGAGCACGTTGCCTTGCTGGATGTTTTGCTTGTAGACGAGGTTGCAGCCGCTGAGCGTGATGATCAGCAGCGCACTGAGCAGAATGCGCATGGTCGGGTCGGTTCCGGATGGTGCGAATGAAGCGCAATGATACAATACGCGCCATCGGCTCCGGTTAAACGATTATTAGGTCTGGCGAGATGAAAGAAGAAAACAGCGAGCTTCGCAACGCAGGTCTGAAGGTGACCCATCCGCGCCTGCAGATCCTGCGCCTGCTCGAGCAGACCGAGCAAAAGCACATGACTGCCGACCAGATCTATCGCGCATTGATGGACCAGGGCGAGGATATCGGTCTGGCAACGGTCTACCGGGTACTCAGCCAGTTCGAGTCAGCGCACCTGGTGCGCAAACACATGTTCGACGACGGCTCCGGCCGGCCGGCCCAGGCCTGCTACGAGATCGAGGAAGGCGACCACCACGACCACATGGTGTGCATGGAGTCCGGCGAGGTGCTGGAATTCTTCGACGAGGAGATCGAGCGCCGCCAGCACGAAATCGCGCGCGAGCATGGCTTCGAGATTGTCGACCACTCGCTGGTCATGTACGTGCGGCCAAACCAGAAGTAGCGTGCCGCTGGCCGCTCGCGCCGGTCAGCCGCTGTTGCCGGTGCGCGAGTGGGAGGCCAGGGAGCCTCTGAATCAGGTCTGCACCGGCTCGCCGAAGTCACACCGGGTGATCCCGCGTAGACCCCATCGCGCCTATTCAGCGATTCCCCAGCATTTCGGCGGCGTGGGCAAGGCTGCGGCGCGATTCGGAATCGCCGAGCATGCGCGCGATTTCTGACTTGCGGGCGGCATCGTCGAGCGCTTCAATCGTTACGCGTGTGCGTTCTCCCTCACTCTTCTTGGCCACCCGGAACTGATTGTCGGCGCGCGCTGCGACCTGGGCGAGGTGGGTGACGCAGAATGCCTGCCCGGCGTCGGCTGCCTGGCGCAGGAACTCACCGACCACGTGCGCGGTCTCGCCGCCGATGCCGGCATCGACCTCGTCGAATACCCGCACCACCGGCCCGCGCTGGGGTCGTGCCGCGATCATCAGCGCCAGGCTGACCCGTGACAGTTCGCCGCCCGAGGCGACCTTGCCGAGCGGGCGTGGTGTCTGACCCGGGTTGGCGCTGAACTCGATGCCAAGCCGGTCCTGGCCGTGGCGCGCGGGCTGTGCCGAAGGGTCGGATTCGACGCGGATCGCCAGCGTGGCCTGGTCCATGCCGAGCTCGGCCAGGCGCTGATTGACCGACTCGCCCAGCTTCCCGGCGGCTTCCTGGCGCGCCTTTGAGAGCGCATCGGCCCGTGTCCGCCATTGGTATAGCGCCGTCTCGAGTGCTTCGGAGAGCGAACGGCGTTGCTCGTCCTGGTTGTCGAGCTGGTCGAGCCGCTCGCGCAGTGTTTGAGTCCGCTCGGGCAGTTCGCCGGGCCGGATACGGTGTTTGCGGGCCAGTTCGAGCATGCGCTCGAGGCGCTGATTGACCGTTTGCAGGCGTTCGGGGTCGCCCTCGTCGATATCCGCGCGACGCTCGAGCGCCGAGAGCGCCTCGTCGACGTTGATGCGGGCTTCCTCGAGCATGGCGGCGATGCCGTCCAGGTCCTTGTCGACATCCCGGATGCGTTCGAGAGCGCCTCCGGCCTCGAGCAGCAGCCCGCGGACGCCGGGGCCGTCGTCCTGGTCGAGCGCGGCCGTCGCACTGGCCAGGGCGGCGCGAATCTCGTCGGCGCGCGCGAGCTTCTCCTGCTCGGCTTCGAGCTCGGCGTATTCGCCGGATCCGGGTTCCAGGCTTTCGAGTTCGTCGCATTGAAAGCGCAGCAGTTCGAGCTGGGACGGGTCGCCGGCGTCGGCCTCGAAGCGCTCCTGCGCCGCCCGGGCCTCCTGCCAGGACTGAAACGCCTCGGTGACGTCCTCGGGCAGGGCAGGGTCGAGTTGCTGGTCGACCAGCCGACGCTGGACTTCGGCCAGTTCCAGGAGCTGATGCTCGTGCTGGCCGTGTATTTCGGCGAGCAGCGCGCCGAGCTCCGAGAGCTGTCCGACCGTGGCGGTGCGCCCGTTGATCCAGGCGCGCGAGCTGCCGCGTCGTGACAGTACCCGCCGCACCACCAGCTCATCGCCTTCATCCATGGCCTGATCGCTCAGCCAGGCCCGGGCCTCGTGCTGCGGGGCGAGATCGAAGCGAGCCGACAGGTCGGCCTGTTCCTGGCCTTCGGCGATCAGCCCGGTCTCGGCGCGCGAGCCGAGCAGCAGGCCGAGGGCGTCGACGAGTACCGACTTGCCCGCACCGGTCTCGCCGGTAATCGCCGAGAAGCCCGGCCCGAATTCCAGCTCCAGTTCCTCGATGATGGTGAAGTGGCGGATGGCGAGCGCGCGCAGCATGGGGTGCTTTCCGAGACGGTGGCAGTCGGGGGTGGACGGGCCGGAACGCGAAATACACTAGCACCCCGCACCGTTTCCGGCAACGCCGAGGACCCTCGGTCGCGTTCCCGCGGGCTGGCTTGCTGATGCAATTGCGTAGTAACGGGGGGTCGTGGTTGTATTCACGCCGCCTTAACCCCAATTACCGCGGCAGAGTCAATCAGATTTGGATCATGCAACCATGATGGGCGAAAAACACGATCAGAACAGTGATGCCAATCCGGAGTTCGAGCCTGAAGCCGAAGCGGATCTCGAGTCCGGCAACGATAGCCAGGCCGAAGCGGCCGGCCCGGAAGTCGATGAGGCCGAGGCCGAATCCGGGACCGAAGCCGCCAGCGATGAAACCGGGCGTCTGCGCGAGGCGCTGCTGCGGACCCGCGCGGAAATGGACAATTTGCAAAAGCGGACCGAGCGCGAGGTCGAGAAATCCCGCCGGTTTGCTGTAGAGAGCCTGCTGCGCGATCTGGTTCCGGTCATCGACAGCCTGGATCAGGGTATCGACAGTGCCGCCGAGCGCGAGGGTGCTGACAGCGAGGGGTTGGCCCTGACCCGCAAACTGCTGGTCGACACGCTCGAACGCCACGGACTCGAGGCGCTTGACCCGGCCGGTGAGCCGTTCGACCCGCAGTGGCACGAAGCCATGAGCATGCAGCCCAGCGAGAGCCACGACAACGACAGCGTGGTCACCGTGCTGCAGAAGGGTTATCGCCTGCACGACCGGCTGCTGCGTCCGGCGCGCGTGATTGTCGCGCGCAACGAGTCCTGAGCCCGGCGCAACGCATTGACCGGATTGTCATTTGAAATGCTCGCGGCCGGGCCCCACTAAACGGCGTAGAGCCAAATTTTCTCACCGAACTCGAACGAGAACAGGATTGAAACAGCTATGAGCAAGATTATCGGCATTGATTTGGGAACCACGAACTCTTGTGTTGCCATCATGGAAGGCGGCAAGACGCGCGTGATCGAAAACGCCGAGGGCGATCGCACGACGCCCTCGACGGTTGCCTTTACCAAGGACGACGAAGTGCTCGTCGGCCAGCCGGCCAAGCGCCAGGCGGTTACCAACCCGGAGCGCACGCTCTACGCGGTCAAGCGCCTGATCGGGCGCAAGCACTCCGAAGACGTGGTCCAGAAAGACAAGGGCCTGGTGCCCTACAAGATCATCGAGGCTGACAATGGCGATGCCTGGGTCGAAGTCGATGGCAAGAAGATGGCCCCGCCGGAAATTTCGGCGCGGGTGCTGATGAAGATGAAAAAGACCGCCGAGGACTATCTTGGCGAGGAAGTCACCGAGGCGGTGATCA
>CAYQJJ010000041.1:0-15413 GCA_964417745.1 uncultured Wenzhouxiangella sp.
GCGAGCTCGAGCACATCGGCGAGCTGCTCGATGATCCGGGCAAGGATTCGCCGATCGACCTGTCGCGCGGGCTCGAGACCATGGAAGTGATTGTCGCCGCCCTCAAGGCCTCGCGCGAGCAGCGCCTGGTCCGCCTGCCGCTTTAGAGTGGGTCGATGATTCGAGACAAGCGTATTCTGGTAGTGGTCCCGGCGCGGGGCGGCAGCAAGGGCATCAAGCTCAAGAACCTCGTGCCGGTGGCCGGGCGTCCGCTGCTGGTGCACACGGCCGAGCTGGTCGCCGGACTCGACTGGGTCGACCGCGCCGTGGTCTCGACCGATCACCTGCTCATTCGCGACACCGCCATCGAGTGCGGACTTGAAGTGCCGTTCATGCGCCCGCCCGGGCTCTCGGGCGACCGGGTCGGTGATGTCGAGGTTCTGGCCTACGCGCTGAATGCGACCGAGGCCGATGATGGAACGCGCTACGACATCGTTGTGATGCTGCAGCCGACTTCGCCGCTCCGGCGTGCCGGGCAGGTGCGTGCCACGGTTGACAAGCTTATCAATGAGGACCTCGATGCGGTCTGGACGCTCAGCCCCACCGACCTCAAGGCCCACCCGCTCAAACAGCTCTCTGTTGGTACGGACGGGCGGATGGAATATTTCGACCCGCGTGGTGCGGCGATTATCGCGCGCCAGCAGCTCGAGCCGGTCTACCATCGAAACGGCGTGGCCTACGCGATCACGCGGGCAACGCTCGAAGCCGGCAGCCTGATGGGCGAGCGAGCCGGCGCGGTGGTTATCGATGAGCCACAGGTCAGCATCGATACCCGCGAAGATATCGCGCGTGTCGAAAGCGAGCTGGCCGAGCGCAGCAGCGGCCAGCGACAGCCGGACAGCCCGGGGCAGGGCGGTCGGCCGCGCCGCCTGGTGGTGGATATCGACGGTGTCCTCGCCGAAGCGGTTCCGGCGCTCGACTACGAACAGGCCGGACCCATCCCGGACAACATCGCGCGCGTCAACGCGCTGTTCGACCATGGCTGCGAAATCATCCTGTTTACCGCGCGCGGCTCGGGCACCGGCAAGGACTGGTCGCGGGTGACCGCCGATCAGCTTGCGCGCTGGGGCGTGCGCTACCACGAACTTCATTTCGGCAAACCGCCGGCCGATTACTATGTCGACGACCGCCAGGTCGGGCTCGATCAGGCGCTGGCGCTGTGCGGAATTCAAGACCAACCACTGACCAACCCGGAGCCGGATCCCTCATGAGCGAAATTTTCGAGAACCTGCATATCTTCGAGATGGCCAACAATCACCAGGGTGATGTGGCCCACGGTTTGAAGATCATCGATGCCGCTGCGAAGCTGGCGCGCGAGCATCGGGTTCGGGCCGCGGTCAAGCTGCAGTTCCGCGAGCTCGACAGCTTCATCCACCCGGCAGCCCGGGGGCGCGAAGACATCAAGCACATCCCGCGCTTCGAGAGCACACGGCTCGACGAGGGCCAGTTCCGCCAGCTTGTCGATCACATGCGCGAATCCGGGCTGGTCAGCGTGGCGACACCGTTCGACGAGTCCTCGGTCGGGCTCTGCCAGGCGCTGGGCATCGACATCATCAAGGTGGCCAGCTGTTCGGCCACCGACTGGCCGCTGATCGAGGAGATCGCGGCGGCCAACAAGCCGGTTATCGCGTCGACCGGCGGGCTGTCGATCTACGAGATCGACAACCTCGTTACCTATCTGCACAAGCGCGTTCCGGAGCTGGCGATCATGCACTGCGTGTCGCTGTATCCGACCCCGCCCGAGCAGCACGCCATGAACTTCATGGCCAAGATGGTGCGCCGCTATCCGTATGTGTCGATCGGCTACTCGGGCCATGAAGCGCCCGACAACACCGAGGTGGTAATGGTTGCCGTGGCCAAGGGCGCGCGCCTGCTCGAGCGTCACTTCGGCGTCGAGACCGATACCATTTCACTGAACCAGTACTCAATGAATCCGGAGCAGGCGGGCGAGTGGATCGCGGCGGCCGAGCGGGCGCGTGCCATCGCCGGGGTCGACGACGACAAGCACGTCAGCCAGGCCGAGTACGAGTCGCTGCTGCAGCTCCAGCGCGGGGTGTTCGCCAGGCGTGCAATCGGCAAGGGGGAGACCGTCTCGCGCGAGGATGTCTACTTCGCCATGCCCTGCGAGGACGGCCAGCTGACTTCGGGTCAGTTCGGCCGCTATCGCGCTCATTACGAGGCGACACGCGACTACAAGCCCGATGAAGCGCTGTTCGAGCACGCCCGCCAGGACCAGACCACCCAGCTGCGCGGCATCCTGCACGATGCCAAGGGTCAGCTTTACGAGGCCGGCATCGCGCTCGGTGACGACATCAGCATCGAGGTCTCCCACCATTACGGGCTCGACCGCTTCCGCGAGACCGGTTGCGTGCTGATCAACTCGATCAACCGGGAGTATTGCAACAAGTTCCTGATCATGTTGCCGGGGCAGAAGCATCCGCATCACAAGCACAAGCACAAGGAAGAAACCTTCCACTTGCTCTGGGGTGATCTGGAGGTGGACCTGGAAGGCGACATCATCCACCTCGAGCCCGGCGACAAGCTCCTCGTCGAGCGCGATCAGCTGCATGCCTTTCGTACCCGCAAGGGCTGCATCTTCGCCGAGATCTCGACGGAGGCGATCCGCAGCGATTCCTACTACGCCGACGACACCATCGCCCGGATGGACCCGCTGGAGCGCAAGACGATTGTCGAGCACTGGTAGTGTTTCAGCCTGCCTTGCTTGCCACCCTTGCCCTCAGCGACGGAACGAGGCAGGTTCAGAGTGAACCCAGGGCGCTGAGGATGTGTTCGATATCGGCGTCGCTGTGGGCCGCGCTCAGCGATATACGAAGCAGGTTCATGCCTGCCGGGGTGGCCGGCGGGATCATCAGGTTGGCGTAGACGCCGGCCTCGAGCAGGCGTTGCCAGTGCGACAGCGCGCTCGCCCGATCGGGCAGGATGATGGCCAGCACCGGGCCGGGCTGCGGGCTGCCGAGGCTGAGACCAAGATCCGCGGCCCCCTGGTGCAGGCGCTGCATGTTGCGCTCGAGCTGGGCACGTAGTGGCTGCCCGTTCAGCAGCTGCTTCAGCGCCTGGCGGGTTGCGGCGATGGTTGCCGGCGCCGGTGAGGCGGTAAAGATATACGGGCGGCTGGCCAGGCGCATCAGCTCTAGCTGATGGTGCGGGCTGACGCAGAAGCCGCCCACGCCGGCCAGGCTCTTCGAGAACGTGCCGACCACGAAGTCGACTTCGGCGAGCAGTTCGCACTGTTCGGCCAGGCCGAGTCCGCGCTCGCCGAAGACCCCGAAGGAATGGGCCTCATCGACCAGCAGCCAGGCATTGTGGCGGTTCTTGACCTCGACGAACTCGGCCAGCGGAGGCTGGTCGCCCAGCATCGAATAGAGCCCTTCGACGACCACGATCGCGCGCTGTGCTTCATCACCGAGGCGGCTCAGGCGACGGTCGAGATTGTCCGGGTCGTTATGGCGAAAGCGGATGGTCCTGGCGCTGCTGAGGCGGCAGCCATCGTAGATGCTGGCGTGGCTGTCGGAATCGACCAGCAGGTAGTCCTCCGGGCCGGCCAGCGCCGAGAGCGTTCCCAGATTGGCCTGGTAGCCGGTCGAGAACACGATGGCCGAGGCCCAGCCGAACGCCGCGGCGAGCTCTCGCTCCAGCGAGGCGTGCTCGCTGTAGCTGCCGTTGGCCATGCGTGAACCGGTGGTGCCGGTACCCTGTCGCTCGAGCGCCTCGCGCGCCGCGGCGACCACTTCGGGGTGAAAGGTCAGCCCAAGGTAGTTGTTGGTCCCGGCCAGGATCACTTCGCGTCCGCCGATTTCACCGCGGGTAGCCGAGAGCACCCGGTCGATCGGGGTGGCGATTGGCGCGGGCTCGGTGTTGCCGAGCTCGGCGCGTGCGGCGGCCAGGCGCTCGAACTTGTCGAAAATGCTCACGCCGGGCGGCCCTCGACCAGCGGTATCAGCTTTTCGGTGAGTTGATTGAGTGTCTGGATGTCGGCCAGTGCATCGATCGGCACGGAAATATCGAGGTTGTCCTCGATTTCCATGACCAGGTTCATGACCTGGACCGATTCCAGCCCGAGCTCGCCGGTCAGCGCGCGATCCCAGTCGACATTTTCGAGTTCCGGAAGGGCTTCGGCCAGCGCGTCCTCGATGGCCTGGTGGATGGTCGATCGCGTGTCGCTCATGAATTCGGGCTCCAGCCCGGCAGCGTGTCAAGCGCGTCGGCCAGGCGCAGTTTGGGTTTCCAGTCGGGACATCCGGGCAGCTCGGTATTATCGCAGACCCAGTCCGGATGGGTGAGTTCACGAACCTTGCCCGGGCTCAGAACCGGTGCACCCCGGCCGATCAGGCGAGCTCCCGCCTGCATGCCCCGGGCGGTGAGCGAGAGTATGCCACGCGGTACCGGCAGCGTGCGCACGCGGCGCTGACGCGCTTGCGCCGCCAGGTTCGCGACCTCGTCCCAGCTGTAGCCACCGGGCTGGCCGTCGTGCAGGCAGCAGGTTACGCGGGGTCGGTCACTGGCGCGGCACAGGGCCAGCAGGGCATCGGCGAGGTCGTCGACGTGCAGGATGGAAAAGCGCCCCTGCCGGCTGCCGATGCGTGGCAGCCAGCCGCGGGCCAGGCTCTTCCAGAGTGGCGCCAGTGCCGGGTCGGTCGGACCGTAGACGGCCGGTGGGCGCAGCATCACCCAGTCGCGCCCACATTCGGTTATCACCTGCTCGCCGGCACGCTTGCTGGCCGCGTAGTCCGACAGCCCGGGCTCCCGGGCTGCCAGCGTCGAGACGTGGACTACCCGGGCGTTGGGTCTGGCGGATCGGTTGATCGCCTGAGCGAGGCGGAGGCAGCCTTCGACGTTGGTTCGGGCGAAATCAGCGTAGGTCCGTCCGCTTATCGCGCCAGCGAGATGGATGACGGCATCGCAGTCGGCAACCAGGTTCTCCAGGGCGGCATCGGACTCGAGCGAGCCGTTGATGATTTCGAGCGAGTCGTGTCCGGGCAGTACGCGGCCGGGTCGGGCCAGTGCCCGAACCCGTTCACCACCGGCGACCAGGCGCTCGAGGGTAACTCCGCCGACGAATCCGGTGGCGCCGGTCAGCGCGATGGTGGCCATGGGGACCGGCGGTCAGTGCTCCCGGGTGTCCTCGGCGGCTTCGGTATGCGGGGTGCGATCGACCAGCTCGCGCGGCAGGACCTGGCGATCTTCCAGCCCGTTGCGCTTGAGAAAGTCGAGGCGTGCGCCGCTGCGGGAGAGCTTGCCGGAGGATGTGCGTGGCAGGGTGTGCAGGGGCACCAGTTCAATCAGGCAGGCGATGCCGAATTCGGACTGGATGCGCTGTTTGAGGCGCTCGACCAGGCTGGCCTGGCGGAATGCGTCGCGCTCCCGGCACTGGACGACCAGCACGGCGACTTCCGAGCCATCCTCACCGGGTATGGAGAAGGCCGAAGCGTCCTCGGCGCGAACCTCGGGCTGTTGTTCGGCAACGTATTCGAGGTCCTGGGGCCAGATGTTGCGCCCGTTGATGATCAGCAGGTCCTTGGCGCGCCCGGTAATGAACAGAGCGTCGCCGGCGCGGTAGCCGATATCGCCGGTGTTGAGCCAGCCGTCGTCGGTCAGTGCGAGCTTCGAGGCCTCGAGGTTGTTGGCATAGCCGTTCATCACGCTGGGCCCGCGCAGGAACACGACGCCGCAGTGGCGCTCGGGAACGATCTGCCCGTCGGAGCCGCGGATTTCGACCTCGTATTCCGGCAGAGGGCGGCCACAGTTGACGAATTCGCTGACCCGCTGCTCGCCGCCTTCCGGGCCGAGGGGCTCGGCTCGGCGCTGGTCGGCCAGCACGTCGGCGTCGAGGCGATCAACCTCCAGGCCCTGGGCCAGCGGTGCGAAGCTGACCGCCAGCGAGCACTCGGCCATGCCGTAGCAGGGCAGAAATGCGACGTTGGCGAAGCCGGCAGGCGCGAGCGCATCGGCAAAGCGCCGCAGCCAGGCCGGACGAATCATCTCGGCACCGACGCCGGCGACGCGCCAGGCTGAAAGGTCGAATTTCTCGAGGTCGTTGGCACGCAGCCGGCGAGCGCACAGGGCGTAGCCGAACGGCGGGCTGAACGAGATCGTCGACCGATTCTGCGACATCAGGCTCAGCCATAGCCGTGGGCGCATCGCGAATTCGCGGGTGCCGAGGTAATCGACCGAAAGCTGCGATACGACCGGGCCGAGTATCAGTCCGACCAGGCCCATGTCGTGGTAGTACGGAAGCCACGACATGAAGCGATCGCCGCGCCGGATCTGGACGCCGTACTGCAGGATTCCGGACAGGTTGTTGAGTACGGCGCGCTGGGAAATCATGGTGCCGCGCGGGAACCGCGTGCTGCCGGATGTGTACTGCAGGTAGGCCAGCTCTTCAGGCTGTGGCGGCGCCGGCAACTCGGCAGCCGGCTCGAGCGCCTGGAATGCTTCGAGCGTGCCGCTCACCTCGAGGTCCAGCCCTTCGGAAGCTTCGGACAGAAAGCCGGCAAAGCTTTCCGGGGCGAATGCGGCACTGGCGCGGCAATCCTGGAGCATGGCGCGCAGATGAGCGACGAAAGCTTCGCGGCCGCCCAGGTGAACCGCGGCCGGCAGCGGCACGGGCACCAGGCTGGCGTACTGACAGGCGAAGAACAGCACCAGAAAATGCGGGTGCGTGTCGGCAACCAGGGCGACGGTACTGCCGCGCTTCAGGCCCAGGCCATGCAGCCGGTGGGCCAGATCGATGGCCTGTTCGCGCAGTTCGGAATAGGTCAGAACCGTCGAAAGCGAGCCCCGGCCACTGTAGAAATTGCAGCCAGTGGTGCCCTTGGCGGCATAATCCAGAGCCTCTGCCAGGCTACGATAGCCAGTGGTCTTGAGGGGCAGGGAATTATTGGTCGGAGTAGGATGCTGCATCAAAGTTGTGGTATCCCTTCTTGTTGTAGCGTCCCGCAGGGGATTCTTATTATAGTCGCACAATAACCTGCCATTATATGCGACCGCCTGAATAATGGAAACATGGAAAATGGCCTATTCGTTGTCCAACGGGTTGCGAAACCATGATGTTGCCCCTCACCCCGGTGATTGGTGAGACATTCTCGCCGAAATGACCTGATAGCGCCGGAATCCATGGCAAATCCCTCCAAAAGTACGGTCCGGCCCGGTGGGTTGAGAGTCGAGCCGGTTCGCAGCCGCGCCGAAAAACGCCGTTTTTTCGAGCTCGCTGGGCGAGTCCAGGGCGGTGATCGTCACTGGGTCGAGCCGCTGCGCATCGAACGGCGACGCCAGTGGTCGGCACGCAACCCCTGGTTCGAGCACGCCACGGCGGAGCGTTTTCTGGCGCACTACAACGGCCGGCCGGTCGGCACCATCAGCGCCCAGATCGATCGCCTTCACCCGCCCGAGGACGGTCGCAGAGTCGGTTATTTCGGCCAGTTCGAGAGCATCGACTCCCGCGCAGTCACCGAAGCCCTGCTCGACACCGCCGCAGGCTGGCTTGCAGCCTCGGGCTGCGGCTTGATGCGCGGGCCCTTCGACCTGGGTATCAACCAGTCCTGCGGGTTGCTCGTCGAGGGCTTCGAGGACCCACCGATGGTCATGATGAACCATGCACCACCGTTCTACGCCGAGCGCATCGCCGATGCCGGGATGCGCCCGTGCATGGATTTGCTCGCCTATCTGATGCCGCCGGATTTCCCGGCACCGGCGCCCATGCAGCGGCTCCTCGAGCGCGCCGGGCGGCGGGTTCGTCTCCGGCCGATGGACTTCTCCAAATGGGCAGCCGAGATCGACCTGCTGCGTGACATCTTCAACGATGCCTGGGCACGCAACTGGGGCTTCGTGGGACTGACCGAGCCGGAATTTCGTGCCATGGGCCAGGAACTGCGCCAGATCATTCGCCCGGGCTACACAGCGATTGCCGAAGTCGATGGCGAGGCGGCCGGTTTCATCGTCGCTCTCCCCAATATCAACGAGTTGATCAGAGACCTCGATGGGCGCCTGTTGCCGACCGGGTGGATGCGCCTGCTGTGGCGCATCAAGCGTCGCCGGGCGAGAACCGCGCGCGTCCCATTGATGGGGGTTCGCCAGAAATTTCAGCGTGGCCCGCAGGGCGCGGCAATCAGTTTCGGTATGATCGACCGGGTGCGTGGGGCTCTTGCCGAAGACGGCATCCGGCAGGTCGAGCTGTCCTGGATTCTCGAGACCAACCAGGGCATGAAATCACTAATCGAATCCATGGGTGGCCGATTGTACAAACGCTATCGCCTGTTCGAGCGGGATCTATCGACGTGAACGACCGCGACGCCATCGACGTGATCGTGCTCGCCGGCGACCGTGGCCCCGGCGACCCGCTGGCCCGGGCCGCCGGGGTATCGGGCAAGACACTGGTTCCGGTAGCCGGGCGGGCGATGCTCACCCGGGTGCTCGACACGCTCTCCGCCTGGCCGGGGTGCGGGCGCATCATCCTGCTGTCACCGGGCGCGCCGGATTACCTCGCGGCCATCGACTGCAGCCGCGTTGATGCTGATCGCCTGCTGCGGGTCGACCCGGAACCATCACCCAGCCAGAGCGTGGCCGCGGCGATTGCTGCTGCGCAGGTGAGCGACCGGGAGCGCCTGATGCTGGTGACCGCCGATCACCCCCTGCTCCGGCATGCCTGGCTCGATCGAATGGCGCCCGATGGTGTCGGGGCCAGGGATTTCCGGGTCGGTGTGGTCGATTGGGCACTGGTTGCCGAGCGCTTTCCGGACAATCGTCGCACGCGCTATCGTTTCAGTGATCGCAGCATCTGCGGAACTAATCTGTTCGAGTTTTCCGCCGCCGCCGGTCGCTCGCTGGTGGCCTCCTGGCGCACGGTCGAGCAGCAACGCAAACGGCCCTGGCGCATCGTCGCTTTGCTGGGCTGGGCCAACCTGGGCCGCTACCTGACCGGGCGACTGGATATGGCGAGCGCGTTCGGCGCGCTGTCGGATCGACTGGGTATCGGGCTTGCTCCGGTATCGATTGACGACCCGCTGGCCGCCGTGGATGTGGATTCTCCGGCCGACCTTGCGCTGGTGGAGCCGCTACTGGTTGCCCCGGAGCCGGGCCAATGATCCTCGAGCGCTACCTCGCGCGTGAAATCCTGCGTCCGGTGATCGGCGTTTTCGTCTTCCTGTTGCTGGTCATCCTGATCTTCTATGCCGGCCAGTTCCTGGCCCGTGCCGCTGTCGAGGGTCTGCCCATGGCCGTGGTCACGCAGCTCGGTGGTTTGCGCATCGGCCTGTTTCTCGACACGCTGGTGCCGATTTCGCTGCTGCTGGGGATCGTCATCGGCCTGGGACGGCTGCAGGCCGCGCACGAAATCACCGCCCTGGCCGCGGCCGGCGGCGGTCGACGGCGCATTCTCCTGGCGCTGGGGCTCTGGGTGATGCTGGCCGCGGCGCTCACCGCGGCCCTGTCGATGGTCTATCGGCCCTGGGCCTACGCCACGATCTACGCCATGGAGCGTGGTCTGGCCGAACAGATCGACCTCGAGCGCATCGAGCCGGGGCGCTTTCAGGTCGGCGACCAGCAGTGGTTGATCTACGCCGAGGGCCGCAGCGATGGCGGGCTCGATGATGTGATGGTGCATCAGCGCGAGGATGACTACTCGAGCATGTTGCGCGCCGAGCGCCTCGAGCAGGAGCGCGACGATGCCGAAACCTACCGACTGGTTCTGACCGGCAACGTGCACAGCTATCGGCTGAGCCCGGAGGGTGGCCGTGACCTGATCGGCCGCTTCGATCGCTTCGAGACCCTGGTGCCGGCCGTCGCGCCGCCCGAACGCGAACAACTGCGGCGCGCCATGTCGATGTCGGAACTGGTGGGCTCGCCGGAATTGATCGAGCAGGCCGAATTGCAGTGGCGTCTGGTCGCGCCGCTGTCGGTCCTCGTGCTGTCGCTGGCAGCCGTGGCGATGAGCCGGATCAACCCGCGGCTGGGTCAGTCGGCCCGCGTCCTGTCGGCAACCATCCTCGGTACTGTCTATTTCAGTGTCCTTGGGGTGTTCATCAACTGGCTCGAACAGGGCACGCTGATGCTCTGGCCCGGTGCGTTCCTGGCACCGTTGCTGGTGTTGCTGGGCCTGATGATCCGCTACTGGCTGGTACAGCGCGGCCCGGGAGCACCGTTATGAGCCTGCTGGCCAGCTACATCATCCGCCGCCTGCTGCTGACCTATCTGGTCACGGCGCTGGCCATGGGGTCATTGCTGTGGCTGCTCGAGTTGCTCGAACGTCTCGAAGACGGCATGAGCGGTTCGGTCGACGTGCTGCTGATGGCGCTCCAGGCCTTGCGGGTGGTGCCCGACGGACTTCTGGACCTGCTGCCGGTCATCGCGGTGCTGGCCACGGCCGCGACCATGAGCGTCTTTCAGGCGCGCAGCGAGCTGACCGTCATGCGCGCCTCGGGAGTGTCGATCTGGAATCTCACTGCGATTGCGCTGGCACCGGGGTTCGCGCTGGCCCTGCTGGCCCTGGCCGCGCTGCAGTGGGTAACGCCGTTGCTGCACGAGGGCCCGGAGCGCCTGATGGGTGCCTCGTTGGGGGAGAGTGGTCTGTGGCATCCCTGGCACGGGTTGTGGGTGCGCCAGGGCGATGAGTTTCTCAATGTCCAGAGCCTGCGCCTTGGGCGCATTCCCACCGAGGTCGATATCTATGAGTTTGCCGACGATGGTGGATTGGCGCGCCACGTTCACGCCGAGCAGGCGCTGATTCTCGATACCGGGCAGTGGTCGCTGGAGCAGGTTCGCATCCGCGACTTTTCGCTGCTTGGCCAGGCCGGGTTCGTCGAGAGGCTCGATACCCTGCGTTGGGAATCCTTTCTCTCGGGTCGCCAGCTCGAGCTGCTGCTCAGTCCGCCGGCCGGGTTGCCGCTCTACGAATTGTGGCAGTACGTCGACACATTGAACGCGCGCGACCAGGAGGTGGCCGAGTTCGAAATGGTGTTGTGGCGGCGCCTGGCGCTGCCGCTGGCCTGCCTGGGTATGGTGCTGATCGCCATGGCTATGGCGGCCGTGCCGCTGAAAAGCCGGGCGGCGAGTGTTCGTATTGTCAGCGCCCTGGCGATCGGTCTCGGCTATCAAATGGCAGCAGAGGTGGTCAGCTACGCCGGGTTGGTGTTGCGTTGGCCGGTGATCCCGGTGGCGCTGGGGCCACCGGTTGCACTGGCGGTGTTGTCGTGGTGGCTGCTGGCGCGCTCGCGCTGATCAGCCCTGGCGCTGCACCCAGGCGTTGCACCACCCATCGTGGGCCACTTTCTTGTTGGGGAAGATGCTGCAGCCCATCCAGTCGGCCGACAGGTCGCCCTGGGCGAGCTGGCAGTTGGCGCAGATCTGGCCTTCCTGGTAGCGCGGCCACTGGTCGGGGTCGACCTCGTCGTAGTGGTGCACATAACCCAGCGCCCTGGCCTGACTGCTTTCGGGGTCGAGACGTTCCTCAGCCCAGGCCTGGCCACCGGACATGCGTGTCAGGGTCGGCAGCAGCAGCGCCAGCGATCCGGCGCCGGCGAGCTTGAAAACGTCTCGGCGGGTACATTTCTTCATGCTTTTCTCCAGTATTGGATTGCTACACTCTCCATGCGAGCTGAATATTAGCACTCTGGAACATGTCGCAAATGAAGGTCGTTGCCGAGCCCGAGCGTATCGATCTGCCGCCGGATGGGCAGCTTTTGTACTGGCCTGATTTTTATCCTCCGGAGACAGCCGATGAACTGTTCGAGCGACTGGGCGCGGAAATCTCCTGGCAGCAGTACTCGATCCGGCTTTTCGGACGTTCGGTGGCACAGCCTCGGCTGACCGCGTTTTACGGGAATGCCGGCCTGCGCTACACCTATTCGGGGCTGTCGTTGACGGCTCCGGGCTGGGGCCGCGGGCTGGCGCGGGTGCGTGAGGACGTTGCCGAAGCAACGGGCCGGACCCATAACAGCGTGCTGTGCAACCTGTATCGCGATGGTGCGGACGCCATGGGCTGGCACGCCGACGATGAACCCGAACTGGGCGATGAACCCGTGATTGCTTCGCTGAGCCTGGGGGCCGAACGGCGGTTTTCTTTCAAGCCGCGCGCGGGTGGCAAGTCGCTGAAGATCGACCTGGCTAACGGCAGCCTGCTGGTCATGGCCGGCTCGGTGCAGGCGCACTGGCTGCATCAACTGCCGCGTACGCGCCGGCCGGTGGGGCCGCGCATCAACCTGACCTTTCGCACGATCTCCGGGCGGGCCGGCCCATGCTGCTGACCGGGTGACGGCTCAGCCTGCCTCTTCCGTCGCGAGACGCGTCCAGACGCAGTGCCTGGGAGTGTCGCAGCAGGCAGTGTGGTGAATAAGGCAGGGTCAGTCGGCGTCGTTGTCGGGCTCGAACGCTACTGCGCTGTCTTCGTCGTCGTTGCGGGTCATGATTTCGACTTTCCGGCGCGCTTCGTCGAGCATGGTGTGGCAATGTTTGCTGAGCTTTACGCCGCGCTCGAAACGCTCCAGCGAGTCAGCCAGGCTCAGCTCGCCGGATTCCAGTTGTTCGACCAGCTGCTCGAGCTCGCCGAGCGAGGATTCGAAATCGACCGGTTCGTTGTTTTCGGGTTCGCTCATGACGCTATTCTAACCGCAGCGCGGAGCCGAACAAGCCGCCTTCCCACACCAGCCCACTGCCCATTTCACAAAGCTCGGCGGCCAGTCCCGGCTCGAGCCAGCGATCACCCACGGCCAATAGTTGCCCGTCCCGCCACAGTCGCGGCCAGCGCGGTCTATGCCAGGCCGGAATACCGGCAGCGGCCAGCAGTTCGCTGACCGCTTTCGGACGCGGCGGGTCGCCGAGTTCGATACGCTCACCCGGCCGGCCGAAGCAGACTCGGAAAGGTTCGATCAGCCCGGGGGCGGTCAGACGCAGCCTGCCCAGGCCGCCGGGTAGTTCGAGAGGCTTGCGGCCATCCCACCACGCCTGCCAGTCCGGGTCGGGTTCCACGCCGGTCTCGTGCCAGACCCAATCCCGGCTGGCACGGACGGCGTGCTGATTCCAGCGCAATTCCGGGTGCGCGTCGGGCCCGGTGCGCTCGAGCTGGTCGAGAAACTCGAGCAGGCGCGGCGCCGGCGGGGGAGGGGCGCCGCGGGTTTCGAGCCACAGACGCAGGGTCTCGGCGCGGCGAAAGCGCGTCAGGCCGGCCAGGGTGTCGCGTTTGATGCGCTCCTCGGGTCCGCCGGCGGTCTCGAGGTCTTCGGCGGCCCGCAATGCGACCAGTTCGGCGGCTTCGGCGCACAGCTTGCCGCTGTGACGAATGGCCTGGCGCGCGCCCGGCCAGCGCGCCTCGAGCCTCGGCATGATTTCCTGGTGGAGGTAGTTGCGGTCAAAAGCGGGCTGATGATTGGCCGGGTCGTCCAGCCAGGGCAGGTCGTGATGCTCGAGCCACTCGCAGACCTCCTCGCGTGACCAGTCGAGCAGGGGGCGGCACAGCCATCCGTCGCCGAAGCGGCGCTGGCGCGGAATACCGGCCAGGCCGCGCGTTCCGGCGCCGCGCAGCAGGCGCATCAGAATGGTCTCGGCCTGATCATCGGCCTGGTGGGCGGTCAGCAAGACCTCTTCGGGTTGCAGGTGATGTTCCAGGGCCTGGTAGCGCGCGCTCCGGGCGCGCGCCTCGAGTCCGCCCCCGGCTGCGATGTCGACGGTTTCGATCCGGCAGTCGATGCCCAGGTCCGCGGCGATGGCAACCGCCTGGCGGGCACGCTGGTGGCTATTGCGGTCGAGACCGTTGTCGACGTGGATCGCGGTCAGCGCCCGGCCGGCGGAATCGGCAGCAAGCAGGGAGGCCAGGCAGACCGAGTCCGGTCCGCCGCTGAAGGCAATCAGGATGCGCCCGCTCCCAGGCAGTTGGTCAGGTGCCGGCAAAAGCCGGGCGGATGGCCTGTCAGCGCTTGTCGGCACGGTCGATCATGCCGGGCCGGGGTCAGCCCCGCTCGAAGGCACCGAAGCTCATCATGCGCTGGTAGCGCGCCTGCAGCAGCTCGGACCGCGGCTGGGCCGACAGTGCGTCGAGCTGGGCAAGCAGGGTTTCCTTGATGCGCACCGCCACTTCGGGCGGGGAACGGTGCGCGCCGCCGAGTGGCTCCTTGATGATCTTGTCGATCAGGCCCTGGCTTTTCAGTCGGCTGGCGGTCAGCCCCATCGCTTCGGCAGCACTTTCGGCCTTGTTGGCGTTTTTCCACAGAATCGAGGCGCAGCCTTCGGGGGAGATCACCGAGTAGATGCTGTACTGGAGCATGTTGGTACGGTCGCCAACACCGATCGCCAGCGCGCCACCGGAGCCACCCTCGCCGATGACGTTGCACAGGATCGGCACTCCGAGTCGCGACATCACCGAGAGGTTGCGCGCGATGGCCTCGGACTGCCCGCGTTCCTCGGCGCCCACGCCGGGGTAGGCACCGGGGGTATCGATGAAGGTAATGACGGGCAGCTCGAAGCGCTCGGCCATGTGCATCAGCCGCAGCGCCTTGCGGTAGCCCTCCGGGCGTGGCATGCCGAAGTTGCGAAACACCTTTTCGCGGGTGTCGCGCCCCTTCTGCTGGCCGATGACCATCACGCCACGGCCTTCCAGCGAGGCCAGGCCACCGACGATGGCGCGGTCGTCGCCGTAATGGCGATCACCGTGCAACTCCTCGAAACGATCGAAGATCATCGGGATGTAGTCGAGTGTGTGCGGCCGCTGGGGATGGCGCGCGAGCTGCGAAATCTGCCATTCGCTAAGACCCGAGAAGATGGCGCGGGTGCGCTCCTGGCACTTCTGGTCCAGGCGCCGGATCTCCTCCTCCAGGTTGATGGCATTGTCCGAACCGACGTTGCGCAGTTCGCTGATTTTGGCTTCGAGCTCGGCAATGGGCTGCTCGAAATCCAGGTAATTCGGATTCATCGGCTTGTCGTTGTCGTTTTGGCCTCGGTCATCCTGACGAGTATAGCGCCCAGCTCAACCCGGATGAACCCCGACCGCGACCGGATCGGTACCGATGCGTTGCTCATCCCAGTGTTTCAGAGCCCAGCTCCAGAGCGCATCCAGCGTGCGCGCACTGGCCGATGGTTCGTGATTGAGCGCACGCAATGCCAGGCGCAGGGTGGCTTCGGGCTGGAGCTGATTGACCGGATCGGCGGCCCGGGATTTGCTGAGCTTGTCACCGTTTTCGTCGACGATCAGGGGCAGATGCAGCCACTCCGGCAGTGGCCGGTTCAGGCAACGGTAGACATGAATCTGGCGTGCAGTGGAGTCGATCAGGTCCGAGCCGCGCACCACCTCGGTAATGCCGGCCGCGGCGTCGTCGACAACGACGGCAAGCTGGTAGGCAACCAGGCCGTCGGCCCGGCGGATGACGAAATCG
>CAYQJJ010000042.1:0-15250 GCA_964417745.1 uncultured Wenzhouxiangella sp.
CGGAGTCACCACGATCGACATGATGATCACCATCATCACCGTACCGAAAATCGCCGGGAAAATACCGCCCTCGGTATTTGCCTCGCGTGGATAGCCGGAGAGGAACTCCCAGAAACGCTCACCATACTCGACAACCTTGTCTACCGGACTCATGGTGTTGGCGCGGGTCGCGCGTACCACGTCGGCCAGATTGATCTCGACTGACCGACCCGAGGCAGTTTCAGCGACCAGAGAATCACGCCGCGCACTGGCGCGCAGCAACTGAAGTTCCTGGTAGAGCTCGTCATATTCCGCATTGAGCCTGGCTACTTCGGCCTCGATTTCGGCGAAACGGTCGGACCTTTCTGCCTCGCTCAGCGCATCGTCCATCTCCACACGTCGCCGCTCGAGGCGCTGTTGCTCGATACCCCGGTTGATCTGCCCGATATCGTAACGCTCGAGATGGGTGGTCCCTTGCACCAGCTCATTGCTGCGATCGAGGCGCTCGTCGAGCACGTCGAAGGCGGCATCACCCTCGGCGATGATCTCGCCATCCTGCTTGACGGCAACCAGGAAACCGTAGAAGTCTCCCCACTCGCGGCGCTCGAGACGCAACGCATCGTCCGGGTGGGTGAATTCAGCCAGGTGATCACCAACAAACCATTGAAAATCGCGACCTGTCAGGTCCCGATTGCCCAGTTTGAACAGGTACCGCCTGACGATCTCCTGATCTTCCGGAACTTCGTAACCAGCCTCACGCACCGACTGCGCCGTCACCGTCTCGGTATTGCGTATGGTGCCGAGAATCTCGACACGCTCGTTACCATCGTCGAACGCCGTCTGAATGATGGGTGGCTGCCAGAAGTGTCCGAGACCGCGCGCGGCAATCAGCAAAAGCAGGCCAACGACCATCACGACGCTGATACTGACTGCCCCGCCGATCAGCCAGATCCATGGATCACCGCTCTTGAACCATTTTTTCACGGCTCACCTCCGGCGCGAAGGGGCCGGAAATCGACGACCATGGTCAGCTCCTCATTCTTTTCACAATTCATTTGTATCGATTCAACGGTCGAGGAAATCGAACCCTTGGGCGCTTTCGCCAACGCGCCACTCTGGCACTTTTCAGTCATCCCCCACCTCACAGTGACGAGTACTTCGCACGCAACCGCTGACGCACGATTTCGGCGATGGTGTTGAGCACGAAGGTGAACCCGAACAGGACGAGGGCGGCCAGGAACAACAATCGGTAATGCGTACTTCCGACCGCAGCTTCCGGCATTTCCACCGCGATATTGGCCGACAATGTGCGCATGCCTTCGAAGATATTGAAGTTGACGACCGGGCTGTTGCCGGTCGCCATGAGCACGATCATGGTCTCGCCGACAGCACGGCCAAACCCGATCATGACGGCCGAGAAAATCCCCGGGCTGGCAGTCAGAATGACCACCCCCAGAACCGTCTGCCAGGGGGTTGCCCCGAGCGCAAGAGAACCCTGGGTCAGGTGCTTCGGCACGTTGAAGACGGCGTCCTCGGCAATCGAAAAAATGGTCGGAATGACGGCAAACCCCATGGCGATACCGACCACCATGGCATTGCGCTGGTCGTAGGTGATGCCGACATCCGTCAGCCACTGCCGCATGTCTCCATTGAAAAGCCAGACTTCGACAATCGGGCTCATCGTCACGCACAGCCACCCGGTAAACAGCACGACCGGGATCAGGATCCCCGCTTCCCAGCCTGAGGGTATAGCCTGGCGCACGCGATCAGGAAGACTCAGCCACAATCTCGCGGTCAACAGAAAGAAAAGCGGCATCAGGACCAGTATCGAGAACACCGCTGGAAGGTGGCTCTCCATGAACGGCGCCATCCAGAGCCCGGCAAGAAAACCGAGAATCACCGTCGGTAGTGCTTCCATGACCTCGATGGTCGGCTTGACGAAGCCACGCATCTTCGGAGACATGAAATAGGCCGTGTAGATGGCTCCGAAAATCGCCAGCGGCATCGCGAAAAGCATCGCGTAGAAGGCTGCCTTGAGGGTACCGACCGTCAGTGGAACCAGCGAGAATTTCGATTCGAACTCATCGGTTGCCGAGGAAGACTGCCAGACATAATCCGGGCGGGATCGCCCCTCGTACCAGACCTTGTTCCAGAGCGCGGTAAGTGAGGACTCTGGATGCCTGTTCCACAACTCCCGGTAGTGAATCTCTCCGGTACCATCGGTGTAAAGCAGCGCATTATTTCTCGGCGCAATCGAGACATTGCGAATCGGGTTTTCCGAAACCTGCTTGAGAAGCAGCGTACTGGCTGATGTGCCGTAGTGCAGCCCGATATAGCCGGCGGCATCGCCAACCGCGAACCCCTTGCGCGTGAACTCCGGAAAAATCGTGGTGATCGCAGCCGGGTGCTGCCGGAATTCACGAATACGCGTGATTCGCCCGATGTTGTTGTCGTCGCGCACCAGAAAATACTGGGCAACCGAACCATCGCTGCCGCCGACAATGATCGACACGGTGCCCAGCAGGTACTCCATGGCCGTAACACTGGCCGTATCGCTGGCCATCACCCGCCGACTGTCCATCAAGCGAGCCTGGTCCGGATTGGAGACATCGTAGTAGTGCAAAAACCCCTGGGAGTCGGCAACCAGCAGATTGCGCATGGTTGAATCGACCAGGATGCGCGTCGGTGCCGCCGGTGGCGGGGGCAGCTGGTAATCGCGGCGTTCCAGCTCAGTCTCGCCGGTCATGAGCGACCGGCTGCTGACATATCGGGTCATCAACAGGCGTCCATCGGCGGTCGAAGCAGCTACCGCGATGCCACGCCCGCCTTCCTGGATGGCAATCTGGTTCAACGGTCGACCCTCCGGATCGATTTGAACCACTTCCTCGCCGAGCGGAAATTCAACCGTCGGCGTGACCAACCGCTGGTCATCGGGGTACGTAACCTCGTAAGGGTGACGGACAACGGCTGCCGATCCCTCGGACAGGCCGTAGGCGACCAACTGGGCGCGCGGCTCGGCGCTGGCAAAGCTGACGATCTGTGCCTCGCCAATGTCGATCCGGTAGTCATCCAGATGGCGACCGTCGGTCGGATCGAAAAAAGCCAGCGTGCCATCGTCGGCGAACCGGACGGCCGCTTCCTGGTAGCGCTCGCTCGCAAGATGCAGGTTGGCGCCATCGGTGCCCGGGCTGATATAGCTCGTCCCCTCTCCCAGGCTGGCGTTGCGCAGAAGCGGAACGACCTCCAGAAACAGAAAGACAAAGATCAGCGCCAGTGAGATCACCACGCCATAGCCGGCGACCGATACCATGACCCGCGTAGCCTTGTCCTTGATGCCGCGAATCCGCCGGAGACGTACACGGTTTTCGGCATTCGGCACGCCGGAATTACCCGTCGAAGAAGAGCTGATAGAACTGGACATCGGGCCCTGGGCTCAGTGTGAAAGGACTGTAGCGCGTTGCCAAAACGCTCGCGCGCAGTCTATGAAGGATTTGTTACAGCTTGATGACAACCATCTGGTCCCCGCACACTCACCCGGAGTCCGGGCGAGTGGCGAATCGATAGCAGGGTTATTCGGTGATGCCGAGCTCGTCACGGAAGCGCTGGGCGACCGAAGCCGGCAGCGGGATATAGCCATCACGAACCACCACTTCCTGGCCCTGACGCGAGAGCACCAGGCGCAGGAATTCTCGCTCGAGCGGATCGAGTTCACGATTCGGGTGCTTGTTCACAGCCACGTACAGCAGGCGTGCCAGCGGGTAGGAGCCGTCGGCCGCGGTTTCACCGGTGGGCTCGACCGGCGGGTTGCCGACCGGAATCGCGCGCACGCCCGAAGTGGCATAGCCGATGCCGGAGTAACCGATTCCGTTGATCGACTCGGCCACGCCCTGGACCACGGAAGCCGATCCCGGCTGCTCGTTGATGGCATTCTTGAAGTCGCCATCGCACATGGCGTGCTGCCGGAAGTACCCATAGGTACCGGAAACCGCGTTACGCGAGTAAAGCGTGATGTCACGGTTGGCCCAGGCACCCTCGAGACCGAGCTGGCCCCAGCGGTTGATGTCCTCGGCACCACCGCAGCGACGCGTTTCGGAGAACACCGCATCGACCTGTTCGATCGTCATGCCTTCGATCGGGTTATCACGGTTGACGAACACCGCAATGGTGTCGATGCCTACACCGAGCACCGTCATCGGATAGCCGTGGCGCTCTTCGAAGGACTGCTGCTCGCTGTCACGCGGCATACGGCTCATCGGCCCGAAATTGGCCGTGCCCTCGGTCATGGCCGGCGGAGCGGTTGAAGTTCCGGCGCCCTGGATCTGGACATTGACGTTGGGATAGATGCTCTGGAACTCCTCGGCCCAAAGCGTCATGAGGTTGTTGAGGGTATCCGAGCCGATCGACGAAAGGTTGCCGGAAATCCCTGAAACCGAGGTGTACTCGGGCAGGTCCGGATCGACTTCGGCAAGGGCCATGGGGGCAGTGACCGCCATGGCGGCCCCGAGAATCCCGGCGGAACAAATCTTTTTCAACATGGTGAATCTCCTGGCAATTGATGGATGTAACGATACAGAATGGTCGGCACTCAAAATGCCACCTGGGCGCGCATCAGGAAAATATGCGGGTCGTCGGAAACCCCGCCGCGCTCGGAATCGACATTGACGTAGTTGGCCATGAAGCGGATGCGGTCGTTGGCATACCAGTTCAGGCCAAGCGTGAAGTTCTGCTCTTCGCCACCGAAAACGGTCGGGGTATCGTCGAGATCGACCGAGCTGTAGCGTGCGGTCAGCTCCCAGGCGCCGCTGGTCAGGTTCGGGGACACACCCCGGAACACGCCGCCGCGGTAGCCGCGTGACTCGCCGGTCAGCACCCAGCTGCCGCTGACGTACCAGCCGCTGAAGTCGACATCCGACTCGCCGTTGCCACGGCTGACATCAGAGCGGATGTACTCACCCTGGACCGAGAACGGACCCGACTGCCAGGCAGCTTCCAGGCCAAGCTGGGTGATGTTGTCGACGTCGCTGATGGAGCCGGTGTCGACCAGGCGAACCTTGGTCGGACGCGACTCGGGGCGGGTCCGGAAGCGGACTTCCTCGATGCCGTCATCCTCGGGCTGCTCCCAGGTCGCGGCGATACCGAGATGAACCAGCTGGTTGTCGGTCTTGATCGGGTTGAAGGTAAACCGCCCACCCACGCCGAGACCCTCGTCGCCGTCGGTCGAACGCGTGCCGGAACCGGAACCCTGGCCGAAACCCATCACCGAGGCCGTCCAGTTGTCGGCCGAGGCGCTGTAACCGACACCGACGCGGCGCGACTGGGCGAACGTCGTGGTCGGCAGCGAGCGTTCGATCAGCGTGATGTTGTTGGAGCTGGTCAGTTCCTCGAGGCCAAACGGCACCTTGAAGTGGCCGATGGTCAGGTCGCCGGCGTCGAAACCGGTGTAGCGCAGGTAGACATCGCGGGCGGCCGAGCCGTCTTCCGCGAAGTCGTACTCGATCTGGTAGCGCCAGTCGTCGTCGATATTGCCGTTCAGTCCGATGCGGGCACGGCGCACCCGAAACCCGTCGCCGAGCTCGGCGTTATCTTCGCTGTGAGCGGCGTAGTCCAGATGGAACCGGCCGCGCGGATTGATATCGAACGCTGCGGCATCCACGGCCACCATGGCGAGTCCGGCCCCAATGGCCAGTACCAGCGGTTTCTTGTTAACCATTCCTCGATTCTCCTGATTGAAAAATGGGGGCATTCTGCCCCGAAAGTCACAGGAGAAAGGTACTGCCAGACGATTTCACAAATATGACAGGGCGGCTGATGTTTTGTGACACAGCGTCAGGATCGCTGCGGGGGGAGTCATTCGTAATGGCTCCAGAGCCGGAGCACCTTGACGATCTGCTCATCCTCGAGAACCTGATAGACCAGGCGATGCTGGATATTGATCCGGCGTGAAAAGGCACCCTCGAGATCACCAACCAACTTCTCGAAAGGGGGTGGTTTCTGAAACGGATCGACCGTGATCAAATCCAGCAGTTCCCGGGCTTTCGGCTTGAGACCGCTCGAAGCCAGTTTTTTAGCGTCTTTCTGGGCCTGCCTGGTGTAGACCAGCTTCCAGGTTCGAGCCTTGTTCACCAATCCAGCGCCTCGTCGCATTCATCGACCGGGGCTTCCATGCCTTCCCGGATCGACTCGCGCATACCTGGCACGGAGAGCAAATATAGCGTCTCCTGAATGGCAGCCCAGTCTTCTTCGGCAACCAGTACAGCACGGTTCCGTTTGCCCATGATGACGATCGGCTGATGAGACTCGGCGGCCTGATCGATCAGCCGATAGAGGTTGCTGCGTGCCTCGGTGGCGGTAATTCCGGTCATGAGCGCACCTTTTGTGATTTTGCGAAAGACAATCAGTGTACGTCTTTTCGAACGTTCGTCAATCCGTACGTAATTACTAATGCAACCAGAGCCACCACAGGCTGAGGCTGGTGACCACCATCAGGATCAGGTTCAGCGGCGCACCGACGCGGGCAAAATCGGTAAACCGGTACAGGCCGGTGCCATAGATCATGGTGTTGGTCTGGTAGCCGATCGGCGTGAGAAAGCTCGTCGAGGCGGCAAACATCACCGCCAGCACCAGTGCAAAGATGTCAATTTCGAGCATCTGTCCCAGCGAGACCGCCACCGGCACCAGGATCACCACCGAGGCGTTATTGCTGACCATTTCGGTCAGCAGGGTGGTCAGCGCATAGAGCGCCATGAGCACAAACACCGGGTGCCAGCCGGCAGCCTGCAGCGCCAGCAGCCCTCCGAGCCAGTCCGCCGCACCCGACTTGGTCATGGCGATTCCGAGGGGTATCACTCCGGCGAGCAGGAAAATTACGTCCCAGGAGACACCGGAATACAGGTCTTCGCTCTTGACGCAGCCGGTGGCGACCATGGCGACGATGCCCATCAGCGCTGTGACCACGATCGGCAGCGGCGTGAACGCCGAGCCCAGAACCACCCCGGCCACGATCCCGCCGGCCAGCCACATGCGCCGGACGTCGAACTCGTCCTCGGCCTCCTCGAGCACCACCAGATCAGCCGACCGGCGCAACTTCATCAGCGCCGAGCGCGAGATCTGCAGCAATACGGTGGTGCCGACCTCCAGCGGTTCTTCGGCCAGCCGCCGGCTGTCGAGGGAGTCGGCTTCGATGCCGATCAGGCGGGCCTGGTAGCGCTGCCAGAAGTTCACCAGCCCGGCCCGGCGGCCATCGAAAATGCGCCGGTTTCTCAAAAGCACACGCACCAGCTGGCCGTCGCTGCGCACGCTTCGCGAACCCGGCAGGTCGGACAGTACCACGAGGCCTTGGGTGGCAATCAGGTCCATGACCTGGCGCAGCGGGGCGCGCACCTGGATGATGTCGCCGGCACGAATGCGCACGGCTTCGGCGCGCTTGATATGCGAATGATCCCCGCGCACCAGGCGTACCACGTCCACGCCGTTGGTTACCGCGAACTTGCTGTCTTCCAGGGTCTTGCCCACCAGCGGCGAATCCGGCTCGACGGCCAGCTCGACCACCGACGGAGTCTCGGCCTCGCCGGGCAGGCGGGCCCGGTCGGTCTTCGGCATGAGCCAGCGCCCGATGGTCAGAAAGTAAATCAGCCCGACGCCCAGCACGATCAAGCCCAGGTGGGTGAACTCGAACATGCCGATGGCGCGGCCGAACGCCGGTTCGTCCTTGAGGATGGCCGAGGCCAGGATGTTGGTCGAGGTGCCGATCAGGGTCAGGGTGCCGCCGAGCATGCCGAAGAAACTGACCGGCAGCAGCAGCCGCGAGGCCTGCAGTCCCAGCCGCCGGGCCATGTCGATGACCAGCGGAATCGCGACCGCCACCGCCGCGGTATTGTTGATCAGCCCCGAGGTCAGCCCCACCAGGCCGGCGATGGCCAGCATCATGCGCAACTCCGAATTGCCGACCAGCGGAAACAGCGACCGGGCCAGCACATGGATCAATCCGGCGCGCTGGATCCCGGATGACAGGATGAACATCGCCAGCACCGTCACCGTGGCCGTACTCGACAGGCCGGACAACCCCTCACTGACGGTCGGAAAGGCGCTCTCCAGATCGATGCCGCGGTCGAGCAGCCACTGCGAGTGACCGATCAGCGGAATGACCATCAAAACGATCAGAATCAGGATCGCGGTGATGTCTAGCGGCAGCTTTTCGCTGGCAAACAGGTACAACGCCCCGGCGATGACCAGGAAGACCAGCGCGATTTCGACCGTCATGGAATATCCGTCACGATTCGGAAACGAGCCGGCAGTTTACTCACTCTGCACCCGTGAGTGCCAGGCGCCAATTTCAGAGTGACGGCCGCGCGGGGTCCGGGGCGGGGTTGTGCCGTGCGACTTCGACGCAGCCGAGCAACGCAGGGCGCGTCGGAAAAAGGCCCGCCGATGTTTGAGCGCAGGGCCGAACGGCCCGTAGCGAGTTGAGGCGGGCCCCGACGGGCCCGAGTAGCGCAGGGAATCCGGCCGCGAAATCCTTGATTTCCGCGGCCGGACAAGTCGCGGGAGCGCGGCACAACCCCGCCCCGGACCCCGCGCGGCCGTCACCCCCCTGGTAGCGGCTTTGCCGATACGATCAAACCATCGTCCACCACCCGCCTGCCGGCGAAGCGACAGCGAAAAAGACTGCCCTCTCCGAGCGTGGATTCGACCTCGAGCCGGCCGTCGTGGCGTTGCAGAACGTGCTTGACGATGGCCAGGCCCAGCCCGGTGCCGCCCTTGCTGCGCGAGTTCGAACTGTCGACGCGGTAAAAGCGCTGGGTGATGAACGGAATATGGCGCGGCTCGATACCGATGCCGGTGTCCTTGACTTCGAACACACCCTCGCCAGCCTCATCCACAAACCAGCGAACCTCGATCCGGCCGCCGGCCGGGGTGTAGCGAATGGCATTGACGACCAGGTTGGAAAACACGCTGTAGAGCTCGCGCTCCACGCCGGCCAGCCCGGCAGCACTTTCCACCTCGGCACGAATCTTGTGGCCATCGGTGTCCTCGGCTTCGGCCGAGCGCACGATCCGCGCCACCATCCCGGGCACATCGACCACCTCGTCGGTCGGCGCATCGTGCTCCTCGGTCTCGAGCCGCGAGAGCTCGAGCAGGTCGTTGACCAGGCTGGCCATGCGCGAGCACTGGGCGCGCATTTCCTCGACCGGCTGATGCCATTCCGAACCACCCGGGGTTTCGTCGGCCAGGGTCTCGAGATAGCCCGAGAGAACCGTCAGCGGCGAGCGCAGCTCGTGCGAGGCATTGGCAACGAAATCACGCCGCATCGCCTGCAGGCGCTGAATCCGCGTGACATCGCGAAACAGCAGCAGATACTGATTGTGGCCATAGGCGATCAGCCGTGCCGAAAGGGTGCGCGACTCGTCGACCGGTGAGTTCAGGTTGACCGGCAGATCATGCCTGCCCGATCGCAGGTAATCGCGAAACTGCGGGCTGCGGATCAGGTTGAGAATCGACTGGCCCAGATCGCGCTTGCCCGAAAGCGAGAGCATCCGGCTGGCCGCTTCGTTGTACCAGAGAATGCGAAAGTCGCTGTCGAGCACCAGCGAGCCGTCCGGCATCGCGGCGGTAGACTCGCGAAACTCGCGAATCACCCGGGCCAGGCGCTTCTTGCGCTTGTTGTAGCGCTTCTGAAGCCGGAAATAGTGGTCGAAAACCTCGCCCCACATTCCCCAGGACTGCGGCGGATTACGCCGCCGGCCCGGGCCCAGCCAGCGTTCCAGGCGATCGAGCTGGTAGAGGTTATAGCCGAGGAACCCGGCCAGCGCCAGGGCCACCAGCCATCCGGTATGGCCAACGAACAAGCCGACAATCAGCGCGGCAAGCAGCAGCGCGCCAATCAATGCGAAATCGGCAATCCAGACCCGACGCATTCCCGATCTCAGCCCGTCAATGGTTCAGCGCACATCACGAACCGCGCCTCGAGAGGCTCGCTCAGTCTTCATTGTCGGGCACCGAGAACCGGTAGCCGGCACCGCGTACCGTCTGCACATAGCGATCGAAGCCATACTCGGCCAGCGCCTTGCGCAGGCGCAGGATGTGGACGTCGACGGTGCGTTCTTCGACATACACACCGCCGCCCCAGACATGGTCGAGAAGCTGGGCGCGCGAGTAGACCCGGTCTGAGTGGGTCATGAAAAATTTCAGCATCCGGTACTCGGTCGGCCCGAGCTCGATCGGCTTGCCATTGGCCAGCACGCGATGGCTGGCGATATTGATTACCAGTCCGTTGGCGTGGACTTCGTCATCTCCGCCGGCCGGCGAACTGCGTCGCAGCACGGCATTGATGCGCGCAATCAGCTCGCGCGAGGCAAAAGGCTTGGTGACATAGTCATCGACGCCGCTTTCGAAACCGCGCAGCTTGTCGTCTTCCAGGGTTCTGGCGGTCAGCATGATGACGGGGATATCGCGGGTCAGCTCCTCGCGGCGCAGGGCGCGGGCGAATTCGGGGCCATTCTGATCCGGCAGCATCCAGTCGAGGAGAATCAGGTCGGGCTGCTGGTCGGTCACCGCGACCCGGGCCGAACGGGCGTCACCGGCCTCGATGACCTCGAAACCCGAACGCTCGAGGTTGAAAGCGATCATGCGACGGATACCCTCGTCATCCTCGACAACCAGAATTCGATTCGAACTCATTGATCAGCCCAGTATTGGATTGCCGGTATTGCAACAATGTCACATGACAATCTGATGACGCCGCAACAAGGTTCGACCAATCACTGCTTCTCGTCATCATACTGTAACGTCGCTGCTTCCAGCGCTTCGTAGACCGAGCGGCGCAGAAATTCCGGTGCGAGCACCTTGACGTCGGGGCCGTAGCTGAGAATATCCATGAGCAGCTCGCGCTGGTGGCCAAACGGCAGACTCAATTCCCAGCAACCGTCCTCCTGCCACACCCCGGACTGGTTCGGATGCCAGACCTCGTCGGCAGCCCAGCGCGCCGCCTCGGGGCTGAAGCGCAGCCGTGCCTCGTGCTCGGCCGGCCCGGAAAAAATGCCGAATGCCTGGTCGAACTGCGCCGCGAGATCCTCGCTGGCCACCTCCAGCGCCGGTTCGTCGACCAGTGCCATGTCGCGGATGCGTTCCAGGGCGAAGCTGCGCAGGCCCTCGGCACGGTGACACCAGGCAGCCAGGTACCAGCGGTCGCGGTAGGCGGTCAGGCGCTGCGGGGAGACCACGCGCTCGCTGACGTCATCGCGGCGACGGCCGTGGTAGGTCAGCCGCAGGCGCTGGCGGCTGAACAGGGCCTTGAGCACCGTCTCGAAAAGATCACCTGGAACCGGGCGGCCCGCATCGTGGCGGATGTGGATGCGCTCGGGCTGGGCGGAAAAATCCAGCCCCTGGCGATCAAGCAACTGGTTGATACGCTGCTGCACACCCTCGAGTTCGTCTTCGAGCAGCCCCGGCTGCACATTGCCCAGCACGTGCCGGGCGGTCAGCAAGGCCTGCAACTCCTCGGGGCTGATCCAGAGCCCCGGCAATTCAAAATTGCCGGCCAGCGAGCGGTCATAGAAATAGCCGCGAGCGCTGTCGTCCTGCTCCAGCGGCGCGCCGAGGTTGTCGCGCAGCTCACTGATGAGCCGGTACAGGGTGGCCTGGCTGCAGTCGAGCTCCTCCATCAGCGCCTGCCGGCCGATCGGCGTGCGCCGCTGGCGGAGAATGTCGTGGAGATGGTAGAGCCGTTCGCGCCGCGACACTGCTCAGTCCCGGCTGTTCACTGGTCGCGGCATTCCCGGCAGAAGCCGTAGATTTCAAGCACCTGGCGGGTCGGATTGAACTGCTGATCGCGGGCGGCCTGGCGCAGCTTGTCGACAATGGCCGCATCGTGAATCTCGGTCACGGCCTGGCAGCGCTCGCAGATCAGGAACTGGCCCTGGTGTTCGTCCTCGGGATGGAAACAGCTCACGAACGCGTTGAGCGTCTCGAGGCGATGGATGAAATGATTCTCGAGCAGAAAATCCAGCGCCCGGTAAATCGTCGGCGGCGCCGCGCCGGGCTGTTCGCTCTTGAGCTGGTCGAGCAGATCGTAGGCCTTGACCGGCCCTTCGGCAGCCAGCACCAGCTCCAGCACCCGCCGACGCGTCGGCGTCAGCCGCAGCCCGCGCTGGCGACAGTTGCTCTCGACTTCCCGGATAACTCCGTTTGCATCCATTGTTCCCATTCTAGCAGGGCCTCGATCTGGTCGAAGACGGAGGGAAAAAGGTGAAAGGAAAAAGGCTAAAGGTGGACCCGAAACCCGTTAACCCATTAACCCATTTACCCATTTACCCGTTTCCCGTATTTCCGTTTACCCCGCCCGCTGCTCGATGAAAGCCAGCGCCTGATCGATGCGCGCCAGGCTGCGCTCGCGCCCGATCAGCCACAGCGTCTGGTTGATGGCCGGCGACTGACCGTGCCCCATCAGCGCCACGCGCAGCGGCATGCCGATCTTGCCAAAACCGATCCCGAGGGCGTCGGCGGTGGCCTGAACCGCGGCCTGCAGGGCCTCGGGCTCCCACTCGGGCAAATCGGCCAGGCGATCGCGCAAGGCCTGCAGCGGTTCGGCGGCCACCGGGCGCAGGTGCTTCTTGGCCGCGCCGGGGTCGAATTCGTTGACCTCGGCATAGAACGGCCGGCTCTGCTCGACCAGCTCGACCAGGGTCTCGACCCGATCGGCCTGAACGGCCAGTAATTGGCCCGGGTCGGGTCCATCTTCCGGCTGCAGCCCGGCGCGCTCGAGATGCCAGGCCAGCTCGGTAGCGATCTGGTCGGGATCGCCCTCGCGCAGGTAGTGCTGGTTGATCCAGTCGAGCTTTTCGGTATCGAAGCGCGAGGCCTTGCGGTTCACATCACCGATGTCGAACAGCTCGATCAACGACTCGCGCGAGAATACTTCCTGGTCACCGTGCGACCAGCCCAGGCGGGCCAGGTAGTTGACCAGCGCGTCGGGCAGATAGCCCTTTTCGCGCCAGGCCATGACGCTGACCGCGCCGTGGCGCTTGGACAGCCGCGCTCCGTCATCGCCCAGGATCATCGGCACGTGGGCGAATTCCGGCGGCTCGAGGCCAAGCGCGCGATAAAGGTTGATCTGGCGCGGGGTGTTGTTGATGTGGTCATCGCCGCGGATGACCAGGTTGATATCCATGTCGTGGTCGTCGACAACAACCGCAAAATTGTAAGTCGGCGTACCATCGGCGCGCATCAGCACCAGGTCGTCGAGCTCGTCATTGGCCACCTCGATGCGGCCGCGTACGCGGTCCTCGAACACCACCGTACCGTCGTCGGGATTGCGAAAGCGAATCACCGGGTCGACCCCCTTGGGCGCCTCGTCAAGATCCCGGCAGTGGCCGTCGTAGCGGGGCTTTTCACCAGCCTCCATGGCCGCTTCGCGCAGCTTTTCCAGGCGCTCTTTCGAGCAGTAGCAGCGGTAGGCCTTGCCCTCGGCGAGCAACCGGTCGACCACCTCCCGGTAGCGCGCCATGCGCTCGCTCTGGTAGAAAGGCCCCTCGTCACATTCCAGTCCCAGCCATCTCATACCATCGAGAATGGCGGTGACCGACTCGGCAGTCGAGCGCTCGCGGTCGGTATCCTCGATTCGCAGCACGAACTGCCCCCCGGTAGCTCGGGCGGCCAGCCAGCAGAACAGCGCGGTGCGCGCACCGCCAATGTGCAAAAAACCGGTCGGGGACGGCGCAAAGCGGGTGCGAATGGGAACGGAAGGAGCGGTCATGTCGTCAAACGGGCGGGAAAAGCAGGCTAGTTTACCAGAGCCTTACGGCGCGAAACGCTGCCGGAATACGCTATAAAGAGCGCTGTAGAGCAAAAGGGAGGAAGACCATCAGCATGCCATCCGGCGATCCGTCAATCCGACCCGGATCACGCCCCCGTCCGCCCGGCATCGGCCTGCTGACGTTCGTCGCACTGTGCCTGTTGCTGGCCACCTCGGGGCAGAGCCCGACCAGCCATCTCGAGCAGATCGCCGCCCGGGGCAGCCTGGTCATGCTGACGGTCAATGGCGCAACCACTTATTTTCAGGGCGCCGAGAGCGAGACCGGGTTCGAGTACGAGCTGGCGCGACGCTTCGCCGACTACGTTGATCTGCCGCTGGAAGTCGTGGTGCTACCGACTATCGGTGAGGCCCTCGAAGCCGCGCGGCGGCGCCAGGGCGATTTTGTCGCCGCCAACCTCACGCCGACGGACAAGCGCGCGCGCGAGCTGCGCTTCGGCCCGGCCTACGAAGAGGTCGCGCCCACGGTGGTCTACCGGCGTGGCTCGCGCCGGCCGCGCGAGATCGCTGACCTCGCCGAAGGCCGTCTCACCCTGCTGGCCGACACCAGCTACGAACCAATACTGGCCGAGGCCAACGGCGAAATCGACTGGCAGACTGCCGAAGACGCCAGCATCGAAGACCTGCTCGAAGCAATCAGCCAGGAAGAAATCGACTACACCATCGTTGATTCGAACATTCTGGCGCTCAACCGGCGCTTCTTCCCGGCCGTTCGCCCGGCCTTCGAGATCGGCCCGGCCCAACCACTGGCCTGGGCTACCGCGCGCTCCGACGACGACACCCTGGTCCAGGAAATGCGCGCGTTCTTCGCCCTGGCCGAGGAAAGCGACACGCTGGCCGAGCTGCGCCAGCGCCACTATGACTACGTCGAAGCCTACGAGCCGGTCGGCACCTTCACCTTCATGCGCCAGCTTCGCAATCGCCTGCCACCGCTCCAGCCGCTGTTCCAGCAAGCTGCCGAGACCACCGGCCTGGACTGGCGCCTGCTGGCCGCGGTCGGCTACCAGGAGTCGCACTGGGACCCCGATGCCGTCTCGTTCACCGGCGTTCGCGGCGTCATGATGCTGACCCAGCGAACCGCCGGCCAGCTCGGTATCGCCGACCGCAGCGACCCGGCCCAGAGCATCATCGGCGGGGCGCACTACCTCAAGAGCATGATCGAGCGCATTCCCGACCGTATCCAGTCACCCGACCGGATCTGGATGGGCCTGGCGGCCTACAACATCGGTTTTGGTCATCTTGAGGATGCCCGCATCCTCACCGAGCGCCTGGGCGGGGACCCCGACCGCTGGGTCGACGTGCGCGACCACCTGCCGCTACTGACCCAGGAGCGCTGGTACAGCCAGACCCGGTTCGGCTACGCGCGCGGCTACGAGCCGGTCCGATACGTCGAAAACATCCGCACCTTTCACGACATCCTGGTGTGGATGGACAACCGCGAAGACCCGATGCTGGCCGGGCGCT
>CAYQJJ010000043.1:0-14867 GCA_964417745.1 uncultured Wenzhouxiangella sp.
CCTGCGTGCTTCGGCTGCATCATAAGAGCCCCACCCGGCGGGCCCCGAGCCTTGGGGTGTTTTTTTTAAAAGCGACGCCTCGCCTGCTCACAGAAAGCACATCGACCCATATGGCACGAACCGCAGGGGCAGGGCGCCCGGGAGCCCCGAACATCGCGGCCTCCGAGGTACCCGTCATGCCGTTTCCGGCCCGAGCGACCCGATACCACCCGGTGCTCCTCCCCCCCTTGGCGGGTTTGGGGTTGTACTGACTCGTGCCGGCCTTCCAGCACCCCGTCAGCGAGGACGGCCGAGCAGGGTGCGGTGGAGGTCGTCGCGGAGCAGGTCGGCCTGGTGTTCGGTGCTGGCGCTGGCGAGGTAGATCATCAGGTCGTGGTCGGGGTAGTAGGAAAAATCGACCGCGAAGGTGAAATCGCCGCCGGTGTGGCCGATGACCGGGCCGTACGGGGAGTCGCGAAAATGCAGGCCGTAGCCGTAGCGGGTGCCGTCGGGCTTGTCGACCCGGGGCTGCAGCCAGCGCTCCTGCCAGGGCTGGGATAGCCAGCGCTGTTCGCGAATGGCCTGCCACCAGGCCACGATACCCCTCGGGCGGGCCAGCAGGTCGCCGGCCCCGCGCAGGTGCCAGCCCAGGCCGTCGTCGAGCGCCGGGCGGTCGAGATAGTGACCGAGCGGTTCGCCGCGGTCGCGGCCGACGACCAGCTCGTCGCTGTGCCAGTCAGGCAGCATGAAACCGATGTCCTGGATGCCCGCTGGCCGGAGCAGGGTGCCGGCGACAAAGCCCTCGAAGCTGTCTTCGCCGACGACCTCGATCACCGCGGCGAGCAGGTTGTAGCCGACGTTGGAGTAGTTGTAGCCCTCGCCCGGCGCGTGATCGGGCGCGAAGTGGTTGACCCGCTCGATCAGCGTGTCCCGCCCGATCGGCTCGAAGCGCGCCTCGCCGGGCCAGGCGCGATTGACGATTTCGGCGGGCAGGCCGGCGGTGTGGGTCAGCAAGGCTTCGAGGGGCACGCCGGCCCAGGCCTCTATCAGGCCGGGCAGGTGCTGGCCGATGGGATCGTCGAGTCCGATCCGCCCCTCGGCGGCCAGCGCCAGTATCGCGCTGGCGGTAAACGGCTTGGTCAGCGAGGCCAGCGGCATGACGGCGGTGTGGTCGATACGCTTGCTGCAGCGATTGTCACGGCCATTGCCATGGCGATTGTCATGGCGATTGTCTTGGCGATTGTCTTGGCGATTGTCTTGGCAATTTTCGCGGCCCGGCACCATCGGGCCAAAACCCGCCAGCAGCAGGGTCTCGCCGCCGCGGGCCACGGCAACCTGGCCGGCAAAACCGTCGCGCTCGAGCCGTTCGAGCGCGTTGGTCAGGGCTTGTGTATCGGGGGTTCGGGGCGTGGTCGGCCCCAGGCTGGCGCAGGCCTGCAGCAGGCCCAGCGAGATTGCCAGCAGGCCGGCCACGACCGGGCGTCGTGGCCGGCCGGGGTGGGCCGGGTGGTTACATCGAGCGCGCGTCGACGAAAGCACCGGAGTCGTAGTTGTCGCGCAGCGTTTCGAGATTGTCCAGCAGGCTGTCGGCCGCTTTTCTGGGGTCGGGCATGTCGTCCGAGCCGCGGGCGTCCTTGAGTTTCTGGACCGACGGGAACTCGTCGCTGTCGACCTCGCCGCACAGGTAGTCCTGCATCGCGGTGTCGACCAGGCCCGGGGCCCAGGCGCACAGGTGGCTGCCGGGCATCTCGGGGGCGTAGAGCTGGATCAGGTTGTTCAGCGCGGCTTTCGACAGCGAGTAGGCGCCCCAGCCGTAGTTCATGTTCAACGCCGCGCCCGACGAGACGGCAATGATCTGGTCGACCGGAATCTGGCGCTCGATGAGCCAGTCGAGAATGATCTTGTTGGACCACACGTTGACGCGCATGATGTGCTCGACATCGTGTACGTCGGTCGTCGAGATCTCCTGGATGCGGCCGAGCACGCCGGCGTTGAGCACCACCAGGTCCAGGCGCTGGCAGTCCGACAGCAGCTGCTCGAGTCCATCGTCGAGGGTGGTGAGGTTGCCGAGGTCCTGCTGTTGGTCGCGCAGTACGTCATCGTACCTTGACTTGATCGGGCAGCCGCGTCGGCTCATGCCCCAGACGATGGCTTCGCGGTCCATCAATGCTTCGGTCAGACCCAGCCCGAGGCCGCTGCTGTTGCCGGTGATGAAGACGTTCATGAATCAACTTCCTCCGATGGTGCTTTCAAACAGTTTCAGGATCCGGCGGTACTGGTCGAGCCAGCTCGACGGCCGGGTGAATCCGTGGCGCTCGAGTGGATAGGATGCCAGCTCCCAGTTTTCCTTTTCCAGGTCGATGAGCCGCTGCGACAAGCGCACCACGTCCTGATAGAAGACATTGTCGTCGAGCATGCCGTGGGTCATCAACAAATGCCCCTCCAGGCCCTCGGCGAACTCGATGGGCGAGGAGCGCCGGTAGGCTTCCGGGTCGATCTCGGGCGTGTTGAGAATGTTGGCGGTATAGGGGTGGTTGTAGTGCGCCCAGTCGGTGACCGGTCGCAGGGCGGCACCGGCGTGGAACACCTCCGGCGCGTTGAACAGCGCCATGAACGCCATGAATCCGCCGTAGGACCCGCCGTAGAGCCCGACCCGGTCGGGGTCGCCGGCGTGGTTTTCGACCAGCCAGTCCACACCGTCGATGAGGTCTTCGAGCTCGGGCGTGCCCATCTGCCGGTAGATGGCGGTGCGCCAGTCGCGTCCGTACCCGCGGCTGGCGCGAAAATCCATGTCCAGGACGTGATAGCCGCGCTCGGTGAGCAGGTTGTGGAACATCTGCTCGCGGAAATACTGCGGGTAGTGGTTATGGACGTTTTGCAGGTAGCCGGCACCGTGGACGAACAGCACGATCGGGTGGCCGCCTTCGGGTGTGTTTTCAGTACGCGCGGGGTAGAACTTCGACCAGATGGTGCCCGCGCCGTGGCTGGATTCGACGCCGACGATTTCCGGCTGCTGCCATTCCAGCTCACGGTAGGTCTCGCTGCGGGTGTCGGTCAGCGCTTCGACCGCTCCGCCGGCGCGGTCGACCATGCCGGCCTGTGCCGGCAGGTAGGATTCTGAAAAGCGCACAAGAATACGGTCCTGCCCGGGCAGCAGGGTGAAGGATTCGATGCCGCGATGCTCGGTCAGGCGCTCCAGTCGGCCGCCGTCGAGGTCGAGCCGGTAGAGGTCGTACTCGGTGGGGTGGGCGCGGTTGCTCAGCACGTAGGCGTGCTCGTCGGCTGCGTCGATCACCGGGGCGGAAACCTCGAACTCGCCGCGGGTCAGCGCCTGCGGCTGGCCGCTTTCGGCATGCACGGTGTAGAAATGGCTGTAGCCGGTCTGCTCCGACAGCAGCCACAGGGTCTCGCTGTCGCCGATCCAGCCGAAATCGTTGAAGGCCCAGTTGATCCAGGCCGGGTCGTGGAGGTGGTGGCGGGTGGTGAGTTCGGTGTCAGCAGCATCCAGGACGGTCAGCCAGCGGTCCTTGTTGTCGTTGGAGCGAATCTGGATGGCGGCATGCTGGCCGTTCGGGTGCCACTGGATACCGGTTACCGAGACGGGTCGCGGCTGGTCGTCGGGCAGGGCATCGAGCTCCTGCTCGGCGCGCAACTCGGCCAGCGGATCGGTGGTGATTTCGGGCAGATCGTCGAGTTCGAGTTCGTGCTTTTCGCGCTCGACGAGATCGAGCAGCCAGAGGCTGTGCGGCGCCGGGCCGTCGCGCCCGACGCGGGTGCGCACGGTTTCGATATCGATGTAGCCGTCGGTGGTGACGTAGTGCGGCATGCGGCCATCGCGGCCGGCATCATGGCTCGCCGGATGGGTTACAACAAGCAGCCAGCGGGCGTCGGGAGAAAGGCTCGAGGCGACCGGCGCCACGGCCTCCCCCAGGTACCAGGGTGCGGGGGAGCGGCTGCGGTCGGCCTCGGCAGCCCGACGCTGCTCGGCGCGCTCGCGGGCCTCACGCTCGGCGCTCTCGCGCAGGCTCGAGAACAGCCGAAGCTGCATTTCGGCAAGCGCATCTTCGGGGGGTTCGTCGGGGTCGGCCTCGAAGCGCAGGTCGGCGACCGGCGTGGTCAGGGCGGTCGCGAAGTCGTGCTGCCACCAGCCGGAACCACGGCGAAAAACCACGGCGTCACCCTCGGGGCTGAAGGCCGGCTGGGTGTCGTGCTCGAGGGTGCGGGTGAGCTGGGTCCGATCACCGTCGGCAGCTCGCAGGAACAGGTTGCCGTCGCGCTCGAAGACCGCGCGCCCGGTGGGGTGATGGAAGACCGGCTCGGGGCCGTCGAGGCTGGCGTGCTCGGCATGCTCGAGGCGCCGGTCCTCGCCGCTGTCAAGGTCGATGCGATGGATGTCGTGAAAATCCTCGCCGTCGCGCTTGATGCGATAGGTCACGGCGGCACCGTCGAGCTGCCACCAGACGGACTCAACCGGTGAGCCCATCCATTCCGGATCGGCCATGATCTGCTGGAGGTCAACGGAGTCGGCGTGCAGCCCGGCACTAAGCAGCAGGCCCGCGCCGGTCAATGCGGCAATCGGTTTCATGGTTTGACGTCGTCCAGATTGTTGTTGTAATACGGGAGGTCAGGATACCTCAAGCGGCCCCGGGGCCGTTTCAACGTCAAAAGGACGTCGATTTTTTCCGGTGGTGCTTGAAATGAAAATAGCCCCGGCCTATAATGGCCAACTCGATTGCGGGGTGGAGCAGTCTGGCAGCTCGTCGGGCTCATAACCCGAAGGTCGCAGGTTCGAATCCTGCCCCCGCTACCAGGTTTTTTTAAGACAAGAAAAAAGCCCCTGGTCAAAGGGGCTTTTTTCGTTTCGGGTCACCGGAAATCCGACCGCGAGGTCTCGTATGATCGGGGCATCCGGTTCCGTCAACTGCCGAGGTCAGTTCCCGACATGGCCACCAACGATGAGCTGGAAAAACTGCTGATGCCGCTGGTCGAGGATCTCGGCTACGAGTTCGTTGGTCTGGAATACCTGTCCAACCCCAAGAACCGGGTGGTGCGGTTGTTCATCGACCAGCCCGAAACCGGCATCGATGTGGACGACTGCGAAAACGTCAGCCGGGAAGTCTCGGCGCTGATGGATGTCGAGGAGCCGGTCTCCGGGCAATACACCCTGGAGGTCTCGTCGCCGGGCGTGGAGCGGCCGCTGTTTCGGCCGGAGCATTTCCGGCGCTTCATTGGCGAGCAGGCAGTGGTGCAGATGGCGGTTCCGCTGGAAGGTCGCCGCAAGTTCAAGGGCCGGATCCTGGCGGTCGACGGCGAGGAAGTCAGTCTGGAAGTCGACGGCACGGCATGGCAGTTGCCGGTTCCGGGCATGGACAAGGCGCGACTGGCCCCGGACATGGATGCCCTGTTTGCTGATCGAACGGGCGCATGAAAACGCGATTTGAATCAACCCTGGAAATGGTGCGATGAGCAAGGGCAAGGAAATTCTTCAGGTTGTCGAGGCCGTCTCCAACGAGAAGGGACTCGACAAGGAAACCATCTTCGAGGCGATCGAGGCCGCGCTGGCCTCGGCGGCCAAGCGCCGCCATCCCGAAGATATCGAAGTGCGGGTGTCTATCGATCGCGCGAGCGGTGACTACGAGGCCTTCCGGCGCTGGGAAGTGCTGCCGGACGAAGATACCGAGGAAGTCGAGTTCGAGACCGAAGACCGCCAGATCCGGCTGTCCGACGCGCGCGAATACGACAGCGAGCTCGAAGTCGGCGATTTCATGGAAGAGCCCATGGAGCCGCCCGAATTCGGCCGCATTGCCGCCCAGGCCGCCAAGCAGGTAATCGTTCAGCGCGTGCGCCAGGCCGAGCGCGAACAGGTCGTCGAGGCTTTCAAGGATCGCGTCGGCGAACTGGTTCACGGCAAGGTCGAGCGCACCGAGCGCGGCGGCGTCGTGCTGGACCTCGGCGAAAACGCCAAGGCCTACATTCCCTCGCGCCACACCATTCCCGGCGAGACGGCCCGCATGCACGATCGCATCCGCGGCTATCTCTACGAAGTGCGCCCCGATCAGCGCGGCCCGCAGCTATTCGTCAGCCGTACCATGAGCCCGTTCCTGGTCGAGCTGTTCAAGCTCGAGGTGCCGGAAATCGGCCAGGGCCTGCTCGAGATCAAGGGTGGCGCGCGCGACCCGGGTCGGCGCGCCAAGATCGCGGTACACGCGCTCGACGCGCGCACCGATCCGATCGGTGCCTGCGTGGGCATGCGCGGCTCGCGGGTTCAGGCGGTGTCCAACGAGCTGTCCGGCGAGCGCATCGACATCGTGCTCTGGGACGAAAACCCGGCCCAGTTCGTGATCAACGCCATGGCGCCGGCCGAAGTGAATTCGATCGTGGTCGACGAGGACTCCGGCAGCATGGATATCGCGGTCGACGAAGACAACCTTTCGCAGGCGATCGGCCGCGGCGGGCAGAACGTCCGTCTGGCCAGCGAGCTGACCGGCTGGAAACTCAACGTCATGACCGTCGAGGAAGCCGAGCAGAAAAGCGAGACCGAGTCTCGCAGCGTGCTCGAGATGTTCATGCACAAGCTCGACGTCGATGAGGAGCTGGCCAGTATCCTGGTGCAGGAAGGCTTCACCAACGTCGAGGAAGTCGCCTACGTGCCCGAATCGGAGCTGCTGGCGATCGAGGAATTCGACGAGAACATGGTCGCCGAGCTGCGCCAGCGGTCACGCGATGCGCTGCTGACCCAGATGATCGCCTCGGAGGAGCAGCTCGAAGAGCACCGCCCCGAGCAGGATCTGCTGGATCTCGAGGGCATGACCGACACGCTGGCCTTCCGGCTTGCCGAGATGGGTGTGCGCTCGCGCGATGATCTGGCCGAGTGTGCGGTCGATGAGCTCGAGGAAGTCGAGGATCTGGACCCGGAAACGGCTGCCGATCTGATCATGAAAGCCCGCTCGCACTGGTTCGCCGAAGAGTAATATTGAGCCGGCTCGCAACGCATGCTTGAGCGTGTCGTTGCCAGGTAAATGCAATCCGGAATCAACCGAGGATAGTCTGAATTATGTCGCAGGTCACCGTAAAACAACTGGCTGAAGTGCTGGGCGTCGATGTGGATCGTCTCATCACCCAGCTGCACGAGGCCGGTATCGAGGCCAGCGATCCCGCGACGGCGGTGACCAACGAGGACAAGAAAAAGCTGCTGGCTTATCTGCGCTCGTCGCACGGCAAGGCGCTGACCGAAGACAACAGCGGTCCGAGCCGGGTCACCCTCAAGCGCAAGACCCTGAGCGAGCTCAAGGTGCCCACCGGCGGCGCGGGTCGAGGCCCGCGCTCGCGTGGCGCCACGCCGTCGCGCACGGTCAATGTCGAAGTGCGCAAGAAGCGCACCTACGTCAAGCGCCAGGCAATCTCCGAGGCCGAACAGGCCGACCCCGAACGCGAAGCAGCGGCCCGGGCGCTGGAAGAAGCCCGTGCCGAGCGCGAGGAGGCCGAAATGCGCGAGCAGGAAGAGGCCGAGCAGAAGCGCAAGGAACAGGAAGAGCGCGAAGCCGCCGAAGCCGAGGAGCGCAAGAAGCAGGAACAGGAAGCCGAGGAGCAGCGCCAGCAGGACGAAGAGTCGCGCAAGGAAGAAGAAAAGCAGCGCGCGCTGGCCGAAGCGCAGGCCCGGGTCGAGGCCAAGGTGGCCAAGCAGGCCGCCGAGAAAGAGGCCGAGCGCAAGCGCCGCGGTGGCAAGGATGGCAAGAAGGACGGCGACTCCAGTACTCGCTATGGACGCGAGGAGCTGCATGTCGGGCCGAAGTCCAAGCGCCGCAAGCCCAAGCAGCGCCGGGCCGCGCGCGCGGCCCGCGCATCCACCGAGCATGGATTCCAGAAGCCGACCGCGCCGGTCAAGCGCGTGGTCGAGGTGCCCGATACGATCACCGTCGGCGAGCTCGCCCGGCAGATGGCGGTCAAGGCCGGTGACCTGATCAAGGCACTGATGAACATGGGTTCGATGGTCACCATCAACCAGGCGCTCGACCAGGAGACCGCCATGCTGGTGGTCGAGGAAATGGGCCACGAAGCGAAGGTCGCCGACGCCCAGGATATCGAGCAGCAGCTGGTCGCCGCGGACGAGTCCGAATCCGGCGACGAAGTGACCCGGCCGCCGGTGGTTACCGTCATGGGGCATGTCGATCACGGCAAGACCTCGCTTCTCGACTTCATTCGCCGGGCCAAGGTCGCCTCGGGCGAGGAAGGCGGTATCACCCAGCATATTGGCGCGTACCACGTCCAGACCGGCAACGGGGTGGTGACCTTCCTCGATACCCCCGGTCACGCGGCCTTTACCGCCATGCGCTCGCGCGGTGCCCAGGCCACGGATATCGTGATCCTGGTGGTTGCCGCCGACGACGGTGTCATGCCGCAGACCAAGGAAGCCATCCAGCACGCCCGGGCTGCCGGTGTGCCGCTGATCGTGGCGGTCAACAAGATGGACAAGCCCGAGGCCGACCCCGATCGCGTCAAGTCCGAGCTTTCGGCCGAGGAAGTGGTGCCCGAGGAATGGGGCGGCCAGGAAATCTTCGTGCCGGTCTCGGCCATTTCCGGTGAGGGAATCGACAATCTGCTCGAGGCCATCCTGGTGCAGTCCGAAGTGCTCGAGCTCAAGGCTTCGCCGGCGCGCCGCTGCCGTGGCGTGGTGGTCGAATCGGCGCTCGACAAGGGGCGCGGCCCGGTGGCCACGATCCTGGTTCAGGACGGCACCCTGCGGCGCGGCGATACCATCCTCGCCGGCGAGGAATTCGGGCGTGTACGCGCCATGTTCGACGAGGCCGGCCAGCCCGTCGACGAAGCAGGGCCGTCGATTCCGGTCGAGGTGCTTGGCCTGTCGGGCGTGCCCAACGCCGGTGACGAGGTGCTGGCCGCGGCCGACGAGCGCAAGGCGCGCGAGGCCGCCGAGCATCGCAAGCAGTCTGCCCGCGAGGGCCGGCTGGCCGAAAAGCAGGCCGCCAAACTGCAGAACCTGTTCGACCAGATGGGCGAGGGCGGCGGTGGCGAAGTCCAGAACGTCAACCTGGTCATCAAGGCCGACGTTCAGGGCTCGGTCGAAGCGCTGCGCGATTCACTCACGCGCCTTTCGACCGACGAGGTCAAGGTCAACGTGATCGCCTCGGGCGTCGGTGGTATTACCGAGTCCGACGCCACCCTGGCCCAGGCCTCCGGTGCAATCATCATCGGCTTCAACGTGCGCGCCGATGCTGCTGCCCGCAAGATCATTCAGGAAAACGACCTCGACCTCAACTACTACAGCGTCATCTACGACGCCATCGACGAGGTCAAGAAGGCCATCACTGGCCTGCTCGGCACCGAGACGCGCGAACAGATCGTCGGCCTGGCCGAGGTCAAGGACGTGTTCCGGTCCTCCAAGCTCGGCGCGATTGCCGGCTGCCTGGTTACCGAGGGTGTGGTCAAGCGCGCCAACCCGATCCGCGTCCTGCGCGACAACGTGGTGATCTACGAGGGTGAGCTCGAATCGCTGCGCCGCTTCAAGGACGACGCCAAGGAAGTCCAGGCCGGCACCGAGTGCGGCATCGGCGTCAAGCAATACAACGACGTCAAGGCAGGCGACCAGATCGAGTGCTTCGAGCGCGTCGAAATCCAGCGGACGCTGGATTGATCGGGTCATGAGCCATCAGCGCGCCGAGCGCGTCGCCGGGCTGCTGCGGCGCGAGATCCCCGATATCGTGCACCGGCAGTTCGAGTACGAGCTGCCGGCCGGGCTGATCAGCGTGACCGATGTCGAGGTCTCGCGCGACCTGGCCCATGCCAAGGTATTCGTCGCGGTACTGGAGATCGAACGCGCCCCCGAAATCATGGCCTTTCTCAACGAGCACGCCGGCCAGGTCCGGCACGCGCTCGCCGGCCGCGTTCGCCTGCGCGCGACGCCAACGGTGAAGTTCCTGCACGATACTTCCTCGGAGTCCGGCCAGCGCATCGAACAACTGCTGGCCGCCGCACGCAAGAAATCCTGAACTCAGGATTGGCAGTCTCGTAAATAAGCAAACTACTTATAAGCAAACCACGAAGAGCACGAAGAGCACGAAGGGTAAAACCAATCATTCTGAACGTGGGTTTGTGCCTGCCCCTGCCGGGGCGGCTCTTCAAGTTGCGAATGACCGAGGGTCACGGACTTGCACAGTGCCATATTCATTCGGACTTTCTTCGTGCTCTTCGTGTCCTTCGTGGTTAATTCTTATTCTTCTTTCCGTGGTTAGATCTTCTTTCCGACGCCAGCCATGACCGCCAACGGAATTCTGCTGCTCGACAAGCCCGTGGGGATCACGTCCAATGCCGCGCTCGGGCGGGCCAAGCGTGCGCTGGGTATTCGCAAGGCCGGCCATACCGGCACGCTGGATCCGATGGCCTCGGGGTTGCTGGTGTTGTGCTTTGGCGAGGCGACCAAGGTCAGTGCCTTTTTGCTCGATGCCGACAAGGCCTACCGGGCCGAGGCCACGCTCGGACAGACCACCGACAGCGAGGACGCCGAGGGCGAGGTGGTCGAGACCCGCGCGGTGCCGCAGTTGACGAGTGCGCAGATCGAGGCGGTTCTGGCGGAATTTCGCGGCCCGATCGAGCAGGTTCCGCCGATGTATTCGGCGCTCAAGCACAAGGGTCAACGCCTGCACGAACTGGCCCGTCAGGGCAAGACGGTCGAGCGACCGCCCCGGCCCGTGACCATCCACCAACTCGACCTTCTCGAGCTCGACCTGCCGCGCTTGCGGCTGGATGTGGGCTGCTCGAAGGGCACCTACATCCGCTCCCTGGTGCGCGATATCGGCCAGGCGCTGGGCTGTGGTGCCTACCTGAGCGCGCTTCAGCGGACCCGCTCGGCGCCTTTCGACCTGTCCGATGCGCTGTCGCTCGAGGCACTGGAGGCCCTGTCGGCCGACCAGGCGCGTGCGCGATTGCTGCCGCCGGACCGGGCGCTGGCGCATCTGCCGGCGATACCGGTGGACGAGTCCGGCGCGGCCCGGCTGCGCCAGGGCCAGCGCCTGGCCGAACAAGCCCAGCTCGCCGCGGGACTGGTTCGCGTCTACGCCGACGAGACCTTTCTTGGCATTGGCGAGACCGATGGCGAGGGCCGGCTGCGGGTACGCCGGCTGTTCAAAAACTGAGCGGCGAGTGATTCACCGGGCCGGCTGAAACGCGCTCTGTGCGGATTTGTTCAGCGGCTCCTCAGCCGGTGACCTGGTCGCGCAGGTAGGTCGGGATCAGCTGGTGGCCGGGCACCGGAGCGACCTCGGGCGCGAGCCGGGCCAGGGTGGAAGCCTGTGGCCAGGCGTCTGCGTCCTGGCCAGCGATGCGGTTACCCAGGCGATCGATCAAGGCATCCCGATGGGCCGAAACTCCCGGTCCGGCCAGCCACCAGGGGCCGCCGGTCGGAGCGCTCAGCTCGTCGGGTCGGGTCAGCCACTCGCCGCCGATGAGCTCGCGCCCGTCCCCGCTCGCGTGGTAGCAGGCCGCGTAGACCTCGCCCATGCGCGCATCCAGCAGTGCCATCAGCCACGGTCGGACTCGCTCCGGGTCGGCCGACTCGGCCAGGATGCGCAGGCTCGAAACCGGGTGCACGGGCAGGTCGTGGGCCAGCGCGATGCCCTGGGTGATACCCAGGCCGATGCGCAGGCTGGTAAAACCGCCCGGGCCAATATCGACGGCGAGCGCGTCCATCGCGCTCCAGCCCAGGCCGGCTTCGGCCAGCAGCTCGCGCGCCCAGGGCAGCATCAGCCGGGCGTGGGCGCGCGGCTCGATTGCGCTGCGTTCGATGATCCCGTCCGGGGTCGACAGCGCGACCGAGCAGGCCTCGGTCGAGCTTTCCAGGCACAACAGGTTCATGCCGCCAGCCTCCGGCGCAGGAATTCGCACGCTTCGGCGGCCGAGGGCACCCGGGTCATGGGCGGCAGGCTGTTGATGAACAGCCGGCCGTAGGGTTTGCTGAGCAGGCGTGGGTCGCCGAGCACCAGCACGCCGAAGTCCTCGGCCTGGCGGATCAGCCGCCCGGCGCCCTGCTTGAGCGCCAGTACCGCGCGCGGCAGTTGCACGCTGGTAAACGGGTTTTCGCCGGCCTCGCGAACGGCCTTGAGCGTGGCCTCGAGAACCGGGTCGTCGGGCGCGGCGAAGGGCAGCTTGTCGATCACCACCAGGGTCAGGTCGCGGCCCGGCACATCGACGCCCTCCCAGAAACTGGCCGCCCCGAGCAGGATGCTGCGCGGTGTGTTCCGGAAACGTTCGAGCAGGACCTGGCGCGGGGCCTGTTCCTGTACCAGCAGATGGTAATCGGTATGGCTGCGCAGCCAGTCGGCAGCCCGATTCAGGCTGCGGTGGGCGGTAAACAGCAGGAAGGCGCGCCCGGCATTGGCCTGGAGCAGCGGGCGGATCTGCTCGAGCAAGCGCTCGGTATGCGCCGGATGACCCGGCTCGGGCAGGCTGTCGGGAATCCACAGCCGGGTCTGGCCCGGGTAGTCGAACGGGCTCTCGACGACCAGCTCGCGCGCGCCCTCGAGGCCCAGGCGGCGGGTGAAGTGCTCGAAGCGATCACCGACCGCCAGGGTTGCCGAGGTCATGATCCAGGGTGCCGAGTTGTTGTCGCGCAGTTCCGACAGCGGGGTGGCGACGTCGAGCGGCGTGAGGTTGAGAGCAAACCGGCCCTGGCGGCAGCTGAACCAGCGTACATAGCCCGACTGGCCCTGCAGGAATCCTTCCAGCCCGTCGCCCAGGGTCTCGGCCCGGTCGGCCAGGGTGGCCAGCTCGCGGCTCTGGTCGGCAACCGGCTGCAGCGCCGCGGCCAGTCCGGCCAGCGCCTGCCCGAGGTCCTGGAAGCGCCCGCGCAGGTGGTCGAGCCGGGCATACTCGCCGCGCGGCGGCAGGTCGACGCAGGCGCTGATGGTCTGGTCGAGTTCGCCGCGCAGGGTCTCGATGGGTTCGCGCAGCAGCTTGAGGGTGCCGGGCACCTGGCCGCAGGCGGCCAGGCTGTCGCGCGCCAGTTCGCGCAGCTGCCAGGCGCTGACGCCGCGCGAGAAAAAACGCATGGCGGTCTCGGGGACCTGGTGAGCCTCGTCGATGACCACGGCGCTGGCGCCGGGCAGCACCTCGCCGAAACCGGTGTGTTTGAGCGCCATGTCGGCGAACAGCAGGTGGTGATTGACGACCACGATATCGGCCTCCTGCGCGCGCCGTCGCGCATGGGCCAGCGGGCAGTCCTTGAGCATCGGGCACTCGCCGCCCAGGCAGTTGTCCTGGGTCGAGGTTACCAGCGGCCAGACCCGCGACCGCTCACCGATATCGGCGACTTCGCTGGTCTCGCCGGTGGTCGTGTGACGGGCCCAGCGCTTGATGTGCAGCAGTTCCTGGCGCAGTTCGCCGTCGACGATCTGATCATCGGCCAGGTGCTGCTCGAGGCGCTGGGGGCACAGGTAGTTGGCCCGACCCTTGAGCAGGGCGACGTCGACCTCGCGTTCGATGCAGCGCCGCGCCAGTGGCAAGTCGCGGGCAAACAGCTGGTCCTGCAGGTTCAGCGTTCCGGTCGAGATGATGGCGCGCTCGCCGCGCTGGAGCACGGGCAGCAGGTAGGCCAGGGTCTTGCCGGTGCCGGTCGCGGCCTCGGCGACCAGATCCTGTCCCTCGGCCAGGCATTGTTCGATGGTCCGGGCCAGCTCGAGCTGACCGGAGCGCGGGCGGTAGCCGTCGAGCAGTTCGCCGAGCGGGCCGTCGGCGGCGAAGGTCCGGTCCAGCCAGGTGGTCATCGTTCTAGAAGCGCTGGGGCGGTTCGACCTGGCAGTCCTGCAGGCGCTCGCGCGCCTGGAAGGCCGCATCGTGGCGGTCGAGTCGTTCGCGTGCCAGCGCCATGGTGCGCCAGTTGCGCTGGCACAGCTCGCCGACCCGGGGGCCGACATCGAACGAGCGGCTGGCATGGCTCTCGGCCTGTTCCCAGTCGCCCTGGGCGAGACGGATCTCGGCCATGTGCTGGAGCACCTCCGGGTCGCGCGGTTCGATGCGCAGGGCGCGCTCGAGCAGGGTGGCCGCACGCGCCAGGTCGTCCTCGGCCTCGGCCTGCTCGGCGGCAGCCGTCAGTTCGCCCACCGCCGGGTTGCGCAGCGGGTAGACCTGGAGGCCGGTGGCTTCCTCGGCCGCCGGGGCGCGCACTTCCCGCTCGACGCCGCGGTCCTCGACCGGCGCCGGTGGCTGGCCGGCGCAACCGGCCAGCAGCACCGCGATGGCCAGCACGAGCGTTTGCCTGACCTTGAAGGTTGCGGGTTGGATTGGTCTCATGATTGGCTGCATTGCTTCGGTTCGGCTTTTGGCATGTTCGATGGGTGATGGCTTCGTCTGCCGACGGGTTCAACGGCGCCTGCTTCGGGCCCGGCCGCGGCAGTCTGAATTGCGCTCGGGCTGGCTACCGGCAATGAACGGAATGGCCCGGGCGCCGGGGCAGTCCTCGTCGGCCAGTTCCGGGCGCGGCCAGTCGATCCAGAACCAGTCGATGCCTTCGGGCCAGTTGCGCCCCGCCGGGCGCGAGGGCAGGCCATCGAACAGGCTCGCCCAGATCGGCAGCGCGGTGCCGGCGCCGCTGACTCCGGCGGGGCGGTGATCGTCCCGGCCGGTCCAGACCACGCCCAGCCAATCGCGAGTATAGCCCACGAACCAGGCATCCCGGCGATCGTTGGTGGTGCCGGTCTTGCCGCGCACCCCGCCCGCGTCGCGCATGCGCCAGGACAGGCTTCTGGCGGTGCCTTCCTCGACCGTATGACGCAGGGAAAAGTCGAGCAGGGCAAGCGCTTCGCGGTCCTGGATCGGGCGCATGCGCATCGGGTAGCGGCCGATCGGCCTGGCATCGGCGTCGATCACCTCGTTGATGGTTC
>CAYQJJ010000044.1:0-14847 GCA_964417745.1 uncultured Wenzhouxiangella sp.
CCGCTGGACCGGTATTCCGGTCTCGAAGATGCTCGAGGGCGAGCGCGACAAGCTGCTGCGCATGGAACAGGCGCTGCACGAGCGCGTGATCGGCCAGGACGAGGCGGTCAAGGCAGTCGCCGACGCGATCCGCCGCTCGCGCGCCGGACTGGCCGATCCCAACCGGCCCAACGGCTCGTTTCTGTTCCTCGGCCCCACCGGGGTTGGCAAGACCGAGCTGTGCAAGTCGCTGGCCAACTTCCTGTTCGACACCGAAGAGGCCATGGTGCGCATCGACATGTCGGAGTTCATGGAAAAGCACTCCGTGGCGCGCCTGATCGGCGCGCCGCCGGGCTATGTCGGTTACGAGGAGGGCGGCTACCTGACCGAGACCGTGCGCCGCCGGCCGTATTCGGTGATCCTGCTCGACGAGATCGAGAAAGCACATCCGGAAGTTTTCAATATTCTCTTGCAGGTACTCGATGACGGCCGCCTGACTGACGGCCACGGCCGCACGGTCGACTTCCGCAATACCGTGATCGTGATGACCTCCAACCTCGGCTCGGACCGCATCCAGGAGCTGGCCGGACAGGGCTATGACACGATGAAATCGGCCGTGATGGAAGTCGTGGGCACGCATTTCCGGCCCGAGTTCATCAACCGCGTCGATGAGATCGTGGTCTTCCACCCACTCGACCGCGAACAGATCCGCGCCATCGCCGCGATCCAGATCGCCGGGCTGCGAACGCGCCTGGCCGACCGCGACATGACCCTGGAGATCACCGATGCCGCGCTCGACATGCTCGGCCAGGTCGGCTTTGACCCGGTCTACGGCGCCCGCCCCCTCAAGCGCGCCATCCAGCAGCGCCTGGAAAACGGCCTGGCCGAACGCATCCTGTCCGGCGATTTCGGACCCGGGGATACGATCCGCGTCGATGCGGCCGAAGGGGAGCTGGTGTTCGGGTGATGCAAGGAACAAGGAACAAGGAACAAGGAACAAGGAACAAGGAACAAGGAACAAGGAACAAGGAACAAGGAACAAGGAACAAGGAACAAGGTCTTGGCAGGGTCGCTGCCAGCCTAAATCCTTGATCCTTGATCCTTGATCCTTGATCCTTGAACCTTGATCCTCGACCCCCGAACCCTCCGAGCCGCGGCAACTGCTAAGCTAGCGGACATCTCGAGGCCTGCTGATAAAGGGCGTCGTTGGCAACTGACTCGTTCAGGCTTTCATCACGGTGCAAGCGCTGAGCGCTATTCGAATGAACCGAGGAATGACCGACCATGCTGCACGTTGATATCCCCACCCAGCCCGAACTCCAGGCCCTGGTTGCTGAACGCAATCCGGTTTGTGTCTCGATCTATCTGAAGACTACGCCACAGACCCAGAATATCGGCACGGCGGGTATCGAGCTGTCGAATCTCATCAAGCAGGCCGATGCTCAGCTCGAAAGCGCGGGGGTGGACAAGCGCAGCCGCTGGGCCGTGACGGAGCAGCTTGAGGAAGTGACCGAAGACGAGGGCTTCTGGGCCTACCAGGCCAACAGCCTGGCGATCTTCGCAACCCCGGAGACACACCGCAGCTATCGTCTGCCGACCCACCTCGAGCCGCAGGTGCATGTGGCGGATCGTTTTCACCTCAAACCGCTGCTGCGCGCGGTCAGCGTGCCGCAGCACGCGTTCGTTCTGGCCCTGGCCGAAAACGAAGTACGCGTGATCGAAGTGTTCAGCGATATGGCCGCCGAGACCCTCCACATTGCCGGTCTGCCGAAGGATGCGGCCTCCGCGGTCGGTACGAGCACGGTCAATACCCGTTCCCACTCGTCCGGAAGGCTGCATGGCAGCGAAGGCCAGAAGGTGCACCTTCGCAAGTATTGCCGCATGATCGATGCCGCCCTGCGGCCGATCCTGTCGGGGCGTCATGAGCCGTTGATTCTGGCAGCCGCCGAGCCCCTGTTGTCGATCTATCGCTCGGTCAACAGCTACCCGGAGTTTGCCGACCAGGCCATTGAAACCAGTCCGGTACGGATCGAGGCCCATGAGCTGGCCGAACGTGCCCGGCCCATTCTCGATCAGCGTCATGCCGAATCCATCAGCCGCTTCCACGAACTCTACGGCTCGCGCGAGAAAGAGGGTCGCGCCACCAGTGATCTGGAACAGGCTGCCAGGGCCGCGACCTTCGGCGCCGTCGATACCCTGCTGGTCGACATCGACGAAGTGATCCATGGCCGGGTCGACGAACAGACCGGTGAAGTGAGCCTGGTCGATCAGCCCGGTGCGGATAGCTACGGTGTGGTCGATGAAATTGCCGGTCGCGTGATGGCGACTGGTGGCCGCTTGCTGGGAGTACGCAAGGCTGACATTCCCGGCCAGACGAGTCTGGCCGCGGTGCTGCGATACGCCATCTGACCGTCCGGCGGTGCTGCGACCGTGTGCCTGATCGCGTTTGCCTTCACCCCCGGCCAGGCAAGGCATTTGCTGCTGGTGGCCAACCGGGACGAATTTCACGCCCGGCCGGCGCGCGCCATGGCCTGGTGGTCCTGGCCGAACGGACCACTGGCCGGGCGCGACGAGCAGGCCGGCGGTACCTGGCTGGCGCTGGCCCGTGACGGACGCTGGGCGGCGGTGACCAATTTCCGCGACCCGAAGGCGCCGGCCGGCGAGCGCTCCCGCGGCGAGTTGCCGGGCGGCTTTCTCGAGGGCAGCGACAGCCCGCGGGCCTACGTCGAGGCGGTGCAGGCCCGGCGCCAGGAATACGGCCCGTTCAATCTGCTCGCCGGCGACCGTGACAGTCTCTGGTACGCCTCCAGCCACGCCGAAGCGCGGTCGGTCGAGGCCGGGGTGCACGCCCTTTCCAATGGCCTGCTCGACGCGCCCTGGCCCAAGAGCCAGCGCGTGTCGCTGGCCCTGGAGGGGCTGGCCGGCCGGGACGGTCCGGCCGATACCGACCGCCTGTTCGCCCTGATGGATGACCGCGCGTCGGCCCCGGATGATCAACTCCCCGACACCGGGGTCGGCATCGAGCACGAGCGAGCGCTCTCGCCGCCGTTCATTGTCCTGCCCGAATACGGCACTCGCTGCTCGAGCGTTCTGAGCCTGGGGTCGCGTTCGCTGGCAGCCGAGCGCAGCTTCGATGCCGCCGGTGCCACCGATTGCGAGCTGGTCTACGAGTTCTGCGCGCGGTAATCGACGCGCCGCAGTCTCTTGCGGGTTTCGGCGGGTGGCTCACCTGTGTCCGCTCCGGGGTCCGGGATGTCCTCGGATTCCTGCCCATCGCGTTTGTTCTGGAAAGGGGAAACCTTTTCTGGAGAAGAAGATGACACTCGAACGCTTTCTGCGCGGCCTGGTATCGGCGGGGCCGGTCCTGCTGCTGATCTTTCCGTCGGCCCTGCTGGCCGGGAATATCGTTGACTGCCCCACGAGCGCCAATGCCGCCTCGATCGACCCGCCACCGGTATCGACGCGGGGCGGGCTGGTGTTTTTCCCCAACCTGGAAGAGTTCGAACTCGCGGCCGGAGACGAATTGGCGCATGAGACCTTCGACGGTGGCGCCGTCAGCGAGCCGGGCGATGGGATCGGAGACTGCGTCGAGCCGGTCAGCGCGAGTTCGGATGACCAGTGCTTTGCTCCGGGTGACCTGATCACGGGTTTCGAGCTGACCTCGACCAGTGGCGGCGGTTACGTGGTGCTCGGTGATGACCACCCGCAGGTCGGCCAGGAAGGCCTGGCCATCGGCCCGATGGACATCATTACCTCCGAGTTCGGAAATATCTCGACCCGGGTCGGCTTTGTTGACGACGACATCACCGCCGTGGCCATGGATGTGATCCCGGGCTGTAACGGCTTGAACGTCGTGGTCCAGGTCTTTGACCGCCAGGATGATCTTCTCGGCTCGACCACGATCTCGGTCGACGCCTCCTGGCACAGCGGCTTCCTCGGCCTGGTTGCCCCCGAGCCGGTGGGTCGGGTCGAGCTGCGGACCAACCCGTCGGGTGGTCAACTGATCCAGAACCTGCGCTTCGGGCCCGACCTGGACCGGCTCTTTCGCGACCGCTTCGAGTGATTCGTCAGCCCGAGTCGTCGAGATGGGCCAGTTCCACCTTCAGCCAGGCGCGGGCGCGTTTCAGGTCGCGCACCACGGTGCGGCTGGAAAGGCCCAGCATCTGGCCGATCTCTTCGACCGTGTAACCGGCAAACAGGTTGGCGGCCAGGCATTCGGCCATGCGCGAATCGCTTTCGGTCATGGCAGCGAGTGCCTTTTCGACGGCCATGATGCGGTCCAGATCGGCCGGGATCAGGCCATGTTCGCCCTCGTCGTAGGTCGCGCGGACCTGGTCGCCACCGCGCTTGGCGGTCAGTTGCTTGCGTGCATAGTCGAAAATGAGCTGGCGCATCACGCAGGCGGCCAGGCGCTGAAAGTGCAGGCGGTCATCGATCGGGCCCTGGGCCCGGCGACGCAGCTTGAGGAACGCTTCGTGGACCAGCGCCGTGGTCTGCATGGTATTGCCGGCGCCGAGACGCCGCCGCTGGGACCGGCCGATTCGCTTGAGATCGTCGTAGACCAGCGGCACCAGGCGGTCGAACAGCTCCGGCGACGAGCGAATCTCGTCGAGAAGCTCCGTGACTTCGGCGGTATCGGGTGGCGTCGGGCTCGACGGAGGCATGGTTTATCGACCGGTCACGAAGTGCCCCGGAACTCAGAGAGTTTCGGAAGCGAAGTCGGCCAGCCGCGAGCGCTCGCCGCGCCTGAGCGTGATGTGGCCGGCGTGCGGCCAGTGCTTGAAGCGGTCGATGGCAAAGGTCAATCCCGAGGTGGTCTCGGTGAGGTAGGGGGTGTCGATCTGCTCGACGTTGCCCAGGCAGACGATCTTGGTGCCCGGTCCGGCGCGCGTGATGAGGGTTTTCATCTGCTTGGGTGTGATGTTCTGCGCCTCATCGATGATCAGGTAGCGGTTGAGGAAGGTCCGGCCGCGCATGAAGTTCAAAGAGCGGATCTTGATGCGCGTGGCGAGCAGGTCGTTGGTTGCCGCCCGGCCCCATTCGCCGGCCGGGTTGTCGGATTCGGTCAGCACCTCGAGGTTGTCGGTCAGCGCACCCATCCAGGGGGTCATTTTTTCCTCCTCGGTGCCGGGCAGAAAGCCGATGTCCTCGCCCACCGAGACCGTGGCCCGGGTCATGACGATCTCGCGATAGCGCTTGTCGTCGAGGGTCTGGGCCATGCCAGCGGCCAGCGCCAGCAGGGTCTTGCCGGTGCCGGCCGTGCCCAGCAGGGTGACGAAATCGATGTCGGGGTCCATGAGCAGGTTGAGCGCGAAGTTCTGCTCCGGGTTGCGCGCCCGGATGCCCCAGACCTCGTGCGGGTCGCGCCGGTAGTCGGTGGCGACCTGCAGCGTGAGGCTGTCGTCGTCGACCTTGCGTACGATCGCCTCGAGCCCGTTGTCGGCGGCCAGGCGCAGGCACTGGTTGGGATACCACTCGTCGCCCTCGACGCGTTCCATGCGATAGAAGGTCCGGCCCTCGGCGGTCCAGGAGTCGCGCGTGTCGTGCTGTTCCCAGAAGCGGTTGTCGAACTCGGCCAGGCCGGTAAACAGCAGGCTGAGGTCATCGAGGGCGCGGTCGTTGTGATAATCCTCGGCCGGAATGCCGTGAATGGCGGCCTTGATGCGCAGGTTGATGTCCTTGGAAACCAGCACGACATCGCGCTCGGTCTCGCTGCGGGTCAGCGACAGCGCCGCCAGCAGGATCTCGTTGTCGGCCAGGCCGCGCTCACCGATCAGCGCCGCGCCGTTTTCGAACGGGCGGGTCTGGAAGTAAAGCTTGCCGGTGCCGACCCGGAGGTTGAGTCCTTCCGGGTCGCGCAGCTTGATGCCCTCGTCGAGGGTGTCGGCCGACTGCATGAGCTCGCCGAGAAAGCGGCTGACCTGGCGGACGTTGCGGGCGACTTCCGAGACACCCTTCTTGGCGCGGTCGAGCTCCTCGAGCACGACCATGGGCAGGTAGATGTCGTGTTCGGCAAAGCGAAACAGCGCGGTCGGGTCGTGCATGAGCACGTTGGTGTCGAGCAGGTACAGGCGGGTGCGCTCGGTCATGGCAATCGGGTCCGTGTGGGCGTGGGCGGCCTTGAGGCCCGCAGAGGGGATTCAGCCGAGCTCGCGCGCGGCCTCGAGTACTTCTTCGACGTGGCCGGGAACGCGCACCTTCCGCCACTCGCGTGCCAGCTTGCCGGAAGCGTCGAACAGGAAGGTGCTGCGTTCGATGCCCATGACCTTTTTGCCGTACATGTTTTTCTCCTTGATGACATCGAACTCGCGACACAGCGTTTCGTCGGTATCGGCCAGGAGCGGAAACGGGAACTCGTGCTTGGCGGCGAACTTCTCGTGGCTGGCGAGCTTGTCGCGCGACACCCCGACGATCTGGCAATCGAGCGCCTGGAATTGATCGTAATGATCGCGAAAGCCCTGGCCCTGGCGGGTACAGCCGGGGGTGTTGTCGCGCGGGTAGAAATACACCACCAGCGGTTGGCCCCGGAAGTCGGCCAGGCTGAGTTCACGCTCGCCGGTAGCGGGCAGGCGGGTGGTCGAAAGCGTCGGTTGGTCTTGGCTCATATCGGATCGTGTTCGGGTTGGTGGTCGGGTCTTGATTCGGTTTTCTGGAGCGCGAGGCCGCTGTATTACTCGCCGGACCCGATGGCCCTGCAAAATGGCCGCGCTGCTACCTTTCTGATGGTTGGTAAACTAGCACAATAACCGGGTCGCGCAAACGGCTCGCGGACGTCAATCACGGGCAATTGGAGGCAGTATGTTGACAGGATCGATCGTGGCCCTGGTGACTCCCATGAATCAGGATGGAGGCATCGACCGCGAGGCATGGCGGCGCCTGCTGGACCGCCACGACCGGGCCGGAACCCACGGCGTCGTGGTGGCCGGAACGACCGGCGAATCGCCGACCATCGGCGAGGACGAGTACGCCGATCTGCTGGCCATCGCGGTCGAGAGACTGGGCGGGCGGCTGGCGGTCATCGCCGGCACCGGCAATGCCTCGACCGCCCAGACCATCGCCAGGACGCACCTCGCCGCCGGCCTGGGCGCCGATAGCGCGCTGGTCGTCACGCCTCCCTACAATCGCCCGCCCCAGCGCGGCCTCGAGGCGCATTTTCGGGCCGTGGCCGATGCCAGCGATATTCCCATCATCCTCTACAACGTGCCCGGAAGGACTTCGGTCGACCTGCTGCCCGAGACCAGCCTCAAGCTTGCCGGGCACCCGGGCATCATCGGCATCAAGGAAGCGGTCGGCGATGCCGAACGGGTGCGTCTCCTGGTCACCGGCGGCATGAACGTCCTGAGCGGCGATGACCCGACCTGTTGCCAACGCATGCTCGACGAAGGTGCCAACGGCGTCATTTCCGTGGCCGCCAACGTGGTGCCCGAGGCCATGGTGCGGCTTTGTGACCATGCCCGGGCCGGCCGGCCCGACCAGGCGCTGGCCGAACACCAGCGGCTCGAGGCCTTGTTCGAGTTTCTCTCCGCCGAGGCCAATCCGCTGCCGGTCAAGTGGCTGCTCCATCAGACCGGCTGGATCGGCCCGGCGCTGCGGCTGCCGCTGGTCGAGCTCGATGAGCAATTCCATGCCCGCGGCCGGGAGCTGATGGAACAGCTCTCGCTGGAAGTGGTCTGAGAGAATTACCTGGAGTCCGAAGCCTGAAGCCTGATCCGGGTTAGGGTAGACTGACGGGTTTGGCCACTTGTGTAGCGGTGGCCTGAATGTCAACCAACTGATTTGCAAAGGGTTTTATGAAACCAAGCGTGACCGCGACCGGTCTTTCGATTCTTGCCCTGGCTGTTGTGTTCGCCAGCGGTTGTGCCAACCGGGAATCGAACCCGGTCTATCTGGAAAGCGAAGAAGTCGACCCGATCGAGGTACCCGAGGACCTCGACCGGCCGAGCGTTCGTTCCACCTACGAGGTGCCGGGTTATTTCCTGCCCGAGCTGGCCGGCGCCGGTAATGAAGCACGGCCGCCGCGCGTGCTGCCGAGTGCCGAGGCCGAGGCGTCGCGCTCGCGCATCGCGTTCGGCCCGACGGGTCTGCATCTGGAGGTCGAAGACGAGCCCGAGAGCGTCTGGCGGCGACTCGGCTTTACCCTTGACCGCGATCGCATGAGCGTGCGCGAGGTCGATGAGTCCGAGCGCAGGTATCGCTTTGAATTCAATGACGAGGCCGAGGAAATCCGGCGCCGCGGCCTGGCCCGGCTGGCGGTCTGGCGTGGCACCGAGATCCGTGACTATTCGGGAACCTACCGGGCCGAGATCGAGGAGGCCGGCGATCGGACCCGGGTGGCGCTGTTCCACGCCGACGGTGATCTGGTCGAGCTCGACCGCGCCGAACACATCCTGGCAATCCTGCGCGAGCGCCTCGGCTGAGGAGGTGGCTCGGGCGCTTGGCGCTCGAGCGGGCTTAGCGCTCGAGCAGCTTGAGCTTGTCGGGGACGTCTTCCCACTCCTTGGCATCGGCCGGGGCGGGCTTCATTTCGGTGATGACCGGCCACTCGCGGCACAACTCGGCATTGAGTTCGACAAAGTGCTTCTGGTCCTCGGGCACGTCGTCTTCCGGATAGATCGCCTCGACCGGGCATTCGGGCTCGCACAGGGTACAGTCGATGCACTCTTCCGGGTCGATGGCCAGAAAGTTCGGGCCTTCGTGAAAACAGTCGACCGGGCAGACTTCCACGCAGTCGGTGTACTTGCACTTGATGCAGTTTTCGATCACTACGAACGTCATTTTCTCTGTTTGTCCTGCAGTTAGGAGGGGTGCGGGGCCGTTGGCCCCGTTCGGTGCTAAACTACACGATTCGATTCTAACAAACCGGGTGGGCGATTCCCCGCAACCACCCCGACTTTTGGCCGATGCTGGCCGACAACGACATGCGGCTGAACAGGCCGTGCAAGATTCCGGTCAATGAATTCTTCTAACCCCGCAAAACCCGAAATTCTCGATTCGCCCATCATCATCTCCCGCCAGCAGCACGGTATTCAGCCCCGGCATCTCAGTCCCAACGCCATCAAAGTGGTCGAACGGCTGCAGGAGGGTGGCTTCCAGGCATTCATTGTCGGCGGCAGTATCCGTGATTTGCTGGCCGGCGTGCAGCCCAAGGATTTCGATGTTGCCACCAGCGCAACGCCCGAGGAAATCCGCGAACTGTTTCGAAATGCGCGCCTGATCGGCCGGCGTTTTCGCCTGGCGCACGTGCGCTTCGGACGCGAAATCATCGAGGTGGCGACTTTTCGCGGCTCCGGGGACGATGACAGTGAGCACCGCGAAGTCGAGCAGGGGCGTCTGGTGCGCGACAACGTGTTCGGCTCCGAAGCCGAGGACGCCGCACGGCGCGACTTCAGCATCAATGCGCTGATGTACGACCCGGTCACCGAGACCATCCGCGACCATGTCGACGGGTATGCCGACGTCATGGAGCGGCGGCTGCGATTGATCGGCGACCCGGTCACGCGCTACCGCGAGGATCCGGTCCGGCTGCTGCGCGCGGTGCGTTTCATGGTCAAGCTCGACCTGTCCATCGAGCCCGAGACCGCCGACCCGATCGTGTCGATGGCCCCGCTGCTGCGCGACATCCCGCCAGCCCGGCTGTTCGAGGAAATCATCAAGCTGTTCCTGGCCGGCAGGGCCTGGCCGACCTACCAGGCCCTGGTCCGCCAGGCGCTGTGGCCCGAGTTGTTCCCCGACCTGTTCGACGACCCGAGCGAGCCCCCGCTTCTGGTCGAGCAGGCGCTGAAAAACACCGATGAGCGGGTTGCCGAGGGCAAGCCGGTAACGCCGGGCTTCCTGTTCGCGGCATTTTTCTGGCCGCGGGTGCGCGAGCACGCCGAGGCGCTGATCTACGAAGACGTCCCGGCCGTCGAGGCGCTGGCCGAGGCCGGCGAGGAAGCGATCGTCGGCCAGGCCCAGCGGGTCGCGATTCACCGCCGGTTTTCCTCCATGGCCAAGGAAATCTGGTGCATGCAGCCGCGCTTCCACAAGCGTCGCGGCAAGCGCGCCCTGCGCCTGATCAACGAGCGCCGTTTCCGCGCCGCATACGATTTCTTGCTGTTGCGTGCGCTCGAAGAGCCCGAGCTCGAGGAACTGGCCGAGTGGTGGACCCGGATTCAGGAAGTCGACGAGCAAGAGCGCCAGGCCATGGTGCAGGTCGCCAAGGGCAAGGGGGGCGGGCGCAAGCGCCGTCCGCGCAAGCGCAAGGCCGCCACATGAAACGCGCCTGGATTGGCCTGGGCAGCAACCTCGGGGCCTCGGTCGAGACTCTGGGCCGGGCCTTCCGGGCAATCGACGACCTGCCCGAAACCCGACTGGTAGCGCGCTCACCGCTGTATCGAACCCGCCCCTGGGGCGTGACCGACCAACCCGATTTCGTCAACGCCGCAGCCGAACTGGAAACGGCGCTCGACGCCCCGGCGCTGCTCGAACGACTGCTCGGCATCGAGGCCGAGTTCGGTCGCCAGCGCTCGGACCAGCGCTGGGGGCCGCGGGTGCTCGACCTGGATATCCTGGTCTTCGGCGAGCAGCTCATTGAAACCCCGGAACTTCAAGTACCCCATCCCAGGCTGGCCGAACGGGCCTTCGTGCTGGTGCCGCTGGCCGAGCTCGCGCCCGGGCTGGAAGTGCCCGGAAAAGGCCCGGTCAGGGACTTGCTGGCCGCGCTTCCCGAAGCCGAACGGGCCGGGGTTCGTCCGCTGGCCAGGGCCGGCACCAATCATGCCGAGGTGATCGAATCATGACCCCTTCCGAGCGCAAGAAACTCACGCTTTTCGACCTGGCCGCGATGAAGCGCGACGGTCAGGTCATCACCATGCTGACCGCCTACGACGCCAGCTTTGCCCGCCGGGTTGACAAGGCCGGGGTCGACTGCGTACTGGTCGGCGATTCGCTGGGCAATGTCGTTCAGGGCCGCGACAGCACGCTGCCGGTAACCGTCGACGACATGGTTTACCACCTCGAGGCGGTGCGGCGGGGGCTCCAGACCGCCTGGCTGATAGCCGACATGCCGTTTCTGAGTTATCACGACCGCGCCAGCGCGCTCGACAGCGCGGGCCGCCTGATGCGCTCCGGCGCCGAGATGGTCAAGCTCGAGGGCGGCTCGGCGGTCACCCCGCTGGTCCACGAACTGGTGGCGCAGGGCATTCCGGTCTGCGGCCACCTAGGCCTGACCCCGCAGCACGTGCACCAGCTCGGGGGCTACCGTGTGCAGGGCCGCGACGAAGCGCTGGCGCGCAAGCTGCACGAGGACGCCCTGGCACTCGAGGCTGCCGGTGCAAGCCTGCTGGTGCTCGAATGCGTGCCCTCGGCGCTGGCCGCCTCGGTCAGCCAGGCGCTCGGTATTCCGGTCATCGGCATCGGGGCCGGGGTCGAGGTCGATGGCCAGGTGCTCGTGCTCTACGACGCGCTCGGAATCAGCAGCGGGCGAGGGCCGAAGTTCGTCAAGGACTTCATGCCCGAGGGCGGCACCATCGATGGCGCGCTGTCGGCCTTCGTGGCGGCGGTTCGCGAGCGCCGGTTCCCGGGGCCCGAACACAGCTATTCCTGATGGCCATGCTCCGGCTTGACGACCCGGGCGAGCTGCGCCGGCGTATCAGCGCGTACGGGCATGCCGGCGAGCGCGTCGCGCTGGTGCCGACCATGGGTAACCTGCACGCTGGCCACCTGGCGTTGATCGACTTGGCCCGGGAACGGGCCGATCGTGTAGTGGCCAGTATTTTTGTCAACCCGACCCAGTTCGGGCCGGGCGAGGATTTCGACGCCTATCCGCGCACCGAGGCGGCTGACCTGGCCGCGCTGGCCGAGCGCGGCTGTGACCTGGCCTGGTGCCCGGCGGTCGCCACCATGTATCCGTTGCCCGAGTCGTTCACGATCTCGCCACCGCCGTCGCTGGCCGAGCTGTTGTGTGGCCGCGACCGGCCGGGCCATTTCGATGGCGTGGCCAGTGTCGTGCTGCGCCTGTTCAACCAGGTCCGGCCCGATGTCGCGATCTTCGGCGAGAAGGATTTCCAGCAGCTGCTGATCATCCGTCGGCTGGCCGAGGATCTGGCGCTGCCGGTCGATGTGGTCGCCGCGCCAACCCGGCGCGAGCGCGACGGGCTGGCGATGAGCTCGCGCAACCAGTACCTCGACGCTGACCAGCGCGCGCGTGCGCCCAGGCTTTACCAGACCCTGAACGAGGGCGCTCGCGAGCTGGTCGCCGGGGCGGACTGGGCGTCGGTCCGGGCGCGGGCCTGGCAGGTGTTGATCGATGCCGGTTTCGAGCCGCAGTATCTCGAGTGGCGCTCGCACCACGACCTGACCGAGACCCGTCAGCCCGGTGCGGGCCGGTTGTTTGCCGCCGCGCGGCTGGGGCGTGCCCGACTGATCGACAACCTCGCGGTATCGAAATAACGGACTTATCCGGACCCGCTCAGGCGCCCGAATGCGGCACCGAGCAAGCCCGTCAGCGCTTTCCCCGCGATCGCCGGCTCCTGATCCAGGCCAGAATCGCTTCCCATTGTTCCCAGTCCTGCCAGGCCAGGTAGGGCGGCAGGTCCGAAACCGACAGCCCGCGCTCGAAGGCGCGCACGTAGTTCATCGAATCGCGCAGCTGGCCGACCACGGGAACGCGGAAGTCGTCGAGAAAGCCCGACAGTTCGCGGTAGATCAGGGTGTTCGGCCTGACCCGGTTGGCGACCAGGGCGATCGCCACGCTGCCCGACGAAACGGGCTTGAGCTCGAGCAGGTGGTTCAGGAAGCGCCAGGCCGCGCGCATGTCGACCGGCGAGGGAAGCACCGGAACCAGCAGGGTTTCCGCGCGGCGCAGGACGTGGCCGAGTTCGTTCCCGGCCAGGCCGGCCGGGGTATCGAGCACCAGCGTGTCGATGCCCGCGGGTGCCTTGATCGGCCCGTCGCGGCGGCTCAGGCCGAGGATTTCGGGATAGTCGGCCTCGCGCAGTGACAGCCAGTCGCTGGCCGATTGCTGGGGATCCATGTCACCCAGGGCAACGCTGTGGCCCTCCCAGGCCAGCGCGGCGGCCAGGCCCGTGGCAATTGTCGTCTTGCCGCAGCCGCCCTTGGCGTTGACGACGGCAATGGTCCGCATGGCGAGTATGCTCCGCTCGGGTCAGGTCGTGTCCGGGTCCGGCAGCCCCGAATGCAGCAGCCAGCGCCCGATGTCGTCATCATACCGCCAGATTTCGCGGTGGTCGATGACCCGCTCGCGCGCGGTCGTGGTCTCATACAGGTGCAGGCGCGCAACACGCTCGACGGCCTGACCATCGGGTTCGGCCAGCACCTGCCGGACCCGGTAACGGGTCACGCGAAATTGCTGCAGTCGCTCCAGGTCGGCCTCGGAAATCGGGTTCTCGGCCAGCCATTCGGGGTGCATGAAGTCGACCAGGGCCTCGAATTCGCCCCAGCGCACCAGTACCTCCCAGCGGTCCATGGCCTGCTCGCGCTCGCGCTGGGACGGGTTGGCGCCACAGGCGACCGCCAGGACGACAAGGGCAATTACGGTAATGATCCGCGGCATGATTCCGGGCTCCCTTTTCTATTGCTTGGGCAGGGCAGCATAGCGAGCCTCGAGCCTGGCTGCCACCTCGCCGTCGGCGAGCACTCGCGGCTGCAGCAACAGGCGGGCGCGCCCGCCTTGCTCGATCGCGGTCACGAAGTGTTCGATTGCCTCGGCTTCCGGCCAGTCGCAGACCACCTCGAAAGCCCCCGCGACCGGGGCCAGGAAGCGCATTTCGCAGCGGCCGATGACCAGGTCCGCGTCGAGGTCGTGGCGCCGCAGCAAAAGCCGGGGCAGCGACCAGCCGGCCAGAATCATTGCGCTGGCCATGGCGCCGCCGAACGCCGTGCCCTTGTCGTTGATGTTGGGTTCGAGCGGCAGCTTCAGAGCAATCCCGTCGGCGTCGAGACGGTCGATGCGCAGCGCCATGGCCCCACCCAGCGGGATCTGGCGGGTGAGCACCTCGGCGAGCCAGGCGGATTCATCGGTTGGGGTCGGGGCGGCGGGCTGGGCTGGCATGGGTCACGATTCCGTTTTTAATGCGGTAAGGATAACGGTTGGTGGCGGGAGCGATCGTTACAATAGAACGATGTCCCCGTCCCACCCGGAGTCCGGTGCCGCGCCGCTGCCTTTCGTTGCGCGCACACTGATGCCGCGCGAGATTCGCGCCAACGCCGCCATGGCGGTGGCACTGGGCGCCCTGGAAGGCGGGCTGATCGGCGTTGTGGTCAAGACCCAGTTCGACGGCGTGGCCGCGCCGGTTCTGGTCAACCTCGCGGTGGCCCTGGTGGCCGGCGCACCGGCGTTTGCCAACATGGCCTCGCTGTGGATTTCCGGGCTGGCCGAGGGGCGCGACAAGACCGCCTGGGTGTCGGTGCTGATGACGCTGACTTCCGTCAGCCTGATCACCATGGCGGTAATGCCGATCAACGCTGCTGGCCTGGTGCTCATCACCGCAGCCATGATCGCCGCGCGGCTGTCCTGGGCCGGGGTGATCACGCTGCGCGCGGCGATCTGGCGGGCCAATTTCCCGCGCCACGTCCGGGCCCGGATCACCGGTCGCATCACGGTGATCTACTCGCTCATCATCGCGGTGACTGCCGGCCTGATCGGGGTTGCAATGTCGTGGTGGCCCGATGCCTGGCGCGTGCTGTTTCCCGTCGCCGGGCTGCTCGGGCTGGTATCGGCGCGCCGCTACCAGCGCACCCGCATCCGCATGGGCGCGCGCATGCGCCGCCGCGAGCTCGAACAGCAGCGCGAGCGCGTGGGCGGGCAGCTGCGCGCCGGCCTGGCCATCCTGGCCACCGATCGCTGGTATCGGCGCTACATGCTGACCA
>CAYQJJ010000045.1:0-8681 GCA_964417745.1 uncultured Wenzhouxiangella sp.
TGGCCAACCGCCTGTTAGGCGTCGAGTGGCAGGCCCAGTACGTGTTTCTGTTCGCCGGTGTGCTGGCCGGGCTGAGCCTGGGCGCGGCACAGTCGGCCGGGCGGGCGCTGGTCGGTGTGCTCACGCCCAACGGCAAGGCCGCCGAATTCTTCGGCTTCTGGGGCACGGCGTCGAAACTCGCCGCGGTCTTCGGTATCCTCGGGCTCGGTCTGCTGCAGGCCTGGCTCGGGCTGGCGACGGCCATCGTGTTCTGCCTGGCGCTGTTCATCGCCGCAATCCTGACTGCCCTGCCGATCGACGAGCAACGCGGCAGTGCCGTCGCCGACGGCTGGCGCGAGTCGGGTGAGCGCGGCGGATAATCCGAAACCGAAAACCAGGGACAAACCATGCGTATCGTCGCCCACACCTGCTCGAATACCGAAATCGTCTGCGCCCTGGGCCGGGCCGACTGGCTGGTCGGGGTCGACGACCACTCCGACCACCCCGCCGCGGTGGTCGAGCGCCTGCCGCGGGTCGGTGCCGACCTCGACATCGACGTCGACAAGGTTGCCGCGCTGGCGCCGGACCTGGTCATCACCTCGCTGACCGTGCCCGGACACGAGCGCTGTCTCGAACGTCTCCGGGCCGCCGGCCTGCCCTGCCTGGTCACCCAGCCCCACAGCCTTGCCGATGTCGCCGACGACATCCGCCGCATCGGCCAGGCGATCGACGCCGAGGCCGCCGCCGAGGCCCTGGCTGCGCGCTTCGACCGGGCACTGGCCGCGCCGCGACCGGCCAACCCGATACCGATTCTGGTCGAATGGTGGCCCAAGCCGGTGATCGTGCCCGGGGGGCAATCCTGGGTCAACGAAATGCTCGCACTGGCCGGGGCCGTCAACCCCTGGGCCGGGACCGAAGCCGAAAGCCTCGAGGTCAACGCCCGGCAGGTCGCGCAAGCCGCACCCGAGGCCATCGTCATGAGCTGGTGCGGAGTCCAGGAAGACAAGTACCGTCCGCACATCGTGCGCCGCCGCGAAGGCTGGGAACAGGTACCGGCGATTGCCGAAAACCGCATCCACGCCGTCAGCGAGGCCTGGCTGGGCCGCCCCGGGCCCCGCCTGCTCGACGGCATCGAGAAACTGCGCAAAGTGGTCGCCGGCTGCTGAACATCGCCCTACAATAGGCCGATGCATGAATCCAATGAAAAGCCCCGGCATCCCGGCGCAGACGCTCCGGCCGTCGGGCTGGTCTCGCTGGGCTGCCCGAAAGCGCTGGTCGACTCCGAGCAGATCGTCTCGCGCCTGCGCGCCGAGGGCTACCGGCTCTCCGCGCGCTACGAAGACGCCGACCTGGTGGTGGTCAATACCTGCGGCTTCATCGACTCGGCCAAGGCCGAATCGCTCGAGACCATCGGCGAGGCGCTGAGCGAGAACGGCAAGGTGCTGGTGACCGGCTGCATGGGCGCCCGCCCCGAGGACATCAGCCGCATCCATCCGCGCGTGCTCGGAATCACCGGCCCGCACCAGGCCGAGGCGGTGGTCGAATCGGTTCACCAACACCTGCCCCGCCCGCATGACCCGCGCATCGACCTGGTCCCGCCCGGCGGCCTGAAACTCACGCCGGGACACTATGCATATCTAAAAATTTCAGAAGGTTGCAACCACAAATGCAGTTTTTGCATTATCCCCGACCTGCGGGGCCGGCTGCGCCGCCGGCCGCTGGGCATGGTGATGGCCGAAGCCGAACAGCTGGTCGAGCGTGGGGTTCAGGAGTTGCTCGTCATTTCCCAGGACACCAGCGCCTACGGTGTCGACCTGCGCTACCAGGCCGACTACTGGCAAGGCAGGGAACTCGAAACCCGGCTCTATGACCTGGCCGGCGCACTCGGCGAACTCGGTGCCTGGGTGCGGCTGCACTACGTTTATCCCTACCCGAACGTCGACCGTCTGATCGGGCTGATGAACGACGGCCTGGTGCTGCCCTACCTCGACATTCCCTTCCAGCACGCCAGCACGCCGCTGCTCAAGGCCATGAAACGCCCGGCGGCCAGCGAGAACACGCTGGCTCGGATCCAGGCCTGGCGGCGCGAGTGCCCGCAGCTGGTCATCCGCTCGACCTTCATCGTCGGCTTCCCCGGCGAAACCGAGGCGGATTTCGAGACCCTGCTCGAATGGCTCGAGGCAGCCGAGCTCGACCGGGTCGGCGCTTTCAAGTATTCACCCGTGGCCGGTGCGCGGGCCAACGCGCTCGACAACCCGGTTGCCGAAGAGCTCAAGGAAGCGCGCTGGCAACGGCTGATGGAAAAGCAGGCGGAGATCAGCGCGCGACGCCTGAAACAACGCGTTGGCGGAAGCGAGGTGGTACTGGTCGACAGCGTCGAGGGCCAGGCCGCGGTGGCGCGCAGTTATGGCGACGCCCCGGAGATCGACGGCAATGTCATCATCGATCAGGCCGGCCACCTGCAGCCCGGCGACTGCGTCGACGTCACCATCGAGGGTAGCGACGCGCACGACCTCTACGCAAGCCTGGCCGAGTAAGAGGTGCAAAGCGCTCTCGGTGGCGCCCGGGCGACTTGTCCTTCGGGGCCCCCGGCGATGCTCGGCTGCGTCGACGGCGGATACTCTGGGAGAAGGCTGAAGGTCGGGTAAACCGTGCCACCTGCTCGGTCCTGGCCACAGGTAAGTCTCGATCGGCTGCAGGTTTTGACTATCGAGCCCTCGAAGGCGCCGAGCATCGCAGGGCCGGGCGGAAAAGAGGGAGCGTGTGTCTGAGCGTAGCGAGTTGAGCGAACGCCGCTTGAGCCGAGCATCGCAGGGAACCCGCAGGGCAAGTCGCCCAGGCGGCTCCAAAAGCGCTTTTGCCTACTTTTGGCGCGCTGCCAAAAGTAGGTCGCCCATCAGCGTAGCGGGGCGAAACGCCTTTGACTTTGAACTTCGCGCCCGCGGGCAAATCAACTCTGGATTGGAAGCTCGCTTGCGCAAGTCATGTACTGTGGTGGAGCAATCCAGGCTGCTCGGGGCAGCCTGGATGACACCGCCTGATTGCCGGCTCAATGCCGGCAATGCCAATTATGCTCGTGGCCGAGCTGGTGGAGGCGCTCCATCGTCGCCGGCTGCCAGGTATCACCGCCCTCGCGCTCGAAATACAACGGTTCACGCTCGACGCGCTCCGGGGCCAGCTGATTCATGGTCGAGGCCTCGTAAAGGCGCCCGTTGAGCATGGTGTGGGTAACCTGCTCGCTGGCCCGGATGTCGGCGAGCACGTCACCGTCGATGACCACCAGGTCGGCGAGCTTGCCGGCCTCGATACTGCCGAGGTCATCGGCCATGCCGAAGTAGGCGGCCCCGTCGATGGTCGCACCACGCAGCGCTTCGAACGGGCTGAAGCCGCCCTGCACCATCATCCACATCTCCCAGTGCGCGGCCAGACCGGCCAGCTGGCCGTGAGCGCCGATGACCACCGGCACGCCCATCTGGTTGAGGGCATACGCCTCCTCGGCGACCGCGACGTGGTTGTAGAGCTCGTCCGGTGCGGTGGGCCGGCGGATCGAACGCGGGAAGACCACCGACCTGGGCACGAAATTGAGCAGATGCTCGTTTTTCCAGACCTCGGTGCGGTCATACCAGTATTCCTCGCCCATCATGCCGCCGTAGGCGACCCCGAAAGTCGGCGAATAGACGACTTCGGTCTGGCTCCAGAGCTGGCGGATATCGTCGTGGATGCGCTTGATCGACAGGCTGTGCTCGATGCCGGTATGTCCATCGACGATCTGGTTGAGATTCTGCTCCAGGCGCATGCCGCCCTCGGGTACGACCATGACGTCGAGATTGCGGCCGGCCTCGATGACCTGCTGGCGCTGGTCGCGGCGAAGGTAGTTGTAACTCTTGACCGAGATCGCGCCGAGTTCCTTGTGCCGGCGAACGTGGAATTCGGCATCGTCGTAGCTGTCGACACGCGCGGTCGCGCCCGGCGACAGCGCCCCGTAGAGAATGCGCCCGGTCGAGTAGATGCGCGGCGCCAGTACCTCACCGGCGCGCTGCAGCTCGGCCATCGAGAAGATTGCCGCATTGTCGTTGGACGGGTCGTGGATGGTGGTCACGCCGAAGGCCAGGTTGGCCAGCTGGGGCCAGTTCTGCTGCGGGGTCAGTTGCTGGTTGCTCATCGGCCCGTGGGCGTGGGCATCGAACAGCCCGGGGATGACCGTCTGGCCCTCGATATCGAAGACCTCGAATTCGGCCGGGATTTCGACCTCGTCGCGGCTGCCAACCGAGTGGATGCGATGGCCCTCGACCAGGATGACGCCATCCTCGATGACTTCCTCGCGCTCGCCCGCCTCGCGCATGGTTACGATGCGCCCGCCAACCAGCGCGATACGGCCGTCGTGGCGATCCGCGGCGACGTCGAAGGACAGGTTCCGACCCTCGGTTTCGGGCTCGGGCAATTCCTCGGGCGCGTCGTCGAAGAACGCGAAGGCATCGGAAAGATCACGCTGATACAGCGTCGCACCGTGCGCCCAGGCCAGGGTCTGGCTATCGCCGGAAAAGTGCAGGTGCTCGCCACCGCGCGCCGAGACCTGGCGTACCGGGTAGGCATTGCTGCCCGAACCGATATTGACCGGCTTGCCGGCTGCGAAGAACGGCGCGACGTAGGCGTTGTAATGCTCGGCAAAGGCGACCCAGCGCCCGTCGGGGGAGACCGTGAACTCGGTGATCCAGTCGCCGGAAAGGTGCTGGCGCTGATCGTGGCCATCGCGGGTGACGCTGTTGAGCGTCCGCGCCAGACCCTCACCGCGCTCGGTGAACAGAATGCGCTCACCATCAGCCGAAAACTGTGGGTCGGAGCCGCTGTCGTGGACGCGCAGCATTTCGCCACCGGCGGCAGGAACGCGGTACAGCCCGGTGCGCTCCGACCAGTTCGGCGAGGTCAGGTAACCACCACTGGTGCGACGGAACACAACCTCATCGCCGTCGGGCGAGAAGGCCGGCTCGACGTAATGGCCGGGCTCGGTGGTCAGCTCGCGGCCGCGACCACGGCCGACCGGATGGATGCGAACCGAGCCCAGGTCGGCATCGTCGAAAGTGGTGTAGACCACCTGGCGGCCGTCCGGCGAAAACGCCGGGTAGAACTCCCAGTGGTCGCTCTGATTGGTCAGCCGGCGGTGTTCGTCGGTCTGGAGGTCGTGAATCCAGAGATAGCCCATGGCCTGATAGACGGCGAGCGACCCGTCCGGGCTGCGCTGCGTCCAGCGCGCCATGCGCACCGGGAATTCGTCGGGCGAGACCTCGACCTGACGCTGCAGCGCGGGCAGGATGCTGCGCTGGGTGCGAACGCGGATCTCGATCGGCTCGACCTCGCCGTCGAGCCCGGCGCGGTGAATCGTGCCGCCGCTCCAGAACACCAGCGACTCGCCATCCGGGTGCCAGGCAAAGCGCGGGTAGTTGCCCATGTCACCCGAAGTCTCCTGCTTGTCGCGCTCGAGGTTGTCGAAAACGGTGCGCTCGATACCCGAATCCAGATCGCGCACCATCAGCCGCGAGCTCAGCTCGGTCGGGTTGCGCTTGACGAACGCCAGCTGCCGCCCATCCGGAGACAGAACGGGACGAACCGCGCCGCCGGGACCGCCGGTCACGGTTTCGGTCTCGCCGGAGTTCAGGTCGAGACGGCGAATGGCAAAAATACCGGTATTGGCATCGCGGTTGTATTCCCATACCCGCCCCGGCGTGACGTCCTGGCTGAAGTACAGGTGCTCGCCATCGGGTGAGAAGACCGGCTCGGCAATGTTTTTCTGCGACTGATCGCCGTGCAGGCGCTCGACCAGCTCCACGCCGCTGCCGCCGGCGCGGTGGTACATCCAGATCGACCCGGACGGAATCGAGCGCTGCGACACATAGCCCTTGCGCGCGGCGATGTAGTCCCCGTCGGGCGACCAGGCCGGGTTGTGCAGCAAGTGCTCGCGCTCGTCGCTGACCTGCTTGAGGTCATTGCCGTCGACATCCATGGTCCAGATGTTCTCAGCGCCGCCACGGTCGGAGATGAAGGCGATGCGTCGACCGTCCGGGCTGAAAGCGGGCTGGAAATTCCAGGCCACATCATCGGTCAGGGCGACCGCATCCCCGCCGTCGATGCCGACGCGATAGACATCGCCGAGCATGTGAAAGACCAGGTGTTCGCCATCCGGGCTGACGTCGACATCGGCCCAGCTCAGCTCGCGGGTATCGATATCGATGACCTCGCGCTCGCCGGGCGGCTCATTGACCGACCAGGCCGGTTCGTCATTGTCTTCCGGGCCGTTTTCGTCATCGGCCAGCAGCGGCGGCGCGAGCAGAAAAGCCGAAAACATCAGTATCAAAAACAGTCTTTTGTCTTGCATTCTTCACTCCAGGTAAAGATGAATGACCAGGGGCCAATTGCCCCGGTTCAAGAAAGATCAGCTCAGCGCTCGGCCTGGCCGGCGCCCGGTTCGGGCTCGTTGGCCACGCCGTGCGGAACGTGTCCGGTGGCCACTTCGCGGCTGGCCGTCGAACAATGCAGCTGCTGGTCGTCGAAAAAGATGTCGGCGCCGAAGGCGCGCAGGAACGGCGTCTTGTCGCGCCCGCCCAGAAACATGGCCTCGTCGATGCGAATCCCCCAGGCGCGCAGCGTCAGGATGACGCGCTTGTGGGCCGGCGCCGAACGCGCCGTGATCAGTGCGGTGCGAATCGGGCTTTCTTCCATCGGGTAGGCCGCCTGAATGCGCTGGATGCCCTCGAGCACGCCCTTGAACGGACCTGCCGCCAGCGGTTGATCGGCCGCCCGGCGCTCGGAATCGGAGAACGCCGCCAGGCCCTGCTCCTTGTAGATGCGCTCGGCCTCGTCGGAAAAGATCACCGCGTCACCGTCGAAAGCGAGCCGGAGCTGGCTGGAGCGGTTCTCGCGCGTAGCCGAAGGCAGGATAGTGGCCGCGGCGTGGCCGGCAATCAGGACCCGGCGAACGTCGGCCTCGTTGGCCGACAGAAACAGCTGCGCACCGGCCGGCTCGATGTACTGCGAGGGGCTGGCACCGTTGGTGAATACCGCGCGCTGGATGTCGAGCCCGTAGTGCTCGATGGAGTTGAAGATGCGCAGCCCCGTATCGGCGCTGTTGCGCGACAGCAGCACGATATCGACGCCCGGGTGGTCCATGCCGTCGCCGTTGAGGGCGAGCAGCTTTTCGACCAGGGCAAACGCCACACCGGGCCGCAGGATGTCGTTTTCGCGCTCGCGCTGAAACGCCATGTAGGATTCCAGCCCGCCCTCCTCGAAGACCCGGTGGCTGTCGTCGAGGTCAAACAGGGCACGCGAGGAAATACCGATGCGCAGCGGCCCGTTCGAGCCGTATTCGCGCGATTCCAGGTGAGCGGTCGATTCAGCCATGAGGGCCGCAAAGATAGCACAAGAGCTGGCCAGAGCCCGTCGCCCCTGCCGCATTCGAACGCGCGTGACTCACCCCAGAAACTGCTCGTTGATGATGCGCTCCTCGAGCGAATGCTCGGGATCGAACAACAGGCGGTGGCTGATGCCGGTGTCCTGGCGCACTTCCACCCATTCGATATCGCGAAACTCATCGTAGTCGGCCGTCGCGGAGACCGGCCGTCGATTGGGCTGAAGAATTTCGAAGCGGATTTCGGCACGCGCCGGAAGCACCGCGCCCTGCCAGCGGCGCGGCCGGAACGGGCTGATCGGGGTCAGCACGATGGCTTCGGTTCCCAGCGGCAGGATCGGACCGTGCGCGGAGAGGTTGTAGGCGGTCGATCCGGCCGCGGTTGCCACCAGCGCACCGTCGGCTACCAGACGGGCCAGGCGCTCCCGGCCGTTGATCAGAATGCGGATCTGCGCGGCCTGGTTGGTCTGGCGCCAGAGCGATACCTCGTTGATCGCAACCGCGCGATGCTCGCGGCCATGGATATCGGCCGCGCTCATCTGCAGGGGGTTGAGCACCACCTCGCGCGCACGGGCGATACGCCCGGGCAGGTCGTCGGGCTCAAAGCGGTTCATCAGAAACCCGACCTCGCCCATGCGCATGCCGAACACCGGCAGGTCGAGGCCGACGTGCTCGTGCAGGGTATGCAGCATGAACCCGTCACCGCCGAGCACCACCAGAACGTCGGCCTGCTCGGGTGCAACCCCGCCATGGTGTTCCCGGAGCGCCGCGACCGCCTGCCTCGAGGCCGGGTGGTCGCTGGCCAGGAAGGCCATGGCCGGGGGCCGGCTCATTCGGAAGTGGCGTTGAGCAGCTGGCCCAGCCCGCTGATGGCAACCTGAATCGACGGGTAGTCGCTGATCGAGGTATTGCGCATCTCGCCGAGCATGGCGGCAATGCGGTCCACCTCGTTGGCATGGTGCTCGAACCAGGCCTCCACGGGCTCCGGCCGATCGCCGAATTCCCTCAGGATGCGCCGTGTCAGGGCGCGATGATGGCGAAACAGTTCGTCGCGCAGATTACCGCGCGCATGCGCGTGCCACTGGCGCTCGACCGGAAGGCTCTCGACCTGCGCGCGCAGCCACTTCAGGCACAGTCGGTCGAGCAGTGTGAAATACACGCGCGCGACCTGCTGCACGTCGAGCTCCTGGCCGCGCGCCTCGTCGACGATATCGAGCGCCGAGTACATGTAGCGCAGGCTGGAAACACGGCGTGCCAGATCGTCCGGGAAGCCGACCGACTCGAGCTCGCGACAGCGCTCCTC
>CAYQJJ010000045.1:8691-14457 GCA_964417745.1 uncultured Wenzhouxiangella sp.
CAGGTCGTCTCCCAGCACGCCCTCGAGGCAATCGGCGTACTCGCGAAGGCCGGGAGCGAACCGCTCGACGCGGCTGGAAATGTCGATACCGTAGCCTCCCGGCAGCGTGATCAGGCGGCGCGTCATCTGCCGCAGCAGATTCCACATCTCCAGAAACGCCTCGTTCTGCCATTCGGCCGGCACCCGATTGTCCAGCGACTCGATGGCCTGCCAGTAATCGCGCGCCTCGAAGATTTCGCGCGCCACCGTATAGGCCTTGGCCATGGTGGCTGAATTGGCGCCGGTGTCTTCCTTGATGCGCATGGCAAAATGCGCGCCCATGCGGTTGACGATGCTGTTGGTGACCTTGGTGGCGATGATCTCGCGCCAGAGCCGGTGCTCGGGCATCAGATCGGCAAAGCGCTCGCGCAGCGGCTGCGGGAAATAATCCTCCAGTTCGCGCGACAGGTAAGGGTCTTCGGGCACGTCGGAGTCGAGCAGATCCTGGTAGACCGTGATCTTGCCGTAGGAAAGCAGCAGCGAAAGCTCCGGGCGGGTCAGGCCACGGCCGCGGGCGACGCGCTCGCGCAGCGCCTCCTCGTCGGGCAGCTCTTCGAGGTCTCGATCGATGACGCCCTGGCGCTCGAGCATGGCGATGAAATGGGCCTCGGCACCGAGGCGGTCGCTGGTCAGGCTCTCCATCATGGTCAGCGCCTGGGTCTGCAGGTAGTTGCTGCGCAGCACCAGCGCCGAAACCTCGTCGGTCATCGAACGCAGCAGTTCGCTGCGCTGCTGTTCGTCGAGCTGCCCGCCCTCGACGGCCTGGTTGAGCAGGATCTTGATGTTGACCTCGTGGTCGGAACAATCGACGCCGGCGGAGTTGTCGATGAAATCGGTGTTGATGCGACCCCCGTTGAGCGCGAACTCGATGCGCCCGAGCTGGGTCAGCCCCAGGTTGCCGCCCTCGCCGATTACCCGGCAGCGCAGGTCACGACCATCGACACGCACCAGATTGTTGGCCAGGTCACCGACATCGGGATGGGTTTCCCGGGCGCTCTTGATATAAGTGCCGATTCCGCCGTTCCAGACCAGGTCCACCGGCGCGGTCAACAGGGCGCGGATCAGCTCATGCGGGGCCATCGATTCCTGCTCGGTGCCCAGCCATTCGCGTACCGGCCTGGACAGGGGAATGCTCTTGGCCTGGCGCGAGAACACGCCGCCACCTTCGGAAATCAGCGCCTCGTCATAATCGGCCCAGCTCGAGCGCGGCAGGTTGAACAATCGCTCGCGCTCGGCATAACTCGTCTCGGTATCCGGATCCGGATCGAGAAAGATATGCATATGGTTGAACGCGGCCTTGAGCCGGATGTGACGCGACAGCAGCATGCCGTTGCCGAACACATCGCCGGCCATGTCCCCGATGCCGACCACGCTGAACGGCTCGCTCTGGGTATTCAGTCCAAGCTCGCGGAAATGGCGCTTGACCGACTCCCAGGCACCCTTCGCGGTAATGCCCATCTTCTTGTGGTCGTAGCCATTCGAGCCGCCCGAGGCAAACGCATCGTCGAGCCAGAAGCCGTGTTCGGCCGAGATCGCGTTGGCGATATCGGAGAATGTCGCCGTACCCTTGTCGGCGGCGACCACCAGGTAGGGATCGTCCTGGTCGAAATCACGCACCACGCCCTCCGGCGGCCGGATTTCATCGCCATCGAGGTTGTCGGTGATGTCGAGCAGACCGTGGATGAACGAGCGATAGCAATACACCACCTCGGCCATCAGCGCGTCGCGGTCGTCTCCGGCCGGCTCGCTCTTGACCACGAAACCGCCCTTGGCACCGACCGGCACGATCATGGTGTTCTTGACGTTCTGGGCGCGCATCAGCCCGAGCACTTCGGTGCGGAAGTCCTCCTTGCGGTCCGACCAGCGAAGCCCGCCGCGCGCGACCATGCCGCCGCGCAGGTGGATGCCCTCCACGCGCGGCGAATAGACCCAGATTTCCCGGTATGGTCGCGGGCGCGGCAGGTCGGGCACGAGCGAGGAATCCAGCTTGAAACTCAGATACTCCCGGACCTCGCCTCGCGCGTCGGTCCGGTAGAAATTGGTGCGCAGCATGGATCGGACCAGGTCGTAGAAGCTGCGCAGAATGCGATCCTGGTCGGCCGAGCTGACGCTGTCGATAGCGCGCAGTATGGCCTTGCGAACCGCCATGATCCCGGTCTCCGAGGGCGCCTCGGCGCAGGCGGCAAAAACCCCCTCGAGGTACTCATGAAGAACTTCGTCGCCGAATGCGCCGACCAGGTCGCGGCAGTGAGACTCCAGTTGCTTGCGCGAGGCGGCACGCTGCTTGCGGCTCATATCGTGGCGCGCCGGATCGAAGCGGCTCTCGAAATACTCAACCAGCAGCCGCGCTACCAGCGGCCAGCTGGTCAGGGTCTGCTCCATGTAGGCCTGCGAGAACGGCGTGCCGGTCTGCAGCAGGTACTTGCAGCCGGCGCGTAGCAGGCTGACCTGGCGCCAGTCGAGGTTGGCGGCCAGCACCAGGCGGTTGAAGCCGTCGTTTTCGCAGCGTCGGCGCCAGGTCTGCTCGAATGCCTCCTGGAAATGGTCGCGGATAAGATCGAGACGGAAGGCATCGCCCTCGGGCGGGCGCATGTCGAAATCCTGCACCCAGACCGACTGCCCCTCGGCCAGCTTGAGCTCGTAGGGCCGCTCCGAAACAATGCGCATGCCCAGGTTCTCGAGCATTGGCAAGACATCGCTCAGGGAGATCGGCGTGCCGTACTTGAACAACTTGAAGCGAACGATGCCCCGGCCACCCACGCGGGGCCGGTACAGGCTCATGCGCAGGTCGTCGAGATCACGCAGGCGGGCCACGTTGGCAACGTCGTAGCTGGCCACGTTCGGCGAGACATCTTCCATGTAGGAAGCCGGAAACGAGCGGCCGAAGCGCCGGCTGAGCTCGAGGCCATGCTCCTCGCCGTGCTCGCGCACCAGGATTTCGGACAGCTCGTCGGGCCAGGACCGAACGGCCTGCTTGATCCGGCTCTCGATATCGTCGATATCGACCTCGATGTCGCTGCTGCCGCGCACGCGCACGATGACGTGAACGCGCGCCAGTTTCGACTCACCGACCTGGATGGCAAAATCCAGCCGCTCGCCCTTGAGCGAGCGCTTGAGAATCGCCTGGATCTTCTCGCGGTTTTCGGTGTTGAAGCGATCGCGCGGGATGAATACCAGGCAGGAATAGAAACGTCCGAAGCGCTCGCGGCGCAGGAACAAACGCGTCTGGCTGCGCTCCTGCAGATCGAGAATGCCTATGCCGAGATTGAGCAGATCCTTGCTGGTTGCCTGGAACAGTTCATCGCGCGGCAGGGTCTCGAGAATGTGCAAAAGCGCCTTGCCGGCATGACTGCCCGAACGCAGGCCGGACAGTTTCATGACATTCTCGACCTTGCGCCGGACCAGCGGGGTGTCCTGGCAACGCCGGATGTAAGCCCCCGAAGTGAACAGGCCGATGATGCGCCGCTCGCCACTCACCCGTCCCTGCTGGTCGAAATACAGTACCGAGATGTAGTCCATGTAGCCGCCGCGGTGGACCGTCGAGCGGGCGTTGGTCTTGGTAATGATGATCGGGTCGTCCGGGCTCTGGCCTTCATCGCCGCCGATGAGCTCCTCGAGCGGGCGCACCGGGGCCTCGCGATGATCGGAGTGCATGATGCCGAGGCCGGACTCGGGAATGGCCCGGAGCACACGCTCACCGTCACGCTCATCGATGACATACTCGCGGTAGCCGAGGAACGTGAAATGATCATCGGCCAGCCAGCTGAAGAAATCACGCGCTTCCTGAAGCACGTTGTCGGGTATGCCGGCGTGCGTGTTGGACAGCTCCTCGGAAATCTCGCGCGATTTCGCAACCATCGCACGCCAGTCTTCGACCGCGCGGTCGACATCCGACAAGGTGCTGCGGATACGCTTTTCAATGTTGGCCAGCGCCTCCGGGTAGGTCTGGCGATCGATCTGCAGGTGCATGATCGACTCGCCGCGCCCCTGGTCTTCCTGCGCGTCGGCCAGCCCGAGCCAGTGCCCGCCCTGATCGCGCCGCACGCGGATGACCGGATGCATGATCAGGTGGGCCGAAATCCCCAGCTCGGACAGCGCGAGCACCACCGAATCGACGAGGAACGGCATGTCGTCGTTGATGATTTCGACAACCGTATGGCTGGTCGTCCAGCCGTGGCGCTGCTCATCCGGGTTGAAGATCCGCAGCTTGACATCACCGGGCATGCGCTGGCGAGCGAACTCGAGCAGATCCGTGGCCAGCGCCGCGAACTGCTCGCTGGAGGCAGCATTGAGCTCCTCGGCCGGCACCCGCTGAAATAACTCGTGAGCAAAGCGCGCCCCGGACTTTCCGGCTGCGCCGCCGGCTACCATCTCGCCGATCTTCTTGAGCTGTTCGGCCCTGATCGTTTCTTCGTTATCCGACATTGATGCCTGACTACCCTCGCAGTTGAATTGGCCGACCGGGCCCGGGCTGTCGCGACCGGCCCTCGGTCAAAAAGCCTGGTCGGCGGCGTGCCAAGGCGCACACCGCGGGCCAGCCACCCCTTTAGCGCAGCCCGGTTTCCGAGCGTGCGATGACCAGGCGCTGAATCTCGCTGGTGCCTTCGTAGATCTCGGTGATCTTGGCATCGCGGAAATAGCGCTCGACGGGCATCTCCTTGCTGTAGCCCATGCCACCATGCAGCTGCACTGCCTGATGGGCAATCCACATCGCCGCCTCGGAAGCAAACAGCTTGGCCATGGAACCGTCAACCGTGATGCGCGCGCCGGTGCGCTGCGACTCGATCTTCGCCCAGGCGGCCTTGAGGGTCAGCAGACGTGCCGCTTCAAGGCGCGTCTTCATGTCGGCAATCTTGGACTGAATCATCTGGAATGTACCGATTTCCCGGCCAAAGGCCTTGCGCTCGCGTGCATAGTCGAGGCTGGCATCATAGGCTGCCTGGGCGATACCCACGGACTGCGCGGCAATGCCGATACGCCCGGCATCGAGCACACTCATGGCGATCTTGAAACCGGCACCCTCGTCACCGAGCCGATCCTCGACCGGGCACTCGTAGTCGGTCAGCTCGACCTCGCAGGTCGCCGAGGCGCGAATACCCAGCTTGGGCTCGGTCTTGCCGCGATGAAACCCGGCCTTGTCGGCATCGATCAAAAACGCCGTGATGCCCTTGGCCCCGGCATCCGGATCGGTCGAGGCAAACAGCACCAGGTAGCGGGCATAGGGGCCCGAGGTAATCCATGACTTGCGGGCATTGATGAGGTAGTGACTGCCGTCTTCACTCAGGCGCGCCCGTGACTTCATGGTCGAGGCATCCGAGCCCGATTGCGGCTCGGTCAGCGCATAAGCCCCGATCTTGTCGCCGGTGGCAATCGCGGTCACGTACTTCTTTTTCTGCTCTTCCGTGCCGTATTTCAGAATCCCGTTACAGAACAGCGAGTTGTTGACCGACATGATCGTGCCATGCGCAGCATCAGCGGCCGAAATCTCCATCAGTGCCAGCGCGTAGCCGATGGTGTCGAGGCCCGAACCGCCGTATTCGTCGGGCACCTCGATACCCATCAGCCCCAGCTCGCCCATTTTCTGCACGGTCTCGAGCGGAAACTCGCCGGAGGCATCATGCTTGGCCGCAATCGGAAGGATCTCGTCGCGGGCGAAATTGCGCGCCGCGCTCTGAATCATCTGTTGTTCTTCGGTCAGTTCAAAATTCATGGTTGTCGGGTGTCCTC
>CAYQJJ010000046.1:0-9537 GCA_964417745.1 uncultured Wenzhouxiangella sp.
CGTGCAGCAGGGCCGAGACCGGCGTCGGGGCGACCATCGCCGAGGGCAGCCAGCGGTGGAAGGGCATCAGCGCGGCCTTGCCGGTGCCGAACATGAACAGCACCAGCAACGCGGCGCCGACCGCCGGTGATACCTGGCCGGCGAGAATACCGCCGGGGGCAAAATCAATGCCCCCGGTTGTTGCCCAGATCCAGATCATGGCCGGCAGCCAGAAGCAGATGCTGGTCACCAGCAGCAGTCCAAGGTAGACGCGCGCGCCCTGGCGTGCCTTGGCGGTGCCGGTATGGGCAACCAGCGGATAGGTCGAGACCGACAGAATCTCGTAGAAGACGAACATCGTCAGCAGGTTGTCGGCGAACGCGATGCCGGCCGCCGCGCCCAGCGCGATCGCGTAGCAGGCGAAGAATCGGCCGAGGTTGCCGTAGCCGCCATGGTGCATGTAGCCGATGGCATAAGGCGTGGCCAGCAGCCAGAGCGTCGACGACAGCAGCGCGAAAACCATGCCCAGCGGTTCGATCCGGAACGCGATATCGAGCCCGGGCAGGATTTCCCAGGCCAGCTGGCGCGTCTGCTCGCCGGCAAGCAACGGACCGACCTGGCCGAGCACGGCCAGCAGGAACAGCGCCGAGCTGGCCCAGCCGATCGCCTGTCGAAGCCCCGGTCGCGAGGCGGCCAGCGCGATGCCCAGGGCGCCGATGAAAGGTATGAGGATGACCGTGAATGGCGTCACTTGCGGCAGCAGGCTCATGGCTGGCCTCCGCCCGGGCCGACGCCCAGCAGTACTTCAGCGGCGGTGGTTGCCGCACCCACGGTCAGGCGGGTGTCGAGGCCGAAGTAGAAATTCAGGCCGACGAACAGCCAGGTCGGCGCCAGTAGCGCCAGCGGTGCCTCGCGCACCGGGCCAAGGTGGTCGGGACGCTCGCTGAACCAGGCGACCTCGATGACTCGCCAGATGTAGAACAACGCCATCATCGAGGTAACGACGATCAGGCCGATCAACCACCAGGCGCCGATCTCCGCAGCGGCCTGGATGAGATACCACTTGCTGATGAATCCGGCAGTGGTCGGCACGCCGATGATCGACAGCCCGGCCAGGGCAAAGGCGGTCAGCGTCCAGGGCATCAGGCGGCCCAGGCCGCGCAGGTCATCGAGCTTTACCGACCCGACCTGGTACATGATCGTGCCCACGGCCATGAACAATGCCGTCTTGATCAGCGCGTGATTGAACAGGTGCAGAAAGGCCGCCGTGAGCCCGGACAGGGTGGCCAGCGACACACCGAGAACCATGTATCCGACCTGCGCGATGGACGAGTAAGCCAGCATGCGCTTGAGGTGGATCTGGAACATCGCCACCCAGGAGCCGGCGAACATCCCGGCCACGGCCAGCACGGTCAACACCGTCGACAGCGGCAGCACCACGAAGCTGTAGTCGGGTGAAAACACCGTAAAAATGAACCGCAGCATGACGTAGAGTGCGACCTTCGTGGCCGTTCCGGCCAGGAACACGGTCACGAAGTTTGGCGCATAGGCGTAGGCATTCGGCAGCCACAGATGCAGCGGCAACAGCGCCAGCTTCAGCCCCAGCCCGACAATGATGAACGCCAGCGCCGCGCGCACCGCACGGGTGTCGCGCACCTCGGGCAGCCGCTCGGCCAGGTCGGCCATGTTGAGCGTGCCGGTCATCATGTACAGAAAGGCCACGCCGATGAGCAGGAAGGTCGCGCCGATGGTGCCCATGATCAGGTAGCGGAACGACGCCAGCAGCGCGCGCCGGTCGCGGCCATGGGCGATCAGCGCGTAGGTTGCCAGCGAGGAGATCTCGAGAAACACGAACACGTTGAACACGTCGCCGGTCAGCGTTATGCCCATCAGCCCGGCCAGCGCCAGCAGAAACAGCGCGTAGAACGCGCCCTGGCGCTCCGGAATCTCCTGGTTGACGCTCAATCGCGCCCAAGTCAGCGTCAGTGTGGCCATGCTCGAGACCAGCAGCGCCACGAAGGCATTCGAGGCGTCGACGCGGTACTCGATGCCGATTGGCGGCGGCCAGTTTCCGAAGGCGTAGGACAGGGTGCTGCCGTCCATGACCGCCGCGAGTGTGAATGCCGCGACCACGGCGCTGATCAGTGCGGCGATCAGGGTCACTGCCCAGGGCCAGAAGCGCCCGGGGAGAATGGCCACAAAGCCGCTGGCGATCAGCGGCGCCAGCACGCTGAACGGCATCAATTCCGTGATGTTCATGCCTCGCGATGCTCCCTGGCGTTCGGGTTTTCGTCCTCGTCGTCCATGTCATCGCCGAGGTGGTCGTCCTCGATCGTGCCGTAGGCTTCCTGGATGCGCACCGTCAATGCCAGGCCGACGGCGGTCACGGCCACGCCGACCACGATCGCGGTCAGGATGAGCACGTGCGGCAGGGGGTTGGAATAGACCTCGACACCCTCGCGCAGAATCGGCGTCGACCCGCCGACGATCTTGCCGGCCGAGATGAACAGGATGAACACCGAAGTCTGGAAGATATTCAGCCCGATGATCTTCTTGACCATGTTGCCGCGCGCGATGACGCAGTAGAAGCCGATCATCATCAGCGCGATCACGACCCAGTAGTTGAAAAAGCTCAGCAGTGTCATTCCGTGTCGTCCTCCCCGAGCACCTCGTCCCACTCGCTCTTGCGGCGAGAAAACAGGGTGAAGATCAGCATTACAACGGTCGCGACAGTCACGCCGACGCCGAACTCGACGGTGATGATGCCGGCCTGCTGGGCCGCGTGCGGGCTCGGCAGCAGCGGGTAGAAATCAAGATAATGCCCGCCCAGGGCCACGCCCAGCAGCCCGGTCAGCGCGTAGATCAGCACCCCGATGGCAGCGAGCCAGTACATGACTTTTTCCGGAATGACCTTGAGCGCGGCCTCCAGGCCGTAGATCAGCGCGAACAGGATCCAGCCGGCGGCAAACACGATACCGGCCTGGAATCCGCCGCCCGGCGAATATTCGCCGTGGAACTGGATGTAGAGGCCGAACAGCATGATCAGCGGAATCAGAAAGCGCGCGACGATGCGCAGAATGCCGTTGTCGATCATGAGGGTGCATCCTCTTCGGTCTTCTCGGCGTCGCCTTCACCCGGCCGGGTCTTGCGCACACCCGGCTGCCGCCGTCGCGGCCGTGTCGACAACAGCGCGAATACCGCCAGGCCGGCGGCGAAGATCACGAAGGCCTCGCCCATGGTGTCGATCGACCGGTAGCTCGCCAGCACTGCGGCGACCATGTTGGGCACCCCCATGTCCGGGTAGCTCTGCTCGACGTAGTAGGGCCCGACGTGGACCTGTGCCGGATTGTCGGCAGCACCGAACTCGGGCAGGTCGAGGCTGGCGTAGACCAGCGTCGCGCCGGTGATGAGTACCACTGCCAGCGCGATCAGGTTGTGTCCCTTGGTGGGGTGCTCATGGCGCCGGGCCAGTGCCAGCACGGCGAGCACCAGGATGGTGCTGATGCCGGCACCCACTGCGGCTTCGGTCAGCGCCACGTCGCCGGCATCGAGCACGGTGAACAAGCCGGCCGAGAGCAGCGAATAGATCGCAAACAGCATGCCGGCGGCGAACAGGTCGCGCATGCGCACCACGGCCACCGCGACGACTACCAGGAACAGCAGCAGGGTAATGTCGATCAGGTATTCGATGACGGCGCTCCCGGTTTGGTCTCAGTGTCCTCGTCCGGCTCGGCCAGGTTGGCTTCGAGCTCGTCAACCATTCCAGCGCGTGCCAGCGCATGGGTGGCGGTCGGCGCGCTGAACAGCAAAAACAGCAGGATCAGCATCAGCTTGATCGTCAGCAGGCTCCAGCCGGTCTGCAGGGCCAGGCCGAGGATGATCATCACCGCACACAGGGTTTCGGTCACCCCGGCGGCGTGCAGGCGGGTGTAGAAGTCCGGAAAGCGCACCAGCCCGAGCCCGCCGATGACACCGAATGCGCCCCCACCGAGCAGGAGCACCCAGGAAACGATATTGATCAGGGTCTCAAGCATGGCCGTCGTCCTCCTCGACTGCGGCCAGGTTACGCGTCTTGACCAGTTTGAGCACCGCCACGATGGCGATGAAGTTGATCAGCGCGTAGACCACGGCGACATCGATGAGGTCGGCGTGGCCCGTAATCACGGTCACCAGGGCGACCACCAGCACCGTCTTGGTGCCGAACACGTTGACTGCCACGATGCGGTCGTAGACCGTCGGGCCCTTGAGCGCCCGGAACAGCGCCAGCGCCATGGTCGCAAACACTGCCATGGTGGTCAGAATCAGCACCAGCGTCATGAATGCGACTCCTTGTGGCCCTCGAGCCAGCTGATCTTGTCCGCCATGGCCCCGGATTCGAGATCCCGGGCCGAGGCCTCATCGAGGGCGTGGGCGGTCAGTTCGTCCGGGGTCAGCAGCAGCGTGACCGTGCCCGGAGTGAGCGTGCAGGAATTGCCGTAGGTCACGCGACCCACGGCGGTCTTGTGGGGCACCGGCACCCGGACGACGCGCGGCTGGATGCTGGCCGGGGCGAGAACGCGCCGGCAGACGTTGATATTGGCCGTCACGATCTGGCGCAGCAGCCAGCCCCAGTAAACCGGCAGCCGCCAGGAAAACAATCCCGGGTCATGCTCGGCGCCGACCACGTCCATGCGGATGGAGATCCACACGACCAGGGCGACCGAGCCGGCCCCGAGCAGCAGGATCAGCGGCTTGTAAACGCCCGAAATGGCCAGCCAGAGCACGACCAGCAGCAATGACAATGAAATGATGTAACGCATAAGCGGCGAATCTTACCAATTCCCGTTTGCATCCGCGAGTCTTTCGCCCCGAGCGCGCCTTCACCCGACGCGCCATGAGCGGCGCGCCATAATACACAAATGGAGTGTTTTTACGCCGACCATTTCGTTCTCCCGCTGCCCGACGATCACCCGTTTCCGATGGCCAAGTACCGCCTGCTGCGCGATCGGGTGGCCGGCTGGGCGGGCGCGGGCTTTCAACTGCGCGAGGCGCCGCCTGCCCCACTGGCCGCGCTCGAGGCGGTGCACGATCCGGCCTATGTTCACGCGGTCATGGACGGCAGCGTCGATGAGCGAATCCTGCGCCGCATCGGGTTTCCCTGGTCGCCCTGGATGGCCGAGCGTTCGCGGCGCACCGTCGGCGCCTCGCTGGCCGCGGCACGGCGAGCACTGGAGGCGGGCGGCGCGGTTAACCTGGCCGGCGGCACGCACCATGCGCATTTTGCCCGCGGCGGCGGCTACTGCGTGTTCAACGACCTGGCCGTCACCGCCATCGACGTACTGACCTCCGGCCGGGTCAGCCGTGTCGCGGTCATCGATCTCGACGTCCATCATGGCGACGGTACCGCCAGCCTGCTGGGTGATGACGAGCGCGTGTTCACCTTCTCGATGCACGGCGAGCGCATCTACCCGGCGGTCAAGCCACCCGGCGCTCTCGATATCGCGCTGCCGGCCGGTACCGATGACGCTGCCTACCTGGCCGCGCTGCGACCGGCCCTGGAGCGGGTTTTCGAGGACTTCCGGCCCGACCTGGTGCTCTACCAGGCCGGCGCCGACCCCTACAGCGGCGACCAGCTCGGTTATCTGGACCTCACCGTCGCCGGGCTGGCGCAGCGCGACCGGCTGGTGTTCGACTGGTGTTCGCGCCGGTCGACACCGGTGGTCGTGACCATGGGCGGGGGCTATGCCCGGGAAGTCGACGACATCGTGCGCATCCACGCCAATACCGTCCGCCTGGCCGGCGTGCTGGATGAAGGGGCTTCGCTCAGGCCGCGCGCCCGGGCAGCGAGCGCCGGCCAACCCCGCCAAGCAGTTTGACCGCCGCCTGGCGCTGTTGGCCGTCGAGCCTGCCGGCCGGGGACAGGCCGGCGACGCGCTCGGCCAGTTCGTGGGCAACCACCACCGGAATGTCCGACTTGTCGGCATTTTCCAGCGCCACTTCGGTGCGTGCGAAGCAAACCAGCCCGCCGACACGGGTATTGATGCCATGGCTCAACAGCCAGCGCTCGAGCGCCTCGATCTGGGCGCGCAGCTGCTTGACCGGGCTGTCCATCGGATGCCAGCCCGGCCGCGAGCCGCAGCCGGCGCGCGTGGCGACCTGCCACTGGCGCTTGTCCGGGTCGACGTAAACCCTTCCGGGTGTATTCTTGACTTCCACGACAACCACGCCGCCGGGCCCGACCACGATGAAATCGAGCTCGCGCTCACCGTTGGGCAGCCAGTTGTCGGGCACCCGGACCTGGTTGAACAGCTGGTAATCGTCGGGCAGGGTCTCGAGTTCCTTGAGCGCGCGCACCTCGCCCTCGACCCCGGTCAGAACATCGGCGGGCACCGAGGAACCGCCGGTGATGGCGGCGAAAAACAGCGCCATGGCACCGATGCCGGCCAGCATGATGCCCAGCGGCGCCATGACCCAGAAACCGAACGCCACGGCCACGGCGACCACCGTGCCGGTGATCGCCAGCCGCAGTCGCCGCTGGCGCGTGGCGCTGGCCATGTCGTTGCGATGGCGCGTCAGCGCCGGGTATTCAGAAACGTAGGTTGTATCAGCCATGGTTTTCAATTGTGCCACAGGGGGTAGCGGTGCCCGCCATGCGGGTTTTTACGGATGACAAACCCGGGCCCGTCGCTCAGAATGCCGGAATATCGAATAGACGAGGCTCGATCGACCATGCACAACACCGCTCGTTCAGACGCCCGCGAGGGCGCGGTCTGCCCGGCCGAGCTCTCGGACCTGGCCGCGCTGGTGCGCGCCGGATCCGGGCTGATCGTCATCGAGACCCACGATGAGCCCCACGCGATAGCGCTGTTCGGCGAGCTGCAGCGCCAGGTCCAGCGGCCGCTGTATCGCTGGACCGCCTCGCGAGGGCTGGCCCGGCTCGACCGCGATCAGTCCCTGGCGGCCGATTTCGCCGACCCGACCGAAGCGCTCAACCACATCCGCGCGCGCCGTGATCGCGGCATCTTCCTGCTGCTCGATTTCCACCCCCATCTTCAGGACCCGGTCATCGTGCGCCACCTGCGCGAGATCGCCCGCCAGGGCCCCGACAGCGAGCCCTGCACGCTGGTGCTGATCAGTACCGCGATCGAGTTGCCGACCGATCTGCGGCCGGTCTCGAGACGCTTCGAGCTCAAGCCGCCCGACCGCCAGGCCCTGCAGGCGCTGGTTCGCGACGAGGCCACGCGGTACACGCGCCAGACCGGGCGCGGGGCCGATATCAACGAGGATGCTTTCGAACAGCTGGTCAACAACCTCACCGGCCTGGCCCACAAGGATGCCCGGCGCCTGGCGCGCAATGCCATCTGCGACGATGGCGTGCTCGACGAGTCCGACCTGCCCGGGGTCATGGCTGCCAAGTTCGAGCTGCTCAGCCCCGATGGCGTGCTGGGCTTCGAGATGGAGACCGCCCGCTTCGGTGAGGTTGCCGGCATGCCCCGGCTCAAGCGCTGGCTGGAACTGCGGGCCTCGGTGTTTCGCGATGCCGAACCACCGCCCGGACTGGATCCGCCCAAGGGCATGCTGCTGCTCGGGGTCCAGGGCTGTGGCAAATCGCTGGCCGCGCGCGCTGCGGCCGGGTTGTTCGGCGTGCCGCTGCTGCACCTCGACTTCGGGGCGCTGTTCAATCGCTTTCACGGCGAGAGCGAACGCAACCTGCGCGACTCACTGCGCGCCGCCGAGGTCATGGCCCCCTGCGTGCTGTGGATCGACGAAATCGAAAAGGGCCTGTCGACCTCCGACAGCGACGGCGGCACCTCCAAGCGCATGCTCGGCACGCTGTTGACCTGGATGGCCGAGCACCGCTCGCGGGTGTTCATCGCCGCGACCGCCAACGACATCACCGCCCTGCCGCCGGAGCTGGTGCGCAAGGGCCGCTTCGACGAGATCTTTTTCGTCGACCTGCCCGACGCGGCCACCCGCGCCGAAGTGCTGGCCATCCACCTGGCCCGGCGCGAGCTCAAGCCCGAGCTCTACCCGCTCGACGACATCGCCGCCGCCTGCGAGGGCTTTTCCGGTGCCGAGATCGAGCACCTCGTCGTCGCCGCCGGTTACGCCGCCCACGCCGAGGGCGAGCCGGTCACCACCGCCCACCTGATACGCGAGATCAAGGATACCCGCCCGCTGTCGGTGGTGCGCGCCGAGGCGATCCAGGAACTGCGCGCCTGGGCGGCCGAGCGGGCGGTGCCGGCGTAATGAAAGAATACGTTTCCGATCTGCTCAATCGTTTCGGGCTGGGCGATAACGACCTGGCCTATTACGGGCTGGTCATCGGGCTGATCCTTGTTGTTTCGCTGCTGATTCACCTGATTCTGCACCGGATCATCCTGCGTTTTCTCGGCCGTGAGCGGTCGGAGGGAGGGCGGCTGTGGCGGGTGGCCCTGTCCGGGCACAGTCTGTTTACCCGTATCGCGCTGACCCTGCAGGGTGTGGTGGTCTACGTCCTGGCCGGGGCGTTCTTCGAGGCCGACACCCTGTTCATGGAGCTCGTCGAGACGCTCACGCACCTGTGGATCATCCTGTTCGCCCTGTTGTCGCTGTTCTCGCTGCTCGATGCGCTCGAGGAGCTCTCGCGCAGCGCCGGCTCGACCATGAAACTGCCGCTGCGCGGTATTTTCCAGGGGCTGAAACTGGTCGCTTCCACGGTAGCGCTGATTTTCGCGATCGCCTTTCTGATCGGCAAGTCGCCGCTGATCCTGTTCAGCGGGCTGGGCGCGATGACCGCGGTGGTGTTGCTGATCTTCAAGGACCCGATCCTCGGCCTGGTTGCCGGCATCCAGCTTTCGGCCAACAACATGCTGTCGGTCGGCGATTGGCTGGAGATGCCGCAGAACGGCGCCGACGGCGATGTCATCGACATCAGCCTGACCACGGTCAAGGTGCGCAACTGGGACAAGACCATCACCTCGATTCCGAGCTATGCGCTGATCTCGGACTCGTTCAAGAACTGGCGCAACATCGAGGCCGTGGGCGGGCGCCGCATCAAGCGCTCGATTCTGATCGACGCCAGCAGCGTGCACTTCGCCACCCGCGCCGAGCTCGAACGCCTGGCCGAGGCGCGGCTGCTGACCGACTACATCCAGACCAAGGCCGACGAACTACAGCGCGAGAACCGCGAGCGGGGCATCGATCCGGACTCGGCGATCAACGCCCGTCGCCTGACCAACCTGGGTATCTTCCGCGCCTATCTGACCGCCTACCTCGGCGAAAATGAACACATCAATCACGATCTGACCTACATGGTCCGTCAGCTCGATCCGGGCCCCAACGGCATTCCGCTCGAAATCTACGCCTTTGCCAACCAGACCAGCTGGGTTCCTTACGAGAACATCCAGTCCGATATCTTCGATCATGTCTACTCGGTGGTCCCGGTCTTCGGCCTGCGCCTCCACCAGGCACCCAGCGGCCACGATGTCCAGGCCCTGGTCGGACACGCCGCCGACCGCGCACCCCAACCCGACTCAAAACCGGGCTCGGTAACCGAAACCCGAAACCCGTAGCCCGAAACCCGAAACCCGAAACCCG
>CAYQJJ010000046.1:9637-14180 GCA_964417745.1 uncultured Wenzhouxiangella sp.
CCCGAAACCCGAAACCCGAAACCCGTCGCCCCTTACCCGCCCTTGCGCGTCGGGTCGTTGCGGCCGTACTGGTCGTGGCTGGAGACCCAGTCAAGCGAGGAGATGGCGGCAGCCAGCGAGATTTCCCCGGCCAGTACGGTGCCGGCGACGATCTCGGCGAACTTCATCACCTTGCCGGCGCCCTTGCAGCCCATCAGTTCCAGGCTCTCGGCCTGGGTCGCCAGGCCGGTGCCGCCGCCCATCGTGGCCACGATCAGCGAGGGCAGGGTGATCGAGATGTAGAGATCCTTGTCCTCGGTCAGATCGGTGTGGAGTATTCCGGCCGAGGATTCGGCCACGTTGGCCACGTCCTGACCGGTGGCGATGAAGATCGCGGTGATGGCGTTGGCCGCGTGGGCGCCGTTGTTGTTCGCGCCCGAGAGCATGCTGCCGATGTTGGCGATCCGGGAGTGGTTGTAGAGCTGCTCGGTGTCGGCGTCCATGATGTCCTGGAGCACCGATCGCTTGACCACCAGTTCGGCGGTCACGCGCTTGCCGCGCGTTCGCATCTGGTTGATCATCGAGGCTTTCTTGTCGGTGGCGAAGTTCGATTCCAGGTAGAAATCCTGGACTTCCGGGCCGGTGAAGTTCTGCAGAATCCAGTTGCAGGCCGCAAACGTCGCTTTGCCGACCATGTTCATCCCGGCCGCATCGCCGGTGGTGAAATTGAAGCGCGTGTAGCAGAAGCGGCTGGCCAGGTAGTAGTCGACGTATTTCAGCGACACGAACGGGTCGGACTCGGAGCACACGGTACGCAGGGTGTCGGTCTGCTCCTTGAGCCAGTCGGCGAAACGCCGCGCCGCCTGGGCATCCTCGAACGCAAAAACCGGGGCGCGCTGCATGTTGTCGCCGACGACCGTGCACTTGACCCCGCCGCATTCGCGAATCACGCGCATCCCGCGGTTATAGGAAGCCACCAGCGTACCCTCGGTGGTGGCCAGCGGCACATAGAATTCGCCCTGGGCATGCTCGCCGTTGACGTGCAGCGGCCCGGCGATGCCGAGCGGAACCTGGGCGGCGCCGGTGAAGTGCTCGATATTGCCGCGCGCAAGCGCCGGGTTGAACGAATAGCGCGGGATGTGTTCGAGTTCAGCGCCGGTGCGCTCGGTCACGAACCTCTGGCGCGCCCGGATGATGTCGCTGCCGTAATCGTTTTCGGCATCGCGTGGAATGGCTTCGGGCGAGCGCGTCCCGGCCTGCAGCTGGTCGCTGACCGACAGCGTCAGCTTGCCGAATGGCGAGGCGCGAAAGGTCAGCTCGATTTCGTGCTCGCCCTCATCGAGCGCTTCGATGCTCAGGTCGAGCACCATCAGGGTGCCCATCGGAAAGTCCAGCGCCTCGCCGGCCTGGATCTCGCTTGCTGCGAACTCCCGATTGCCGTCCAGCGACAGCCTGACCCGATCGGTCGGGACGGCCTGGCCGTCGAGCCGGATCTGCTCGACGGCCTCGAGCTGGGCCGGGCTGAGGCGGTTCTTGATCGAATAGCGCACGCCCGAATCGGTGTTGCGCAGGCTCGAGCGGTTATACAGGCGCTTGAGCAAAGCCTTGGGCACGAAACGCATCTTGATCCTCCGTTGGTTGCACGATGGCCGACCGATAGCCCGGCCCGGTCCTCCCGGCCGCGAGAAGCATCGGTGTGCCATCAAATTACATCAGCCGGTCAGCTTGTGCCAGCCCGACAAACCTGCCTGCCCTAGTGTACTGTCCGGTACGAATTGGTGATATCAGCGAGTCACCAAGCGGTCAGCTGCCAGGCGCGCGCTCGCCGGAAGGGTGATTCCCTTTCAAGAGCGCGCAACGCCGCAGATGGCTGCTTGGCGGCTCGCCCGAAGGGAGCCCCGCAAATGGCCCACAACGGCGTTGCAAGCCTTGAACAGAGGGCAGCACACTCTGCCCTGCGGCTCGCGCCTTGTTGTGGACCATTTGTGGGGCTCTGATATCACCAATTCGTACCGGACAGTACACGAGGAGGCAGGCGGTTGAAGGTAACGTTCAGCCCGGCGCGTTGCGCTGCGAGGGGTCGCGGCTGAACGCGCCCGGGCGACCCGACTCGCCAAGCTCGCGCTGGCGCCGCGCGGCTTCGGCCCACCAGGCCAGCTGCATCAGGGTGCGGTTGAAGTAGCCTGCCCAGTCCTCGCCGTCGACGTCGTCAAGGTAGCGGCCTTCGGCATCGAAAACTTCCTGGGCCTTTGGCACGTGAATCATCGCCGAGACCGGCAGGCAGCCGAGCTCGGACAAAAACGTGCGAAGCGCAACGGCTGCGCGCGCGCCGCCCCATTGGCCGGCCGAATAGGTGGCAATGGCGCTGGGTTTATAGGAAAACAGCGACGAGCCGAAGTGGTTCAAAAGGTGCGCCAGCGCCGGGCTCATCGAGTGGTTGTATTCCGGGCTGACCATCACGTAGCCGTCGGCCGATTCGATCTGCCCGGCCAACTCGTCCAGCCCTTCTGGGGCCTGCCCGCGGGCATAGGCAAAGTGCGGCTTGAACGGCACGGGCAGGTCGTAGTCCAGCGCATCGACCAGTTTTGCTGCAACGCCGGCCGTTTCCAGCTGGGCGGTCAAGGCCTGAGCAACCCGCTCGCCCAGCCGGGCCGGTCGCGGCGGAGTGCTGTCGCGGCTCGAGCCGAGAAAGACCAGAAAGCACCTCATGCGCTGATGCTGGTCAGCCAGCGCTCCAGCGCCTGCTGATCGGCCCCGGGCGAAATCTTGATTGCCTGACTGGCAAACTCGATCGCCACCCGGGCATCGATATCGGCCACGCTGAAAGCCTCGCCCGCGACAAAGTCACGGTCAGCCAGGCGCGTGTTCAGGTCGCTCAGAAAATGCTGGTAGCGTTCGCGCCCGCGCTCGGCCAGCGCCGGGATCTGGGCCACCGGCCGTCGACCGGGCAGGGCATGGTCGGCAAGGCCCGGCTGGGCATTGCGAAATGCCTCCATGACCGCCAGCATGCCGTGGCCGAAGACCCAGTCGGTCCACTGGTTCACATCAGCCCGCTCGCGCGCATCGCGCCCGAACAGCGGCGGCTCGGGGTGGAGCTCTTCCAGGTAGCGCCGAATCGCCGTGCTCTCCCAGATAAAGCCGCCGTCATCGAGCGCCAGCACCGGCACCGTGCAATCCGGCGACATCGCCGCGAACTCAGGCTTCAAATGCTCCCCCGAGCGCAGATCCACCTCGACCTGCTCCAGCTCGATGCCCTTGGCTTCCAGGTACAAACTCACCCGCCGCGGACTCGGCGCCCAGGTACAGGTATATAACTTCATCCGAACCACCTTATCTTGCCGTCAATGTTGTGATCGAGTCTAACCGGGCTGACTGCCTTCAACCGCCCGCGGCTCGGGCCTTGTGCCGGCGCTTGTTCGCGGCGAAGGCGATGCCCTGGGCGTTGATGTCGAGGTCGAGTTTCAGGTGCGACCAGACGCTGTCGTTGCGGCCGAGGTTGCCATGGCCGTCGAGCAGGCCGGCGACGTAGTCGTACAGGCGCGCACGGCAATAGGCTTCCAGCTCCTGATCGGACCGATCACTGGCCTCTGCGTCATCGCGCACCCGCTCGGCGAAATCCAGGTGGCGCGTGAGCTGGCCGGCCGCGGTCTTGATATCGGATACCGCGCCGAAGTGCGTCACGTAGAGGCAGCCCGGTTTTTCCTCGACCAGCCGACGTACCGACTCGCGCGCCAGTTCCGGTTCGAAATCCGTCGGGCTGGTCGACGGGAAGGCGAAGGTCCCTTCGGCCTGCAGGGCCGGGTAAACCAGCCCGAAGGCATCGCCGGCGAAGATCGCGCCCGAGGCGCTGTCGGCAATGCAGAAATGATGATTGGCGTGGCCGCGGGTGTGCAGAAAGCGCAGCTCGCGGTCGCCGAAGCGAAGCGTCTGCTCGTCCTCCATGATTCGAACCCGCTGTTCGGCGACCGGCTCGATGGTGCCGTAGACCCGCTCGAACTCGTCTTTTCCGTAGACCGCCGAGGCGCTGGCGACCAGCTTCGTCGGATCGATCACGTGCGGCGCGGCGCGCGGGTGGGCCACGACGGTCGCATTCGGACAGGCCTGCGCCAGCGCCGACGTCCCGCCGGCGTGATCGAGATGCACGTGGGTGATGATCAGGTATTCGACCTGCTCGGGAGCCAGCCCCGATTCCTCGAGCGCGGCCAGCAGCCGCGGCACCGCGGCGTTGGTGTTGTTGTCGACGAATGCCGCACGGTCGCCGTCAATGATCAGGTAGGCGGCCGCGACTTCGGCGCGGTCAAGAAAATGCGTGTCGATGGTGTGGATGTCGCTCATGTTGCAAGCCTACCATCGGGAAGGCCCAGAGCGCCCGGGCCATTTGGCAAGGGCGATGCTCCGGAAAAGACCGCAGACTTGCCTCAGCTCATTCCGCTGCCGGCAAGTCCTCGAATCGATCACGAAAGATCATCGGTTCCGGTCCGGACAGGACGGCGACTCGTGGCCAGGACCTTTCCGCTGGAGGAGGTGCCTGCGGCAATCCAGTGCCTGCAGGCACGGCAGACCG
>CAYQJJ010000047.1:0-3165 GCA_964417745.1 uncultured Wenzhouxiangella sp.
CAGCCTATCGGCAGCTGGGACACCGGCTCGGTGACCGATATGAGCAATATGTTTCAAAGAGATATCGGTATCCCTTCAAGCTTCAACCAGCCTATCGGCAGCTGGGATACCAGCTCGGTGACCGATATGAGCCGCATGTTCTTATTGGCTTTTAGCTTCAACCAGGATCTAAGCGACTGGTGCGTGTCGGAAATTCCCGAACACCCCGTGAAGTTCGATGGGGGCGCGGACGCCTGGGTCGAGCCCCGGCCCAACTGGGGTACCTGCCCGTAGCACCAGGCGATGGTCCGGGGCGCTGGGCAGCGCCTCGATCTCTGAGCAGCCCCGGGGTATACATTATTCGACCCGCGTGCCGACGATTGGATGGCTGACCCTCGCCAGCAGTCCCCGCGCGCACGGAATCGGATCCACTCGCCGTAGGCTGGGCCTACGTGCCCGGCGAACCCTCGAGCGCCCCGTCCGGTAGCCAGGCCTTCAGAAAGGAGGCGATGGGGTGTCCGGTCGGGCGACTTCGGCAGGCAGAATGCCCGACGCGGGACGACCCAATGGGTCAGGGATTGCGCGTCAGTTATCGAGCGAAGCGATAAAGGCATCCGCCTCGCGGATGGATTCGTCCATGGCGCGGATGAGCGCTTCGGTTTCGCGCTCGATGCCGGCCAGGTCTTCGCGAATCGCCGCGATCGCCATCGAATTGAGGTTGTGCTTGAGGAAAAGCACCTGGTCCTGGAATACCGACAACACCGGGTCCATCGACGATTCGGCCCGGCGCATTGCCCGCAGCATGCTCGCATACCGGTCCCGGGTATCGTCGAGGATTCTCTGGCTACGACGGCGCAGGTCGTCATCGGAATACAGGTCGAGCTCGTCTTCCCACTCGTCGAACAGATCGTCGGCCACGTTCTCGACGGCATCGATGCGATCCGACACCGCCTCGGCCCGTCTGACGCTCCGTTCCCAGGCCCGGTTCAACCGGTCGTAGGTCTTTTCGAGATCCCCGCCGTCGACATCCACGGTGGCCCGAAACTGCTCGAGCGCGGAGGAGAACTCCTCGCGTGCGTCGTCCTGTGCATCGCGCGCTCTTTCCACCCGACTCGACAGGAAATCGCGCTTTTCGATCCCGACCGATTCCAGCGCCCGGTACTTGATGGACTGACAACCGCCGAGCAGCAAGACAAGCCCAATCACTGCCAGCACCAGCGCGTAACGCGCTAAAGACCTTTCCTTCATGAAACCTGCTCCGGCCAATGAGTCCCCGAATCGCTTTGACCGCGAACCGTTTCATATGTTCTTTCGGTTCCGCGCGCAGCAACTCCGCCAATTGTGCCTTTCTACCGGGCTTTTGGAATAGGTGCGATCACGAACAGACAGCCGACCCCCGAGGCCGCGACCATGGCGCGTGCGATTGCGTTGTCAGGATGCCTTGATATTCGCCGCAATAGGTTTCGCCGTGCCAGCCTGGTAACGGCGACTTTCTTGAACAAAGTCTGTTTCATACAAGGAACCATTGATATGACAAGAATAATCACGACGGCGATCACTTGCTGTCTTCTCGGTGTACTGTCGACGACTGTACCCGCACAATCCTCGGAATTCGGCCCACGACTGGGCGACCGCGAATTCTCCATCTCGGGAACCGGTACCAGCGACCAGAGCTTCGATAGCGGGTCCTTCGGGGTAACCGGTGATTTCGGCTGGTACCTGCGCGACCATATGGTTGTCGGTATCCGGCAGAGCATCAACTACGCCAGCATCGAGGGCGAAAGCATCAGTGACGATTTCTGGAACGGCTCGACCCGCGGGTATATCAACTACCAGTTTCTCACCGACCGCACGCGGCCGTTCATCGGCGGCAGCTTCGGAGGCATCTACGGCGACGGCGTTAAGAACAGCGCATTCGCCGGCCTGGAAACGGGGTTGAAGCACTACGTACAGACCAAGACCTATTTCCTCGCCCGTATCGAGTATCAATTCTTCTTCAGCAGCACCAGCGATGCTTCCGATGCGTTTCAGGATGACGGAGCCTGGGCCTATACGGTGGGGCTGGGTTACAACTTCTAGGGTCGGACGATTTTGCCTGCCGCCTTCTTGACCCTGGCGGCGCCACTGGTTTCCAGCAAAACCCGGGGAGCGGCCGGCCCGGTTCCGGCCGCTCCACCTGGCGCAACCAATCCGGCCTGCCGCCATTCCGGCCCGGGCAACGGCCGGTCCTTGACCGTGAAACTTCCGGTCAGCCCTTTCATGGGCTCCACTGCAGCGGTTCTGCGACCCCGCAAGAGCGACGGCCCCGGTAATCCGGAGCCATTCCCCCGCAACGATCAATCAGCTCAACGCTGGCGAACAAGACAGTCCTGCCCGCGCTCCTGGAGGGACCGACAGAGGTCGCCGGCCTGCTCCCGGCTCATCGATTGGGTGACCAGCCGATACAGACCATTGGTCTGCTGTGCCTCCAGGTCGATGTCGCCAAGGACTTCGCCGAGGCGTTGTTGAAGGTGTTCGATGCCGGAACTCGCCCGATCCTCGCCGCGAACCACCGCCAACTGTACGCGGTGGGTACCCTGCTCGGCCTGGCGCTGAGCCTCGCGCTCGAGCTCCTGTTCACGCTCGCGTTCTCGCTCACGCTCGCGCTCCTGCTCAAGACGCTCGGCCTCGGCTCGCTCCTCAAGCTCGCTTGCCCGGGCACTTGCGGATTCCGCTTCGGGACTACCGTCGTGTTCATCGGCGAAGGCCCGAAGGGTGTCGATATTGTCGCTTTCGGCCAGGTCCTGCCAGACCGCCTCGCGCTCCAGGGTTTCCAGGCTATTCCTGGCCTCGTCGGCCCCCTGAGCGTCAGGATGGGCTTCGAGAAAGTCGCGATAGGCCTCGACCGTGTCTCGCTCCTGAGCCTCTGTCCAGGCCTGCTCGGCGCGCAGGGTCTCGATGCGGCTTCGGGCCCGATCGGCATTCGCGCTGTCCGGATACTGCTCGACAAAATCTTCGTAGGCGGAGACCGTGTCATCTTGCCGAGCCTCTTCCCAATCCGCATCCTGGCTATCACAAGCAGCCAGGAGCATTACCAACATCACACACAGGATTCGAATGATCATGATCACGGCCTCTACCCCAGATTGTTACGGATCTTGGATTTCTAACGCCTGAATCCACTCTACCCCTGCTTGAGTTAAGAAA
>CAYQJJ010000047.1:3265-4807 GCA_964417745.1 uncultured Wenzhouxiangella sp.
ACCGGTTCTGTCGACTATCGCTCGCGCTTTGATCGACGCACGGCCTCGGATTCCGAATAGCGCGTATACAGGTCCATCAGAACGTGGCGAAAGCGGTCGCTGTAGCCGGCTGCAATACCCAGCGCCAGCGTTGTGAGCGCTGCACGGTCGGGGTTGTTCCGGACCCATTCGCTCAGCACCGGGTCGGCGTGTTCGCGCAGCAAGGCTTCGAAATCCTCGCCAAATTCGACACCCTCACCATCCGGTCGGGAGGCCGATCGCGATGAAGCGTCGCGACTCGCGTTGGCAATGCGCGCGATCACGAGGATCAGAGCGATCAGCACGATGCCGCAAGCTGCGGTAACCAGAGCGGCCAGTTTTGGCGGCAACGATTCGCTGAAGGCGAAATAGCCAGCCAGGCCGAGAAATGCGAACACACACAACGCCAGCGGCACGACCAATGCGGTAACCAGCGCGCCGGTCTCAACGCGCTTCTTCAGCTTGTTCAGCATTCCAGACTCCGGGAATCAGCGACCAAGCAGCTTGCCGAGAATAAGCCCGATACCGAGTGCAGCGGCGACGCTGGTCATCGGGTGCGCTTCAACCTCCTTTTCGAATGCGCTCCAGGTCTGCCGGGCCTGCTCGCGCGACTGGTCGGCCGCGGCCCGAACTCGATCCCGGCCTTCGTCGGTAGCGGCTTTTGTCAGCTGGGAGAGCGTATTGCCCATCTCCGAGAGCTCGCCTTTGAGTGCGGAAAACTCTTTCTTCAGTTCCTGGAGTTCCTTTTCCGTTGCCGTAGCCATGAAACCTCCTGTCACGTGATTTTGAACAAACACCAGTAAACCAGAGAGTAGCATGACCCGTCGACCGGGCCGGACCGAGCCGGACAGCTCAGGTTTTGGACCGGCTACGATGCTAATGTTTCCACCCTGGAAGAAAGATCGGGGAGGTCTGGATGATTCGATTATTGGCACTGACCGCGGCCTTGCTGATGGCCGTTCCAGCCTGGGCGAGTTGCGAGCTCAGTTCGGTACGCATCGGACAAACCCTGATCAAGGCCGGTGATTCCGAGCGCCGGGTGGTCGAGGCCGGACCGGACCGGCAGGTGCAGCTGGAAACGCCCGAAGGCGGCGCGGCCGGAATCCGCTTCGAGTTCTACACGCGCTCCAACACCATCCAGGTCTACGTGCGTGGTGGCCGCGTCGCGCGCATTTGCCGGCGGCGCAACTGACGTCCGGCCAACCCTTAAAGGGGCGGCTTACACCATCGGTCGCTGCGCGCCTGACAGTACACTAGCGCTCGAAATGCTGCAGATTCAGGACCTGCATCGTGCCGGTTCGGGATGTTCGATTGACAAATGAGCTACACACCCCGCTCCCGGGATTAAACTGCTCGCTCTGACCGAACCGCAGTGACATCAATCCATGTGCGAAACCCTGCGCGAGCTTCGCGACGCGGGCGCTTCGAGGCTCGACAGCCGGCTCGAGGCCGAACTGCTGATCGCCCACGCGCTCGGGCGCGACCGCGCCTGGGTATTCGCCCATCTCGACGACCATCTCGACG
>CAYQJJ010000047.1:4907-12323 GCA_964417745.1 uncultured Wenzhouxiangella sp.
CCATCTCGACGACCATCTCGACGGCCATCTGGAAAGCGCCGACCAGCGACGAACCATCGAGGCGCTGATCGAGCGTCGGGCCGGAGGCGAGCCGATTGCCTATATTCTCGGGAGCCGGGAGTTTTATGGCCGCGACTTCCGGGTCGGTCCGGGCGTCCTGATTCCCCGGCCCGAGACCGAGCTGCTTGTCGACATCGCGCTGTCGCTTCCCCTGCCCGAGCGGGCGCGGGTTATCGACATCGGCACCGGCTCGGGCTGTATCGCGCTGACCCTGGCCGCCGAGCGGCCGAACTGGCGGGTTCGCGGCAGCGATATCTCGTCCGATGCGTTGAGCATTGCCCGTACCAATAGCGATCAGTTCGATCTGGACCGGGTCGAGCTCGTGCTCGCCGACCTGCTCGACGACACGCAAGCCGAAAGTTTCGACCTGATCGTCAGCAACCCGCCCTACGTCTCGCCCGGAGATCAGCATCTCGATTCGGGGGATCTGCGGTTCGAGCCGCACGCTGCGCTGGCCGCGGCCGGCCGTGGCCTGGCGGTGATCGATGCGCTCATCGCGCAGGCGAAAGACCGCCTCGACCACGGCGGCTGGCTGCTGATCGAACACGGGCATGACCAGGCCGCTGAGGTTCGGGCGCTGCTCTCCGATGCCGGCCTGATCGAGACAAAGACCCACCGGGACCTGGCCGGCATCGAACGCGCGACCCTCGCCCGCCGTCCTTTTTCATCACTGGCCGGCACGCCCGGGTGATAACCTCCAGACGAATGGACCGTTTGCAATCTGGCGCGTCGAATGCCGGTCCCGTTCACGACAACCCACTGAGCCTCGAGCCTTCATGTCCAGCCAGCTGATCACCCGCCTGCTCATCGCCACGGTCTTTGCCGTCGCGATCGTGTCGTTTTTCGCCTTCGATCTGAACCAGTACCTGAGTCTGGAAGAACTGCGCCAGCGCCGCGATCAGCTGCTGGCTTTCACCGACGATCACCTGATCGCGATGATCGCGGCCTACATGGGCATCTACATCCTCATGGCCGCGCTGTCGGTGCCGGGCGCGGCGGTGCTGACGCTGGCCGGCGGCGCGTTGTTCGGTGTCGTGGCCGGCACCATCGCGGTATCGTTTGCCAGCACCATCGGTGCCACGCTGGTCTTCCTGGCGGCGCGCTTCCTGTTTCGCGACAGCGTGCAGAAACGTTTCGGCAAGCGCCTGGAGGCCATCAACCGCGGCGTGGCCCGAGATGGTGCGTTCTACCTGCTCGCCCTGCGCCTGGTGCCGGTATTTCCGTTCTGGGTCATCAACCTGGTCATGGCGCTGACACCGATACGCACCTGGACCTACTTCTGGGTCAGCCAGCTCGGCATGCTTCCGGCGACCATCGTCTACGTCAACGCCGGCACCCAGCTCGGGCGCATCGACGGCACCGGAGATATTCTCTCGCCGCAACTCATCGGCGCCTTCGTGCTGCTGGGCCTGCTGCCGCTGATCCTGCGCTGGACGCTGCGCTTTCTCAAGCGTCGCAAGGTCTACCGCGGCCACCAGAAACCGCGCCGCTTCGACTACAACCTGATCGTCATCGGCGGCGGGGCAGCCGGACTGGTTTCGGCCTACATCGGCGCCACGGTCAAGGCGCGCGTGGCGCTGATCGAGAAAAACACCATGGGCGGTGACTGCCTCAACACCGGCTGTGTGCCGTCCAAGGCCCTGCTGCGGACGGCACGTCTGATGGCCGAGGCCCGCGACAGCCGGCAGTACGGCATCCGAAACATGCAGGCAGAGGTCCATTGGTCCGATGTCATGCAGCGGGTGCGCGAGATCATCGCGCGCATCGCGCCGCACGACTCACCCGAGCGGTACCGCGACATGGGCGTGGAGGTCATCGAGGACAAGGCCACGCTGGTCTCGCCCTGGGAGGTCGAGGTGGGCGGCGGTCGCATCAGCGCCCGCTCGATCGTGCTGGCCACGGGCGCCGAGCCACTGGTGCCGCCGATCCCGGGGCTCGACCAGGTCAACTACCGGACCAGCGACACCCTGTGGGATCTCGAATCCCTGCCCGAGCGGCTGGTGATACTCGGCGGCGGGCCGATCGGCTCGGAACTGACCCAGGCCTTCGCGCGCCTCGGCTCCAGCGTCACGGTCGTCGAAATGGCCGACCGGCTGCTGCCGCGCGAAGACCCCGAGGCCGGCGAACGGCTGGCCGAGTCGCTGGCAGACGATGGCGTGACCATTGCTACCGGCTACAAGGCACTTGAGGTGGATACCGAAGCCGGCGAGAAACGTCTGGTCTGCGAAAAGAACGGTACCCGCACCTCGTTTGCCTTCGATGAGCTGATCGTGGCGCTGGGCCGCCGAACCCGCGTGGAAGGCTACGGCCTGGAGGATCTGGGCGTCGAGCTCAACGAGCGTGGCAGCATCGCCACCGACGCGCTGCAGCGGACCAATTTTCCGAATGTCTATGTCTGTGGCGACGCCGCGGGTCCGTACCAGTTCACCCACGTTGCCGCACACCAGGCCTGGTCGGCGGCGGTCAACGCGCTGATCAGCCCGCTGTGGTCGTTCAAGACCGACTACCGGGTCATCCCCTGGGTCACCTTTACCGACCCGGAAGTCGCCCGCGTGGGGCTCAGCGAAGAGGAAGCGCTGGAACAGGAGATCGAGTTCGAGATCACCACCTACGATCTGGCCGAGCTCGATCGGGCGATCGCCGAAAGCGCCGGGAGCGGACTGGTCAAGGTGCTGACCGAGCCCGGAAAGGACCGCATCCTGGGTGCGACCATCATCGCCACCCAGGCCGGGGAAATGCTGCCGGAGTTCGTGCTGGCCATGAAACACGGCCTGGGCCTGAACAAACTGCTTGGTACCATCCACGTATACCCGACCTGGAGCGAGGCCAACAAGTATGCAGCCGGTGAATGGAAGAAGGCGCACCAGCCCGAGCGCGTGCTGGTCTGGGCGGAGAAATTCTTCACTTGGCGCCGCGGCTGATCGAAAGCCCGCGCGCGCGGAGCGGCCGGCGTGAGTCGGCCGGACTCGGCCCGCACTGACGAGGGCCTGTTCTATCGCCGCCACGGCGACCACAACGCCGCGCGCGCGCTCGTGTTGTGTCATGGCCTGGCCAGCAACTCCAGCCGCTGGAACGAGCTGGGCCGGTCGCTTGACCTGCCACCGGGCTGGTGCCTGCTCTGCCCCGACCTTCGCGGCCACGGCCACAATCCCTGGCGCGGCCGGCTCGACAGCGATCGATGGATCAGCGATCTTGCGGAAATGACCGGGCACGCCGGCGTCGAGCGGGTGGTCATGGGCGGCCACTGCCTGGGCGCGAACCTGGCGCTTCGTTTTGCCCACGCGCGCCCGCATGAATGCGCCGGGCTGGTATTGATCGAGCCCATGCTGCCCGTGGCGCGGACCGGCCGGCTGCGGCGGCTGGCCCGTCTGGCTCCGGCGCTCAGGGGCCTGGCGGCACTGGTGCGCATGGCCAACGTGCTCGGCATCCGACGCCGCGAAATTCCGGTCCTGGATCTGGAAACACTCGACCGGGAAACACGCCACAGCATGGCCCAGGCCGGCAACGAGCGCGCCATGGTGCGCCGCTACGCCTCTCCGCTGCCGGACCTGAAATACATCCCCACCGCCGCCTACCTGCAGTCGCTTCACCAGACCCTGGCGCCCTTACCGGGCCTGGATGAGATCCGGCAGCCGGCGCTGGCCCTGATCTCCTCGGGCGGCCTGTTCGGCGATCCGGAGCGTACCCGCCAGGCGCTGGCCGCACTGCCCGATCTGAGCCTGACGCAGCTCGAGGCACGGCACTGGATTCCGACCGAACAGCCCGAGCAACTGCGTAAACACCTGAGTGACTGGCTGGCGACGCGTTTCGGTTAACATCAATAATCATTCGATTCATTTGCAAGGAGGTTTTCGATGAGCATTAACCATCCGTCTGTACGGCCCGGCCGCTGGCTGCTGGCATCCGCGCTCTGCCTGAGCGTCGCTATCCCGGTGGCTGCAGCCGAGTCGGTCAGCACCGAGTATCAGTCCATCGAACTCGAAACGGTCGCCGAGGGCTTCGAGCACCCCTGGTCCATCGCCTTCCTGCCCGACGGCGACATGCTCGTCACCGAACGCCCGGGGCGGCTCTCCCGCGTTGACAACGAGGGCAACAAGACCGCCATCGACGGCACCCCCGAGGTGCACGCCGCCGGCCAGGGCGGCCTGCTCGAGGTCCTCCCCCACCCGGATTTCGAAAACAATCGCTACGTCTACCTGACCTACTCCAAGCCCGACGGTGACGAAACGGCCACCGCACTGGCACGCGGGCGACTCGAAAACGACACGCTGCACGACCTCGAGGACCTTTTCGTGCAGAATCGTTATTCCGGGCCCGGCCGGCATTACGGCTCCAAGCTGGCCTGGATGCCCGACGGCACGCTGCTGATGAGCATCGGCGACCGCGGAAGCGAACCGGAACGGGCGCAGGACCCGGCCGACCATGCCGGCACGCTTCTGCGCCTCAACGACGACGGCAGCGTTCCGGAGGACAACCCGTTCGTCGGCGACGACAGCCACGCACCGGAAATCTTCTCCCACGGCCATCGCAATATCCAGGGCCTGATCGTCCACCCTGAAACCGGTGAAGTCTGGGCCACCGAGCATGGCCCACGCGGCAGCGACGAACTCAACCACGTGCGTGCCGGGGAAAACTACGGCTGGCCGAAGGTCACCAAGGGCCGCGACTACCGTACCGAAGAGCAGTTCGGCGACAGCGTACGCTCGCACCCCGACATGGTCGACCCGGTCATCGACTGGACGCCCAGCCTGGCCGCCTCCGGCCTGGCCGTGCTGACCGACGATCACTTCCCGGCCTGGCAGGGCAATCTGCTCGCCGGTGGACTGCGCTCCCAGCAGATCCGGCGGGTGGTGTTCGAAAACGATGAAGTAGTGCACCAGGAGGAGTTGCTGCGCGACCACATCGGCCGCATCCGCGATGTCCGCGTCGGCCCCGACGGCAACATTTACGTGGCCGTAGACGCTGGGGATGCCGCGATCTACCGCATCTCTCCGGCGAACTGAGCCCGCCCCATGATCCGGGCCGATCATCCAGTCGTTGTCCTGACCGGCGGGATCGCCACCGGCAAGACGGCGGTCTCCGATCGGCTCGGTCAACTCGGCGCGCGCATCATCGACACCGATCTGATTGCGCGTGAGGTCGTTCAGCCTGGTTCGGCCGGGCTGAACGACCTGATCGCCGAATTCGGTGCCGATATCCTTGATTCGCAGGGCCGGCTGGACCGGGCGCGAATGCGCGAGCGAATATTCTGCGACCCCGAGGCGAAACAGCGCCTGGAAGCCCTCGTCCACCCGCGCATCCAGACTCTCGCCCACGAACGCATCGGCCAGCCGACGTCAGCGCCCTACACCATCCTCGTGGTACCGCTTTTGATCGAAAGCGGACTGTTCAACGATGCCGACCGGGTCATCACGGTCGACTTGCCCGAATCGACCCAGATCGAGCGCTTGTGCGCTCGCGACGGGATCGACGAGACCCGCGCGCGCGCCATCCTCGCCTCCCAGGCGAGCCGGCAGGCGCGCCTCGAGCGCGCCGACTTTGTCATCGATAACGACACCACTCCGGTCGAACGCGACCGGCAGGTCGATAGCCTCCACCAGACCCTGAGCAATCTGGCCGCCCCCAGAGCGCACGCCTGAGCCTCCCCGGCCCGGAAACCGGGCGGAAAATTCGCACGATTCAGATCCGATTCATGAACCACTGCCTATTCTCTGGACTCGATACTGATGGTTCAGGCACAACCCAAGGAGTAAGGCCATGACAATCAAATTCACCATCCTGGCTGCCACTTTGCTGGCCGCTGGCCTCGCTCAAGCTGGCGGGACCCAGTACGATCTCGCCCGCGTGGTCCAGGTCGACCCGCAGCGTGAAACCGTGCGCACTCCGGTTGACCGCGAGGTGTGCTGGGACGAGGACCACTACGAGCGCGCATCGAGCGGCTCGCGCTCACATACGCCAACCGTCGTCGGCGCGGTCATCGGCGGGCTGGTCGGCAGCCGCTTCGGCAGCGGCAGCGGAAAGCGCGCCGCGACGGTAGCCGGCGCCGCGCTGGGCGGCTCGATAGGCCACGATGCCGGTCGGCAGGCCCGGGCTTCGGACGACTATTACCGGGTCTCTCGCGAGCGTTGCACCATTCAGCGCGATTACCGCCAGGATTCGGTCGTTTCGGGCTATCGGGTGGCCTACGAATACAACGGCCGGATCTACCACACGCACATGCGCGAGCACCCCGGCGAGCATGTACGTGTTCGCATCGACGTCTCGCCCGCGCACTGAATCCGTTCACTGCTACCTCCCAGGCCCCGCCCACGGCGGGGCTTTTTTCTGCCTGCATCCGTTATGGCATGAATTCTGCATTAACAATGGTGAATACCGCATGCCCGGTGTATTGATCATCGCGCCGGTTTGCATGCGGCCCGTAGCCAAGGGGTAAGTACGCAATGAAAAACACAAGGGGTAAAAGCCAGCAAGCCGGGGTTGAAGGACCTTCGGAAACGGCCGTCAGCGTGTACGAATGTGACGGTTTTTGTCCCGAACAGACGCTCGCAGAACGTCAGCAGGAAGCACTGGGCAAGATGATGCACGGCCTGCGACTGCTGATCGCTGCGCTCTATCTGTTTCTGCTCGCCGAGACCGCGGTAGCCGAACCGGCAGCAACCGATTCGTCCGTCTCCGGGCTTCTCGGATGGGGGTTGTTGTTCTTTGTACTGCTGATCGTAGCCGGCGCGACCTGGCACCAGACCCGGCACCGCAAGACCCGCCGCGACCCGGTCGACCGGAGTGCCGCCGCAGCCCGACCGGAACGATCGCCCGAGGCAGAAGCTGAATCCGACGATCTCGAAGGCCTTATCGACCCGGCTGTGTTCGACCACCACGCGGCCGCACACTGGGAACGCTGCGTTCGCCAGGAGTCACACCTGGCGTTGATCGCCATGGCGGTCGACTCATCCGATCCGGGTGTCGGCAACGGCCCCGATCGTCTGGCCGAAGCCGTCGGCCAATCGATAAGCGGCCTGGTCAAATACCACGGCGGCCTGATGAGTCAGACCGAGGCGGGTGAATTTCGCATTGTTGCCGCCAATCTCAACCCGGGCGAGGCCGTCGAGCTGGCCGAGGACCTGCAGGCCGCTGTCGAGGACCTGGTGCTGGTCTCACCCGAGGATCCGGGCCGGCCGGTCACCGCCAGCTTCGGGCTGGCCGTGAGCAAGCCCGACGAGCAGACCTCGCTGGCCGGTTTCGTATGCGCGGCCCGCGCCGCGCTCGATAAAGCCGTGCAGCAAGGTGGTAACCGGATCGCCCAGGCCAGCCCCGGCGATCACGCCTGATTCTGTTGGCCGGATTTTTTTGGCCTGATTC
>CAYQJJ010000047.1:12423-14112 GCA_964417745.1 uncultured Wenzhouxiangella sp.
CCCGGGGCCGGGTCGCCGGACGAGCGCGTGCTCAGGCGTTGTCGAGCACCATCATCGCCAGCCGGGACACCGCGATCAGCCGCCCGTCCTGGTCCTGAATCCGGATGTCCCACAGGTGTTTGCTGCGCCCGAGATGCACCGCCTCGGCGCGCGCGGTAAGCCGGCCTTCGCTGATGCTTCGCAGGTGATTGATCGATAACTCGGTTCCGACCACCCGCTGGCGGCCGAGATCGATGCGCACCGCCGAAGCGGCACTGCCGACCGACTCGGCCAGTGCCGCGCTGGCACCCCCGTGCAGGATGCCCATCGGCTGATGGACCCGAGGTCCGACCGGCATGGAAGCTTCGAGGAAATCCGCACCGGCATCGGTGTAGCGGATCTCGAGAACCTCCATCAATGTGTTGCGATTGCTGGCATTGAGCCGCTCGACAAGATCAGGCTGGTCGTTCATTTTTTATGCTCGTTGATGGTCAATGCAGCGTCTCGAAGGCATGCGCCTTGAGCTCGTCGAGGCCCACCTGCTCAAGCGCGCGCCGGTGCGTGGCCTCGAGCACCACACGCGGGGCACAGCCAGCCTCCAGCGCCTGCTTCCAGCGGGCTGCGCACAGGCACCAGCGATCACCCGCTGCAAGCCCGGGAAACCCGAATTCCGGGCGGGGTGTTTTCAGGTCGTTTCCGCACGCGGCGCTGTAATCCAGGAACGCCTCGGTGAGCACGGCACAGACGGTGTGGCTGCCGGCATCGGCCGGACCGGTATGGCAGCAGCCATCGCGAAAGAATCCGGTCACCGGATCGCGCCCGCATTCGGCCAGCTCGCCGCCGAATACATTCACGGGCGCCTCCCTGGCTACCGCGTCAGATTCACTCATCGTCGAGGCGGTAATCGATCTGGTAGGCCGGCGGCTCACCGCCCTCGCCTTTCAGATAGTGATCCATCCAGCGCATCAGTCTCAGGCTGTAGTCCCAGCGACTCGCCGCGCGCTGATTGCCGTGACCCTCGCCAGGGTAGAGCACCAGGCGCACCGGCGGCGGGTCGTCCTGCAGGGTCAGGTAGCGATACAGGATCCGCGACTGGGTCGGGTCCACGCGCGGGTCGGCATCGCCGTGCAGAATCAGGATCGGCGTCTGCGCGTTCTCTACGTGGCGAATCGGGCTGGCGCGGTCGTACATGTCCCAGTCCTCCCAGGGCCAGGTCCGGTAATGGACCAGATAGAGCTCCTCGGGAATGTCGGAGGTGCCGAGCATGGAGATCTTGTCGGAGATGCCGACGTTCATGACCGCCGCGGCGAAGCGCTCGGAATAGTAGGTCGCGCCCCAGGCCGAGGCGTAACCGCCATAGGATCCGCCGGTGATGCCGACGCGCTCGCCGTCGACCAGGCCGCGCTCGATCAGGTAATCCACACCATCGACCAGATCACTGAATTCTTCCTGCGCCGGACGCCCCTGCGAGGTCAGCGCAAAATCCACCCCGCGCCCGGTACTGCCGCGGTAGTTGGGGTAGAACATGAAATACCCCTCGGCCGCGGCATGCTGGGCCGGCAGGTTGTAGCTGGTCAGCCAGCCGTTGGAATAGTGCGCTTCGGGCCCGCCGTGAACGGCCAGGATCAGCGGATGGCGGTCGCCCTCGCTGTAGTCCAGTGGCCATACCAGCAGGCCCTCGATTTCCAGCCCGTCCTCGGCCTCGTAGGT
>CAYQJJ010000048.1:0-13931 GCA_964417745.1 uncultured Wenzhouxiangella sp.
GGCGGCCCACCTCGATGCCACTCACTCCGGCAGCCACGAAGCGCGTGGCAAACCCGACCCGGCGGTCTTTCTGACCGCGGCGCGCAAGCTCGGCATTGCGCCGGCGGACTGCCTGGTATTCGAAGACGCGCCATCGGGCGTTCTGGCCGCCCACCGGGCCGGCATGCACGTGGTCGCCGTGCCCTCGGTATTCGACGCCGACGACCCCGGGTTCGACTGCGCCGATCAGGTTCTGGCAAGCCTGGCCGATTTCCGCCTGCCGCTCAGCGCGTAACGCTGAGCCGGGGCCCGGCGCCGATCCAGCGCTCGAAGGGCGCGTCTGAGCCTTCCCGGATGGCCTCCAGCGCCGAGCGCTCCCGCGACTCGATGGTATCGAGAAAATGGTCGGCTGAACCCATCTCGGCGAAGGCATCGAGCCCGCGCCGCAGAAAGTCCTGCAGAGCCCCGAAGCCGGCCATTACTGCCGGGCCGTGCATCAACCGGATCAACCGGTGAACCATCGGTTTTTGCACCGTCTCGCCCAGCAGGTCGCCGAGTTTGCGGATCAAGTCGAGCTGAAGCTCGCGCTTGGTCCATTCGCCGTGATCCCGGTAGACCCGGGCGTAGACCGCCTGGTCGATTTCATCGACCTCGGCAGCGACCAGCAGCTCGGCGAGCTCGAGGTCGAATTCATGGCTGATGGCCTGCAGCCGAACGGCATCGCCGACGGCCATGAGCAGGTAGCCGGGCAGGAAACGCCGCATCACCGGCACGACCCGTTCGAGCTGGCGGTCGCGCTCGTGGACGTCCCGACCGCCGTAGAGATCGTCGAGAAAGAACTCGCAGGCCGGCCGGTATCGCGGATCGCTGCGCAGGTCGTCGTAGGTCGCATCCAGGCGCTCGCGCTGCCAGTGCTGAAGATTCTCCAGCATTCCGACAACGCGTGAGCTTGCACTTGAGAAATGACTCACAACATGTTGATTCAATTCAATCTGATCTTGTAGATGCTTGACTGCGTCGGCCTTGCTCATGGCAGTTTTCTCATGATTTCGATCAGCTCCTCGCGGCGGCGCCGAAACACCGCAACGGCTTCGACATGGCAGTAGCGCACGACATGATTCTCGTCGAGCAGAAATACACCGCGCTTCATGCCGATCAGTCCCCGGCAGCCATAAAGCTCCGCCACTTCCAGATCAGGGTCCGACAGCAGCGTGAACGGCAGATCATGGTGGTCGCGGAATTGCCGGTGCGACTCGGCCGAATCCGGACTGATGCCGACCACCCGGACACCGAGATCGGCGAAGGCCTCGATGCCGTCGCGGTAGTCGCAAAGCTGGCGCGTGCATACCGGGGTCTCGTCGCCGGGGTAGAACACCAGCAGCAAGCGCTGCCCCGGTTGCCCGGAAAGTCTGAATTCCTTGCCGTCGGCATCGCCGAGACTGAAATCGGGTGCCGGTTCGTCAATCACTGCTGCCATGATGGAGATCCATTCCTTGTGTCTGTGAGCCGGGTCACGCGGCTCCGGGACGACACTGCCCTATAATGGGGAGATCAGTCGTGGCGCACGTTCACGGCATTGAAAAACAAAATGAGAGCCTACCACCATGCTCAAGCTCACATCCGCCTCCAAGCCTCGCACCGAACGCCGCCGCCCGGTGGTTGGCCTGGCCATTGCCGGCGGCGGGCCGCTGGGTGCGATCTACGAGCTCGGAGCGCTTCAGGCGATCGACGAAGCCATCGACGGGCTGCACATGCACGACCTCGACATTTATGTCGGTGTCAGCTCCGGCTCGTTTCTGACCGCCAGCCTGGCCAACCAGGTCACGGCCACCCAGATGGGTCGCATTTTCATGAGCGAGGCAACCGCCGAGTTTCCTTTTCAGCCCGAGCTGTTCCTGCGGCCCGCGTTTCGGGAGTACCTGACCCGCGCGCGCGCCGTACCCGGGGTGCTGGTCGACCTCATCGGCGAAGCGATTCGCCACCCGGGCCGATTGACCCACCTCGAAAGCATCGAGGGGATTTCGCGGCTGATCCCGACCGGGCTGTTCGACAACGCCGCCATCGAGCAATTCCTGGCACGCGTGCTGTCGAAGCCGGGCCGGAGCAACGATTTCCGCGACCTCAACGCGCGTTTGCGCATCGTGGCCGTGGAGCTAGATTCGGGCCAGGCCGTTCGCTTCGGTGAGCCCGGCTGGGACCACGTGCCGATTTCCACGGCGGTACAGGCCTCCTCGGCCCTGCCCGGGTTGTACCCGCCGGTCGAGATCGACGGCCACTCCTACGTCGACGGCGCGTTACGGCGCACCCTGCACGCTTCGGTCGCGCTCAAGGAAGGGGCCGATCTGCTCATCGGCATCAACCCGCTGGTGCCCTACGACGCCGACCACCTGGAGGGCTCCGGGCCGCGCCGCGAGCGCATGACCAAGGGCGGGCTGCCGGTGGTGCTCTCGCAAACCTTCCGTGCGCTGATCCAGTCACGCATGCAGATCGGGATGGCCAATTACAAAGCCGACTTTCCGAATGCCGGAATGATGCTGGTCGAGCCCAACCGCAACGACGAGCACATGTTCTACACCAACGTGTTCAGCTACGCCTCGCGCAAGGAGCTGGCCGAGCACGCTTATCAGACCACGCGTGCCGAGCTGCTGGCACGCGCCGATGATCTCGAGCCGTTTCTCGAGAGCTTCGAGCTCGGTCTGAATCGCTCGCTGCTCGAACGCTCGCGCAGCTTTTCCGATGCGCTGGCCCAGGAACGCCCCTATCTGGCGCCGGTCGGCAATTCGCTCGCTCGTAACCTCGATCGGCTCGAGCGCCTGATGCGCCCCTGAGCCTCACCCTGCCTGCTGCAACACTTTCGAGCACTGCGTCCGGAGCGTCTCGCGACGGGAGGAAGTGAATAAAGTCTGTCCCGGCCCGGCAGCACGCCGGGCCGGAGCCATGTTCGAGGAGACCTACCAGTGAATGCCGCGCATGAGCGAGGCGAAGGCGACCTGCTCCTGGGTCGGCCGGTCTTCGGCGCCGCTCTGCTCCCCCTTGGCCGCCGAGGAATCCGGAAACATGCGAAACGCCGAGTTCATGACGATTTCCGAAACCTTGGGCGCTGCCGCGTGGAGAATCTGCGAGAAGATACCCAGCCGGGTGGCGATGCGCTGGGGCCGGTAGATGACCGCCTGCTTGACCATGTCCGCGGCATCCTCCGGGGTAATCGTCGGCACCGACTCGTAGATCTTGGTCGGCGCGATCATCGGCGTTCGCACCAGCGGCATGTTGATGGTCGTGAAGGACACGCCGGTGTCGTTGAACTCCGAGGCCGCGCAGCGGGCGAAGGCATCCAGCGCGGCCTTCGAGGCCACGTAGGCCGAAAAGCGCGGGGCGTTGGAAAGCACGCCGATCGAGGAGATATTGATGACCTGACCGCGCTTGTTTTTCTCCATTTCCGGCAAGAACCCCATGATCATCTTCAGCGCGCCGAAGTAGTTGAGCTGCATGCAGCGCTCGTAGTCGTGGAAGCGGTCGTACGAAAGCGAGATCGACCGGCGGATCGAGCGCCCGGCGTTATTGACCAGGATATCGACCGCGCCATGGTCCTCGTGTACTTGCCGGATCAGGCGCTCGGCGTCTTCCATTTCGGCCAGGTCGCAGGTGTAGGCAAACACCTTGCCCCCTTCGGCCTCGATCTCGGCGCGCGTCTCTTCGAGCGCCTCGGCGCCCCGGGCCACGATAATGGTCCGGGCACCGGCCTCGGCCATCATCATTGCCGTCGCCTTGCCGATCCCCGAGGAAGCCCCCGTGATCAGCACCACCTTGTCCGAGACCTGGCCGGACAGCGAGCGGTCGATGAACAGCTCGGGGTCGAGGTGGCGCTCCCAGTAGTCCCACAATACCCAGGCGTAATCCTCCAGCGGCGGTACCTTGATATCCGAGCCCTTAAGCGCGCGCTCGGCGTCACGGCAATCGAAACGTGTCGGGTAATTGAACAGGCTGAGCATGTCCTTCGGGATCCCCAGGTCGGTCAGTACCTGGTTGATGATGCGCCGCACCGGCGGCAACATGCCGATGCCCTGCTTGACCGGCGCGGGGATGAACGAAAACAGGCGCGAATCCACGCGCATCGACATCATCGGCGCATGCGCGGCGTCGGCAAACAGGTTCATGACCTCGCCGATGCGTTTCGGATTGGGATCGGTGAGGTGGAAGCACTGCCCGTCCAGCTTGGGTTTGTGGGCGATGTGGTCCATGGCCCGGGCCACGAAGTCGACCGGCACCAGGTTGATGCGCCCGCCCTCCAGGCCGAGCGTGGGAACCCACGGCGGCAGCATGCGGCGCATTTTCTGGATCAGCTTGAAAAAGTAGTAGGGCCCGTCGATCTTGTCGATTTCGCCGGTTCGGGAATGTCCGACGACGATTCCCGGGCGATAGATGCGATACGGAATCGGGCAACTCCGGCGCACCAGGCCTTCGGACTCGTGCTTGGTGCGAAAGTAGGGATGGTGCAGACCGGTGGCTTCCTCGAACATGTCTTCGCGGAAGGTGCCGTCGTACAGGCCGGCCACGGCAATCGACGAGGTGTGGTGGAAGCACTTGGCCTTGAGCGCCTCGGCCAGCTGCATGGCATGGCGGGTGCCATCGATGTTGGCGGCCTGGTTGGCCTGATCGTCCGCGTCCAGATTGTAGATCGCAGCGAGGTGGAAGAAATGCTTGACCTTGCCGGCAAGCTTGTCGCGGTCGGCCTGGCTCACCCCCAGGTTCGGTTTGGTCAGGTCACCGGATACCGCGACGATCCGCCGGCTGTGGTCAGACCACCGCTCACTGACCAGATTATTGAATTTCTGCTTCGAGCCGCGCCGGACCAGTACATGAATTGTCCCCTTGCGGTTGACCAACTGGTCGATCAGATTGCGGCCGATGAATCCGGTTCCCCCGGTCACGAAATAGCTCATGGACTTGCTCCAGCGTCAAATTCTGAACCATAAGATACAGGCTGAATGCCGATCCCGCCACCACCTTGCAGCGCCGATTGACCCTCGGGCGGGCGCGTGCTAGAACTATCTCCGGATGACACTTTCATAACGAACACCAAGGAGACTTTTCCCGATGAGCGATCTGGACGAACGCTTCCAGCAGGCCGCCGAGCAGGCCCAGCAGTTGCCCGAACGCCCCGACAACGACACCATGCTCAAGCTTTACGCGCTCTACAAGCAGGGCTCGCAGGGCGATGTAACGGGCGACAAGCCGGGCTTTTTCGACTTCGTCGGTGTGGCCAAGTACGAGGCCTGGGAGAAGCTCAAGGGCACCTCGCAGGACGATGCCAAGAAACAGTACGTCGATCTGGTCGAATCGCTCAAGGGCTGACCGGCTCGCCCGCCGAGCCCCTGCCAGCCGATGGCCAACCGCACCCGCGAACGCATCCTCGAGACCGCGCTGATTCTGTTCAACGCCGAGGGCGAGTCGCACGTTCCGACCAACCGGATTGCCGAGGAACTGGACATCAGTCCCGGCAATCTGCATTACCACTTCCGCACCAAGCCGGATCTCATCGAGGCGCTGTTCGAGCGTTACGAACAGCGCATGCTCAACCTGCTGGCGACACCCGAAGAGCGTGCGCCGAATCTCGAGGACATCTGGCTGTTTCTGCACCTGGCCTTCGAAACCATCGGCGACTACCGTTTCCTCTACCGGGACCTGACCGACCTGTGCCTGCGCTACCGGGGCCTGCACCAGCGCTTCCGCGGCATCCTGAACCTGTCCATGGAAACGGCCCGCAGCCTGCTGCAAGGGCTGTCCGAGGCCGACCAGCTGCACGCCAACACGCGCGAAATGGAGGGACTGGTGCGCAACATCGTGCTGGTCAGTACTTACTGGCTGGCCTTCGACCAGGTGCTCGAGCGCTCCGGAGAGGCCCGCCCCGACCGCGCTGTCTGGCAGGTCATGAGCCTGGTCAGCCCGTATCTGGAGCCAGACACCCGCGCCCAGCTCGATGCGCTGGCCGGGCAATACCTCTAGGGAACCTCTGAATAAGTCTGCACGGGCGCGACGGAGTCTTTGCGGGATTACCCGGTGTGGCTTTGGCGAGCGCGGTTTGGTCGTTCCAAATAAGTGAGCCGAAACGCAGCGGGTGGCCCGCAAAGGCCCGTCCCTTCGGGTTTCGCCTTTGAGCCCGCATCTCGAGCGTTGCGCCACTCGGCCGTAGCGACGGCTACTGTCACTCGTGTCGCACCACACGATCTGCGGGCTCAAAGACTGAAACGCGCTCCGTGCAGACTTATTCAGAGGTTCCCTAGTTGGCCCCTGACCAGCGGCCAGAACTTCGGGAGCTCGTGCCACTAGCCAGCCCTCAGGGCCGGGCCGATGGGGGGTCCGGTCGTGATACGGCTCGCTCCGGCGCCAGAACAAAAAAAAGGCCCGGACCATGAGGTCCGGGCCAAGCTAGCAGCCACGCTAGGGCTGAGGGAAGCCCAGGCTGCTTCGGGGTAGAACCGGTCTGGAAGCTTTAGCTGGCGCTGGTGCTGGGCTTCGCGGCAGCGGTCTTGGTGGTCGAGGTGCTCTTGGCAGCCGCCGGCTTGGCGTCCTGCTGCTTGGCCAGGTCGGCCACGCGCTTGTTGAGCTCGGCAACCCGATCACTGAGTTCGCCGATTTCATCGGAAGTCGGCACGCCAAGACGCGACAGGGCGCGGGCGACACGCTGCTCGAAAACCTTCTCGAGCTTGTCCCAGTTCGACTGGGCTGTATCGCGAACCTTGCCGACGCGGCTCTCGACGTCGTCACGAACGCCGTCGACGGTATCGGTGGCCAGCTTGCGGCCCTTGCCTTCGAGCTTTTCGCCTTCCTTGACCAGGCGGTCGAACATCCGGGTCGACTCACCAACCACGCGGCTGCGGGTGTCTTCGATGGTCTTGGTGCTCTTCTTGAAAGCTTTTTCGCCTTCTTCCTGGGCCAGCGCGAACGCGCCGAGGCCGGCCAGCCAGATTTCGTGGGCGTAATCCTGAGCCTGGTTCACGGCCGTCTTGCGGCTGGCGGTCTTCTTCTTGGCTACTTTTTTCTTTGCGGTTTTCTTGGTCATGTCCGATCTCCTTCGAAAATTCTGTGTGGTGCTGTCTTCAACAGCGTTGAACGTTAAGATACACACGGGTTCTAGAGCGGTCACACTAAAATGCAAACCACAGACTGGGCACCCTTTCCCCACGACGCCACCCCGTTCACCTACTCGGGCAAGAGCCTCGAAAAAAACTGGAAAGCGCTGCACGCCGGCGACCGGGAACCCTTTCCGGATGCCGCCCGTGCCGGGGCAATCGGCCTCAAGCCGGCAGAACAATGTGCCGAGCAGCTCGCCGAAGCCTGGCGCCTGTTTCACGCCGGCGACTTCGCGGCCGCTGTCGATCGCGCCGAGTCAGTCGGGATGGGCGCGCACGCGGTTGCCAACAAGGCCAGCGGGATCTACGCCGATTACCTGGTCGACGACGAGACCGAGCAGGAATTGATCTACAAGGCCGGCATCGCCCGGGCCGAAACGGCCATGGACCAGTTCCCCGAAGATGCCAACGCCCACTATTTCCACGCCTTTCTCCTGGGCCGCTACAGCCAGTGCATCTCGATTGCCAAGGCCCTGGCCCAGGGCGTCGGCGGGCGGATTCGCGCGTCGCTGGAGCGCGCCCTGGAGCTCGAGCCCGAGCACGCCGAGGCGCATACGGCCATGGGGCTGTACCACGCCGAGATCATCGACAAGGTCGGCAAGATGGTAGGGTCGATGACCTATGGGGCGAGCGCCGACAAGGCCATGAAACACTTCGAGCAGGCCCTGGAACTGACCCCGAATGCCCCGATCGCCCATATCGAATACGGCAACGGGCTGTACCTGCTATTCGGCGACAAGCGCCTGGAGGATTCCAACGCGGCTTACGAGCGCGCCGCCAATATCGAACCGATCGACGCCATGCAGCGCCTCGATGTCGACTACGCGCGCTCCTGCCTGGAATAGATCACCGTGCGCTCAGCCCGGTTCCTCGCCGTCACCGTCGATCCATTCATGCATCATCTCGGCCATGCCCGGGTCGACCGGACCATCCTGCGGACCGAGCAGCAGGGTCAGGTTGAGGAGGTTTTCGAACTCGCGCCGAAAATCGGCCGTGACGCTGTCCGGGTCGGGAATGCGCTTGTTGTCGGTAATCAAGCCGGAAAAGACCTTGCCACGGTAGCTGATGATGCTGATGCCCATGCCGATCGAGCCCGACTGGGGCACCCAGGCCATCATTTCGCCAATCGCTGAGCCGGCCAGATAGAGCGTCTCCTGGGGCCCGGGTACATTCGTCAGCACCGTCGAGGCCTTGCGGCTGAACAGCTCCAGCGCCGGCTTCTGCAGCGCGGACGGGCCCATGCCGAGCGCGGCCAGCAGGCCCATGGACATAACCGCCTGCTTGGACTGCTTGAGATCGTGCATGAACTCCGCGACCTGGTAGAGCCGGGCCAGCGGGTTGGCCTCGGCGATCGGCAAGTCCAGAAACACCAGACCGAAATGGTTGCCCAGTTCACGCGCGTGCTCGAGCGGGCGCAGGTTGACCGGCACGGTTGCACGCATGGTCAGTCCACTCGGATCGTCGCCCTGGTCGACCAGGTACCGGTGCAGCGCACCGGTCATGACCGAGATCAACACATCATTGACCGTGCAGCCCAGCGCCTTGCCGATCGCCTTGACCTCTTCGAGCTCGATCGGTTCGGCCCAGGAAACATTCTTGCGCACGCCGATTGCGCCCTTGAAGCGCGACGGCGGGTCGTCGTGCAACAGCAAGGCGGTTGCCAGCTCCGAGGCGATTTCGCCGGCGCCGACAGCATAGTCGGCCGCCGTGTGCGGCTCGCGCAGCAGGTGCACGGCTTCATCGAGCACCTTGCCGCTGAGATGGGTGATCGCACCGACGCCTTCGCGCGCCGGCGCGGTCAGACGTCGAAAAATATTCGACTCGGCCGCTCGCTTGTGCTTCCACTCCTCCTGGGTAACCAGCCGGTTCGAGGCTTCCGCACTGGTTTCGGTCAGCGACAGAATGACCTGGACCAGTGCGATACCGTCGGCATAGCAATGGTGGATGCGGGTGATGACTACCGGGCCTTCGACGTAGTTCTCCACCAGGTGGAATTGCCATAGCGGCTTGGTCTTGTCCAGCGGCGTCGAGGCCAGCTCGGAGACCAGCTCCTCCAGCTCGGCCTTGCCGGCATCGCCAGGCAACGCGGTACGCCGGACGTGGGCGCTGATCTCGAAGTCTTCGTCTTCTTCCCACCAGCAACCGCGGGCGTGATCAACCGCCTTTTGCCGAAACCGTGGAAAAGCCAGAAAGCGATTGCTGATGATCTGCTTGAAATGGTTGAAGTCGACCGGATCGTCGAGAACCATCACGCCGGTGATCATCATCAGGTTGGTCGGCTGCTCCATGCGCAGCCACGCCGTATCGACCTTGGCGATGGGTTCGCGACGCGATGTCGGCACGGGCACAATCCTCGGGTAATCAGGCGAAGGTTGATTCTTTCACGCACCCCCGCCCCAGTCAATCCGATTGGCCGCTACCCCGCTTGCTCGCGACGGAAGGGTGGTGGTGAAGGCAGGCTCAGTGAACCTGGCGCTGGGGCTTGTCGTCGGTCGACTGGTTGACCAGGTCGAAAGGCAGCTTGACCTGATCGAGGCCGAACTGCTTGAACACCGGCTGGAGCTGGTGGTGGATCAGCGGGTAGAGCTGGCGGGTCAGCGTGCCGTGGTGCTGGGAGAAGGTCTCGAAATCGATCGGGTCGCCCTGGAACTGACGATAGACCGCCTGGAGGATGATCTCGATGGTGAACAGCGGCTTTTCCGAAGCGTCCTGCTCGCGCGATCCGCGACAGACCAGACGGGCCGTGACCTGGTACTGCGATTGACCCTCGACCTGCTCGGTCGGCATTTCCCGCGGGGTGAGCTTGAGCTCGACCTTGGCGCTGAACTTGTCGTCCGGCTTGACGATCTCACCCAGATCGGCATTGATGCGAGTCAGATGGGTGTGCGCCAGCGAGAAGCGTTCCAGGAGATTGATCATCGTTTTGATTGGTTCCGCGAGCCGGTTACAGAGTTCCTCATGTATGGCTTCGGTGCAGCCGTGTTTCAAGACCCGGCTGGCTCTCGAAAAAAAGCGCCCGCCGAGTGGCGGGCGCTTTGAGCGGGCTGTTGACGAGGCTCAGGAGCCGGGCGTGAACTGCACCGACTGGGCCGCGCTGCCCTCGGCAGCGTCCTCGCCGATATTGAGCGGCAGGTAGTCATTGACCAGCCACAGCCGCAGCTGGTTGCTGTACAGCGGGCTCAGAAACACGCCACTGCGTCCGCCGGGGGTGATCTCCTCGGCGTCCGGACCATCGGGCGTCAGCGTGGCTACCGTCCGGCGGGCCGCACCCGAGCCGAAGGTGAAGCCATTGGAGTCGCTGGCGCGCGCGCTGTGACTGGAAGCGTCAACCACGTGGAAGCCGCCGGCCCGGGCGACGCCGGGCAGGTCCGCATCGACGTTGTCGAAGCCACCGGCCGGCGGGATATTGAACGGCGCGGTATTGAGCGGATGATCGAAGGTCACACGGTGCAGCCGGCCCCAGCGGTAATCGTTCTGATCACCGGAGTTGGCAAAGGCGGCGGCAAAGTCATCCGAGGCCAGGCGATCGAGCGCTGACTGCAGCGAACCGAGAAGAATGGCATCGCGTGCCGTGGCCGGATCCGGCGCTTCGGGCAGATTGAAAAACGACAGCCCCGAAGCAGCCTGGCCCTGGGTCATCGGGAACAGCCGCAGCTGGTTGACCAGGGCGCGCCAGGCAAGCTTGTTGCTCGGTAGTTCGTCTTCCAGGCCGACCGCGCGCAACGTGCCATCGATGGTGTTGTCGATCACCTCGGAGCGCCAGACACTGTAGATGGTCGCGCTGATGCTGTTGGCGATCTGCTCGGCGGTGGGCTCGCTGGCACCGGTCGGGTCACCGCCCGGGTCGAATCCACCCTCGATGCCGGTGGGCGTGGAAAAGTCCCAGTCGGCCAGCCGGCCCATGGCCTCGGCCACCCGCGGGTCTCCAGCCAGCGCGGCCAGGCCGGGCCAGGCCTCTTCATCGAGCGCGTTGTCGAAGGCCTGCATCAGGAACGGCATCAGCAGCTCGGCGTCGAGCAGCTGGTTGTTGGCCTGCAGCGCTTTCATGTCGTCGATGCTGACATTGCCCTGCCCGACCATGTCCTGCAGTTGGCGATCGATCTGGCCCATGCGCAGATCGGCATATTCGGTATTGAGATAGTAGATGCCGTTGCCACCCGGGCGCAGCTGGCTGAGCGGGTTGCCGTCGAGGCTGGTGCCGACCGGGTCGTTGTTGGCGTTGGCGATATAGCCCCAGGGTGGGTTGGTGACCTGCGGCATTTCCTCGCGCGGGATCAGCGCATACGGCGTAGTCTGGCCGGGCTGGGGGTCGTCGGCGAGAAGCCACTCGTGATTGAGGGCCCCGCTGCCGTCGCGAATGAACCACGGCGGACGGCCGCCGTCGGGGGCCAGGTCGTTCTGCAGGTCAGCACGCAGCGGCATTTCCCCGCCGGTGTAGTAGGCAATGTTGCCCTCGACATCGGCGTACAGGAAGTTCTGGGCGCCGAAGGCAAAGTTCTGCAGGCCAACTTCGAACTCTTCCTGGCTGGTCGCACGCTCCCAGGCGCGGAAGGTCGACAGCTCGAAGGTCGGCCCCCAGCCGGTGTACTGGACGGTCAGCGCGCTGTCGCCCATCAGCTCGAGAATCGGCCCATTGTTTCGACGCGGCACGATGAAGGTAATGCCACCCTCGTCGTAACCGACGTTGGCGCGGCTGACGTCGTCGAACTCGCCGCTGCCGGGGTTATTGAGGAAATAGGACTGGAAGGCATACAGCACCGGCTCGGCTTCACCGTTGTGCACGGTGTGGGTCGGCAGGCCGAAATTGTTGACCAGGATCTGGTCCTGGAACACATCGGTGACATCCATGCGATTGACCGTCGAGCCCCAGCACAGAAACTCGGTGCAGCCCTGCGCGTTGACCGGCGCGCCCGGAAACACCACGCCGCTGATGGCGATGTTCTCATCACGCACCACGCGATTTTCGCTCATGAAGATGGCCGGTGCATCCAGCCCGAGGTGCGGGTCGTTGGCAAACAGCGGCATGCCGGACTCGGTGTGCTCTCCGGACACGGCCCAGAAGTTGCTGCCGATAGCGAGGCCTTCGTGGAGGATTGGCAGGCCTTCGACCTTGTCCCGGTAGCGACGGGCCATTTCGACCAGATCGCCGTCGATACGGGCGATTTCATCGGAGGCGGCATAGTCGGCGTCGAGCCGGGCAAGATTCGACGGCACGGTCTGGCCGGTGCCGACCGACGAGGCAAGCTGCCCGCCTTCCAGAGCCAGTGTTTCGCCGTCGCCCGGCACGATGATGCCGATGCGCTCGAAGAAATCGGGCACCGAGAGCCGGCCGTCGACCGGGATGGTCGGGTTGAGATCCTGGTTGAACAGCGCCGTGCCGTCGAATCCGACGGCATCGCCGACGGCCTGATAGGTGCCGATGCGGACGGTGTTGCCAATCGCCGACAGGCTCTGGTCGAACGACAGCTGAAAGGCCAGCAGTTTGCCGATGACCAGTGAATCGACCGGTGACCACGGATCGGCCATGCTCAACTCCAGAGCGCCGTATTCGGGCGGTAGGTCGTTGGTGGCCAGCCAGTGATTGACGCCGTCGCTGTAGGCTTTCAGCCAGTCACTCTCGACCGGGCCGAGCGCCGTGTAGGAGCCCCAGGCCGCGCGCCGAAGGCCGAGCGTGCGCAGCTGGATGTCGTTGGACAAAGCGCCCTGCCCGAGCATCTCGCCCAGCGTGCCACTGGCCGCGCGACGCAGGAAATCCATCTGGAAAAAGCGGTCCTGGGCGTGCAGGTAGCCCTGGACAAAGCTGACATCGGTCTCGGTCTCGCCGACGATGGTCGGAATACCGTTGGCGTCGGTGTGAACCGTGACCGGATTGTCGAGCGTCGGTACGTCGATCTGCTGCGCCTGCAGCGAAACGGCCGTCAGCAACCCGGCCGCGGTAACAAGAAATCGCCTCATCGTTCTATCCCCGTTCTAGTTGTCAGGAACCCTCGATTATGGCACAAGGCCAGCGCTACAGTTCTGTGCGCACGTCGAGCAGCTCGGGGAAGAACGTGAGCTCGAGCGCCTGCTTGAGAAAGCCGACCCCGCTGGAGCCGCCGCTGCCGCGCTTGAAGCCGATGATGCGCTCGACGGTCTTGAGGTGGCGGAAACGCCACAACTGGAAGGACTCCTCCATGTCGACCAGCCGCTCGCACAACGCGTACTCGGTCCAGAAGCGGTCGGTGTGCCGGTAGATTTCGACAAACACCGGCACCAGCTCCGGGGTGCGCTCATGGGCGATAGTGAAATCACGATCCAGGCAGTCCGGCGGCACCGCGTGCCCCCGCCGGGCCAGGTAGCGCAGGAATTCGTCGTACAGGCTCGGCCGCTCCAGCGCCTCGCGGAGCTGGCCCTGAACCCACTCATCGTGGCGAAACAGCTCGAGCATCTGGCGATTCTTGTTGCCGAGCAGAAACTCCACCAGCCGGTACTGGTAGGACTGGAACCCCGAGGCATCGCCGAAAATATCGCGAAACTGCACGTACTCGCTGGGGGTGAGCGTCTCCAGCACGGCCCACTGGTTGAACAGCTGTTGCTGGACCAGCTTGACGCGCGCCAGGATCTTCAGGCAGGGGTCCGGGTCATCGGCTGCCAGCTGCGCCATGGCCGCGCGCAACTCGTGGATGACCAGCTTGAACCACAGCTCGGAGGTCTGGTGCTGGATGATGAACAGCAGCTCATCATGGTGCGGCGGATCCGAGAGCGGATGCTGAGCACCCAGGATGCGCTCGAGATCGAGATAGCCGGCGTAGTCGAGGCGGTCGGCCAGGTCGGTGTGACTGG
>CAYQJJ010000049.1:0-449 GCA_964417745.1 uncultured Wenzhouxiangella sp.
AGCACGTACAGCGACTCCGGCGTGGTCATGAGAATCTCGGGCGGGTCGCGCCGCTGGCGGGCGCGCTCGGAGGCCGGGGTATCCCCGGTACGCAGCCCGATGCGCAGGCGGTCGGTCGCGCCTTCCGGGGCAAAGTCGGCCAGGCCGGCCAGGCAATCGACCAGGCCGGCGGCCATGTCGCGCGAGAGCGCACGCAGCGGCGAGATGTAGAGCGCGCGCACGCCCCGGCCAGAAGAGTGCTGCCCGGATACAGCATCGATCAGCGGCAGCCAGGCGGCCAGCGACTTGCCGCTGCCGGTCGGCGCGCTGATCAGTACGTGACCACCCTCGGCAATCGCCGGCCAGGCCGAAGCCTGAACCGGCGTCGGCCGACCGAAGCGGGCGCGAAACCAGTCGCGCGTGGCCGGCCTCAGGCCCGGGGGGGCATCAAGGCCGGCCGACGATGCCAT
>CAYQJJ010000049.1:459-13811 GCA_964417745.1 uncultured Wenzhouxiangella sp.
AGTCACCATCCTCGTGGCGCCAGCCCGTCTCGACCCGGTACCAGCGGCCAGTACGCGGGATCAAACCGCTGCCGCCAGTCAGCACCGCGTGGAATTCGGCGCTGGCCCGGTCGGAAGAATGGATGGTGGCGGAAAAATCGTAGATTCGGGCGCGCAAGCGCTCGTGGGCGTTCATTTCCCGCCGCAGAAGCAGCCGCATGGCACGGCGATCGAGGTCACGGGTCTGGGCACTGAAATCATCGGCCAGAGGTGCGAGCACAGCGCCGGCATCGCGCTCGGCGAGAGCCGCGGCCATGGCCTCGAGGCGGGCCTCGATGCGTTCGGCGTCGGGGAGCGCGGGTGAACCGCAGGCGACCGAAAGCAGCGCCAGCGCCAGGACAAGCCCGATTCGGCGGACCACTAGCCTTCGCTGTCCAGGTAGCTTTCGAGCAGCCGGCCGGCGACCACGATCAGGTCGTACTCGGTGACCAGGCCGACCAGTTTGGCATTCTTTACAACCGGAAGGCAGCTCAAGCGATTTTCGCGCATCAGGCGAATCGCCTCGGTGGTGGTGGTGTCGGGCGAGACCGTCAACGGGTTGGGCCGCATGATGTCGCGCACCATATGGGTCTCGCCATCGCGCGTGCCGCGCGCAACCAGGCGCAGCAGCTGGCGATGCGAGACCAGCCCGAGCAGCTGGCCCGAGTCATCCTCGACCGGAACGTGACGCACATGACGCCACTCCATCAGGCTGGCGGCGAAATCGACGATATCGTCGGGCCGGACGGTGAACAGATCGGTCGCCATGAATTGACCGACGGTACGGTAGCTGTCGCGCCAGTCCTGGGTGGTGGAGAAATCGGCCAGCTCCCAGTCGCAGATCGGCTTGCCGGTCTCTTGCTGGTCGAGCATGTTGGCCGTCAGCGCACGCAGGCACTCGTGCTGGCTGCCCTTGCCGCCCATGTTCTCCAGCGATTCGAGCTGCCAGCGTGCGCCGGTACGGCGGCGCTGGACGCGCTTTTCGACCACGCCGAGGTAACGATCGATGTCGGCCTGGTCGATTCCCGCATCGGCCAGCCCCTCGCGCGCCAGTGGCAACAGCTTGTCGAGCACCAGGGTCTGGGCCGTCATCTGCTCGCCACCGAACCAGGTCTGCTGGGCGCGCAGCCCCTCGCGTGCGGCGGCCATGAAGTTGGCCTTGGCATCGGCGAAGTTCATGTGTTCGCGGATATCGTCGATCGAGTGCGAGAGCTTGGCCATCATGCCGAAGAAAAACGCCGCGTTGCCGATCTCGTCGACCACGGTCGGTCCGGACGGGATGACCCGGTTCTCGATGCGCAGATGCGGCTTGCCGTTGTCGGAGATGCCGTAGACCGCGCGGTTCCAGCGATAGACGGTGCCGTTGTGCAGCCTGAGCGCGTTGAGCTTCGGAATCTCGCCGCGGGCGACCATGCCGATCGGGTCTTCCTCGAACTCGGTGGTCAGGATGACCCGGAACCGCGCCAGGTCTTCCTTGAAAATCTCGATGACCGACTCGTCGATCCAGTTGTCACCGAAGTGAACCCGCGGTTTGTGGCCACGCGCGGCATGGGCCTCGGAGCGGGCATCGATGGAGTGCTCGAATACCGCGATCCGGCTCTCGTGCCACAACCGTTTACCGAGCAGAATCGGCGAGTTGACGCAGGTGGCCAGCAGCGGCCCGGTGACCGCCTGGGCGATGTTGTAGAGGTGGGCGAACTCGTCGGCGCCGACCTGGAAATGAATCTGGAAGCTGGTGTTGCAGGCTTCGAGCATCAGGTTGTCGAGATTGAAATTGAGCTGGTCGATGCCCTTGATATTGATCTGGAAGCTGCTGCCCCGCAGCTTCAGAAGCGCCTCATTGAGCGCGAAGTAGCGCGCCGTGGGCACGATCGCGTCGAGCGTCATGTGATCGCGCGTGAGGGTCGGAAGAATCCCCACCAGCCCGATTCGAGAGCCGACCTCGGCGGCTTTTTCCCGGGCGATGGCATAGACTTCGTTGGTCTCTTCCTCGAGCCGGCGCAGGCAGTCACCACCGAGTTCCAGGGGCGACAGGTTGGCCTCGAGATTGAACAGGCCGAGCTCGTGGGTAAAGCGCTCGTCGTCGATCCGGTCCAGGATCTGCATGGCCGTCAGCGCCGGGCGGGCCGCCTTGTCGACCAGAAACATTTCCTGCTCGGCGCCGATGCGCCGGATACCGCCCTCGAAAAGCCCGGCAGTGTGCATGTCCTCCAGTGCCCGGACTTCGTTGAGCAGCGCCTTCATGAAGGCACGGCGGGTCGCTTCGTCGGTGGTCTGCTCTACGTTCTGTTCGCCCATTACGGTCCCGGCAAGCCTGCGAGTTCTTTTGCTCGGATGATATACGGCCGGGGGCAGGCGAGCAAACCGGATTTCGCATCCCGACGGCGCCCGACGGCGGCCGTGCTTGTCTCTTTATGCCGGGTATGCCAAGCTAATCGGTGGGTAGAAACATACGACAGACAAAGGGTAATTCAATGTCCGAGAAACCTTGGCTCGATCAGTACCCCGAAAACGTCCCGGCCGAAATCGACCTCGACGAGTTCCAGTCGGTGGTCGACGTCATCGACCGCAGCTGCACCGAATTTGCCGACAACACCGCCTACGTGAACTTTGGCGCCGAACTCAGCTACCGGCAGGTCGACGACTACAGCCGCGCATTTGCCGCGCGCATGCAGGCGCTGGGTCTGAAGAAGGGTGACCGCATCGCGGTCATGATGCCCAACGTCCTGCAGTACCCGATTGCCGTTTTCGGCGCGTTGCGGGCCGGCCTGGTGGTCGTCAACACCAACCCCCTCTACACCGCCCGCGAGCTCAAACACCAGCTCAAGGACTCCGGCGCGCGCGCGATCGTGATCATGGACAACTTTGCCAGCGTGCTCGAAGCGGTGATCGACGACACCGAGGTAGAGCACGTGCTGCTTACCTCGATGGGCGACATGGTCGGCTTCCCGAAGGGCGCGATCATGAATTTCGTGGTTCGTCACATCAAGAAAATGGTCCCCAAGTACAGCCTGCCGAAAGCAGTCAGTTTCAAGCAGGCTCTCAGCCAGGGCGCGAGCGAGACGTTCTCGCCGGTCCAGCTCGGCCATGACGACATCGCGTTTCTCCAGTACACCGGCGGGACGACCGGGGTATCCAAGGGCGCGGTACTGACCCACCGCAACATGGTGGCCAACATGCAGCAGTCCTCGGCCTGGCTGGGCGAGCGGGTCGCCCCGGGACGCGAGACCATCATTACCGCCCTTCCCCTCTATCACATCTTCGCATTGACCGCCAACTGCCTGGTTTTCCTCAAGTTCGGCGGGCGCAACGTGCTGATCACCAACCCCCGCGACATGCCCGGCTTCGTCAAGGAACTGGGCAAGGTGAAGTTCACCGCCATTACCGGCGTCAACACGCTGTTCAACGGCCTGCTGAACACGCCCGGTTTCAGCGACCTGGATTTTTCCAACCTGCGCCTGACCCTCGGTGGCGGGATGGCCGTGCAGCGCGCGGTGGCGGAGAAATGGAAATCGGTCACCGGTGTGACGCTGATCGAGGCCTACGGGCTGACCGAGACCTCGCCGGCGGCATGCATCAACCCGATGGACATGGAGGAATACAACGGTGCGATCGGTCTGCCGATTTCCTCGACCGAGTGCAAGGTGATCGATCCGGACGGCAATGCCCAGCCGATCGGCGAGACCGGGGAGCTCTGCGTCAAGGGCCCGCAGGTGATGCAGGGCTACTGGAACCGCCCGGAGGAGACCGCCAATGTGCTCGACGACGAGGGCTGGCTGCGCACCGGCGACATGGCCAAAATGGACGAGCGCGGCTACTTCTTCATTGTCGATCGCAAGAAAGACATGATCCTGGTCTCGGGGTTCAACGTCTATCCGAACGAGATCGAGGACATTGTCGCCAACCACCCGAAAGTACTCGAAGTCGGCGCGATCGGTGCCCCGGACGAAAAGTCCGGAGAGGTGGTCAAGGTGGTCGTGGTACGCAAGGACGACAGCCTGACGGTCAAGGAAGTCCGCGAGCACTGCCGCAAGGAACTGACCGGCTACAAGGTGCCCAAGTACGTCGAGTTCGTCGAGGAACTGCCCAAGACCAACGTCGGCAAGATCCTCCGCCGCGAGCTGCGCGACCAGTACGGCGAGCCCAAAAGCTCCTGAAACCTCCCACCCGCCCGCGGCGGATCGCCGCGGGCGGAGTGCTCAGGCGAGCCAACAGCCAACAGCCCTCACCCGCCGGAGCCGGGTGCTGGTTCATCGCGGCCGGTTTCTACCCCAACGTTGGGGTCTAGTATCTGCTCGCCGTCGTGCGGACTGCCCAGCCCGGTTACACCGACACCGACCAGCCGAACCGCGTAAGCCCGGCGCCAGCCGGCCCAGTCGGCCAGCAGCGCCATGGCGACCTCTTCGATCACTTCGGCCGAACGGGTAAAGCCGCTCAAGGACCGGCTTCGGGTCACGGTCGAGAAACCGCTCGAACGCAGTTTGAGCGTTACCGTGCGCGCGTGCAGTGACTTGGCGCGCAGCCGGGCGGCAACCTCGGCGGCCTGTTTCTGGATGACCGGTGCCAGTGACTCGATGTCGTGACGGTCCTGATCGAAGGTGGTCTCCTGGCTGATCGAGCGGCGAACGCGCGTCGGCCGAACCGGCCGATCGTCGATGCCGGCGGCACGCTCGGCCATGCCCGGGCCCTGGCTGCCGAACAGTTCCTCGAGCAGCTCCGGCGCACTCCTGCGAAGCTGTCCCGCGGTGTGGATGCCGGCATCGTGCAGCCGCTCGGTGGTACGGGGGCCAATGCCCCACAGCTTGCCGACCGGCAGCGGATCGAGAAATCGGCGGATATCCTCGGGGAGGACCTCGACGAAGCCGTCGGGCTTGTCGTAGTCCGATGCCAGCTTGGCCAGCAGTTTGTTCGGCGCCATGCCGACCGAGGCGGTCAGTCCGGTCTCACGGTTGATGGCATTTTTCAGCGCCCGACCGATGTCGCGCATGGCAGTGCCGGCGGCCACTACCCCGGTCACGTCGAGGAAAGCCTCGTCGAGACTCAGCCCCTCGATCTGGTCGGCGTGAGCCTGGAAGATGCCGAAAATGGTGGCCGAGACCTCCCGGTAACGGGCAAACCGCGAACGCACGAAAACGCCCTCCGGGCACAGCCTTCGGGCACGCCAGCCGGGCATCGCCGAGCGCACGCCGAATTGCCGGGCCTCGTAGCTGGCTGCAGCAACGACGCCGCGCGCACTGCCCCCGCCGACCATTACCGGACGACCGCGCAGCTCCGGGTTGTCGCGCTGCTCGACGCTGGCAAAAAAGGCATCCATGTCAACGTGAATGATGGCGCGCTGGGGCATCGGATCGATAGCCCGGCTCTGGTCTCGCCCGGCGGCGCGGACGGAGACCGGAATCAGATAGTGCGGGTCGGGCGGTCGCTTTCGAGCATGCCGGCAAGCAGGGAACTGATGGTGTTCTTGGCCTGCGAACCCTCGGGGCTGTCGTTGAAATGCACACCGACCCCGCTGTTGATGCTGTGCTGCGAGCCGAGCGGGGTGATCCAGGCGACCTGGCCGGGAATGGCGATGCGTTCCTCGCCGAGCAGGCTGAGCAGGATCAAGACCTCATCCCCGAGCTTGAAGTCTTTCTTGGTCGGCACGAACAGGCCCCCATTGATCAGGAACGGCATGTAGGCCGCGTAGAGTTCCTGCTTGGTCTCGATGTTGTACGAGAGGATGCCTTTTTGTGCCATGCCTTCAGAACCTGTTCAGTCGGCTTGTTCGGCCCCATTCTAGCAGCCATTTGCCCAGCAGCAGGTCCTGGCGCGCATTGCCTTCGCTGCTGGCCGCGCCATCGAGGGCCTGCTGCCAGAGTTCGGCCAGGGCGCGGACATCCAGCCCATCCGGGGCCTGGCGCCCGTCGACTTCCTGCCAGGGCGTGACACCCTGAGCCTCGCCCATGAGCCGCCGGGTCCACAAGCCAATCCAGCGCCAGGTCACCGCAGGTTCGGAGGTCCATTGGTCATCGATGATACCGGTCGCGGCTGCACCCCGGGCAACGGCCAGCATGCCATCGAGTACGCTCAGTCCGAATTCCAGACCGTTGTTCAAGACCAGGTCGCGGGCGCGAAGTGGCGCACCGTCGCTCATGGCCAGCGCCTGCTCCAGGGCCTGGGCATCGGTTTCCGGGCATTCCCGGGCGAGCCAGTCGCGTGCATCGTCCGTGGGCGGCGGGCGCACTGCAATCTGCTGGCAGCGGCTGCGGATGGTGGCCGGAAGCCGGTCGCTGCGGTGGCTGACCAATACCAGCCAGGCGTTTTCAGGCGGCTCCTCCAGGGTCTTGAGCAGGGCGTTGGCAGCGTTGATGTTCATCGCTTCGGCCGGCTCGATCCAGCCCACGCGCCGCTGTCCCAGGCTCGGCGTGAGCTGGAGCCCGGCGCTCAGGTCACGAACCGAGTCGACCGGGATCTCCTTTTTCTCGTCCGGAATGGCCACACGAAACAGGTCCGGGTGCGTGCCGGTGCTGATGAGCTGGCAGGACCGGCACTCGCCGCACGGCTCCCCCGCCTGGGGCGACAGGCACAGAATGCGCCGAACCAGCCACTCGGCCAGCACCCGCTTGCCGACTCCTTCCGGACCCATCAATAGCGGTGCATGCCCGAGCCGCTGGGCTTCCAGGGCCGTACCGAGCCATTGCCGCGTTTCATCGAGCCAGGGCAGGTTCATGCCAGCTGCTCGTCCAGTGTCCGGGCGATTTCGGCGTGTACTCGCTCGATCGGCACCGAGGCATCAATGACGACGAAACGACCGGGCTCGGCCTCGGCGCGCTGCAGATAGGCCTGGCGCACGCGTTCGAGAAACCCGGCCCGGGTGCTCTCGAAACGGTCCTCGCCCGCGCCGCGCTGGCGAATGCGCTGCATGCCGGTCTCTACCGGCACGTCGAGCAGCAGCGTCAGGTCGGGCTGCCGGTGCGGGTGTACCAGCCCGGCCAGCGTTTCGACGGCTGCAAAGCCAAGCTCGCGGCCACCACCCTGGTAGGCCATGCTGGCGTCGGTGAAGCGATCACAGACCACGTCCTTGCCAGCGGCCAGCGCCGGCTCGATGATGTTGGCCAGATTCTCCGCGCGGGCGGCAAACATCAACAGCAGCTCACTGATCGGCACCAACTCGCCGGTGGCCGGATCGAGCAGAATGTCGCGAATTGCCTCGGCCACGCGCGTACCGCCAGGCTCCCGGGTTGCAACGACCTCGTGGCCACGAGCTTCGAGCCAGTCACGGACGACCGTCACGGCGGTCGACTTTCCGGCACCCTCGCCGCCCTCGAGCGTGATCAACCGGCCGGGCATCAGCGAATGCCCCGGATATATCGGTTGACTGCCGCGTTGTGTTCTTCGAGGGTGTCGGAAAACTGGTGCGTGCCGTCGCCGCGCGAGACGAAGTACAGCGACGTGCCGGGCGCCGGGTCGGCCGCCGCCTTCAGCGCGCGCTTGCCGGGCAAGGCGATCGGAGTGGGCGGCAGGCCGTGCCGGGTGTAGGTATTCCAGGGGTGGTCGGTGCGCAGGTGGACTCGTCGCAGCCGACCGTCAAAATCATCACCGAGGCCGTAGGCAACGGTCGGGTCGGTCTGCAGACGCATGCCGATTTCCAGGCGCCGCACGAAGACACCGGCCACCCGGGCCCGCTCGGAGGCCTGGCCGGTTTCGCGCTCGATGATCGAGGCCAGGACAAGCAATTCTTCGGGGCTGTCGAGCGGCAGATCGTCGCGCCGGCCTGCCCAGACCTCGTCCAGCGTTCGTTCCATGGCCTCGAAGGCGCGCTCGAGAATCCGCCGGTCGCTTGCCGGGCGGGTGAAGAAGTAGGTCTCGGGAAGGAACCGCCCCTCGGCCGCGCAGCCCTCACAGCCCAGCCGCGCCATGAGCTCGGACTCCTCGATATCGGCGAACTCGGGCCGCAGTCGCACGTCCGCCGCCAGTTCATCGCGCAGCCGGGCGAAGGTCCAGCCATCGACGATCGTGAATCGATGCTCGTGCACCTGGCCGGCCTCGAGCTGCGCGATCAGCTCGCCGATGGCAAGGCCCGGCGGGATGCGATACTCCCCGGCCCGCAGCGCCGGCTGATGCAGCCGGCCATACGCACGCCAGAGCAGGCCCGGCTGCGCCAGCCCGAGCGCTTCGAGCTGGCGCACCAGCCCGGAAAAGCCCGTGCCCGCAGGCAGCCACAGGGTCATGCCGCGGTCGGCATTGAGCGGCGTTGACTCGAAGCGTTGCCACTCGTGCTGCAGCCAGAGGCCTGCAGCCACGATTGATGCCGCAGCTATTGCAAATACAATCAGTACTTTACGCATCTGGATCTAAAATCTTATTCCACTCTGACTGCAGGCTACGGCAGCACTCGCCGGGCGCCAGGCGCCGATCATCGAGGACCACGACCGGCCGCGGACCAGCCACCGAGTTTATCACCATGACCGCGCTGGCCCGCCCCAGATCGTCGGCGCTGACCCGCCGTCGCAGGAGATCGGTGCCGGTCTGTGCGGTGAGCCAGGACAGACCGACGCCCTCCACACCGCTGTCGCTGACCGGTGCGACCAGATCGCCGTCGAGCTCGAGTACCACGTTCGAGGCGATCGCCTCGGCCAGGTAACCGCGCGCATCGAACAACAGGGCTTCGTCGAAGCCGGCCTCGGTACAGGCCCGGGCCGCCTGCACCTGCTCGAGACGATTGGCATGCTTCAGGCCGGCCAGCGAAGAACCGACAGCCAGGCGCACGGGACTGGTGTGAAGGCGCAGCCCGTCGCGCTGGATCTTTCGATAATTATCCGGCCAGGGCCTGGACTGAACGATACGACGCGCGCGTGCAGCGGAGCTCGGAAAGTAGCCGCGCCCCCCACTGCCCCGGGTCAGGGTGAAGCGAACGATAACCGGCTCCCGCGAGGGTGCCAGCCGCAGACATTCGGCGTGAGCAACCGACTCGTCCGGGGCCGGCAGACCAAGTCGAGAACAACCGTCGACCAGCCGCTGCCAGTGATATGGCCAGAGCGGTGCAGCGCGATCGACGAAGACGATGGTCTCGAACAGGCCGTCACCGTAAAGCAGCCCGCGATCGTCGGCCGGGACGGTGGTCACGGCCTGGCCGTCGACCAGACACTCAACCATTGGACATTGCCCGGAGCAGTCCCTGCGCCTTGGCCTCGGTCTCGGCGAGCTCGGCATCGGGATCGGAATCGGCGACGATACCGGCACCGGTACGGAAACTCAGCGTGTTGCCGTTGACAACCATGCTGCGGATGAGAATGTTCAGGTCCAGGCTGCCGCGCCGGTCGAGGTAGCCCATGGCGCCGGTATAGAAACCGCGCCCGCTGTCTTCGAGTTCAGCGATGATCTCCATGCAGCGAATCTTGGGGCAGCCGGTAATGGTTCCACCGGGAAAGACCGCGGCGATCACGTCGGCCGCGTCCAGCCCGGGCGCAAGCCGGCCGCGCACGTTGGAGACGATGTGGTGGACGTGCGCATAGCTTTCGACCACCATCAGCTCGTCGACCTCGACGCTGCCGGTCAGGCAGACCCGGCCGAGATCATTGCGCTCGAGATCGATCAGCATGATGTGTTCGGCACGCTCCTTGGGGTGCGCCATCAACTCACGCGACAGCGAATCGTCAAGCTCGGCCGAGTCGCCGCGCGGGCGTGTGCCGGCGATCGGCCGGGTCTGGACCTGCCCGTCGCGGACTTCGACCAGACGCTCGGGCGAGGAACTGAGCACCGTCCCGCCCGGCATCCGTGCCAGGCCGGCAAACGGCGCCGGATTGCTGCCGGCCAGCGCCGCATAAAGGGCGCTGGCATCAATCGTGCTCCGTGAGCGGCCGTGCCAGCCGCGCGAGAGATTGACCTGGAACACATCGCCATCGAGAATCCATTGCTTGATGCGCTCGACGCCCTGGCGATAACGCTCGCCGGGATCGGCTACCAGTTCGAGCTGATCCGGGTCGAAGGGAGCCAGGGGGCCTGGAGGAGCCGGCGTCGATTCCAGCGCGGCGCGCGCCGATTCCAGCGCCTGCTGGTTTTCGGCCACCAGCCAGCCCTGCCCGGTCCGATGATCGAGCAGGACCGCCGAGGGGCAGCGCGCGGCATAGGCCACTGGCAGGCGATCGCCGGCCGCGGCCAGCTTGAGTTTCGGCTCGATCTCCCTGACCAGTTCGTACCCGAGATAGACAAACCAGCCCCCGCAGAACGGGCTGTCGAGAACATCGCCGGCCGGTGCCGGCAATTCGGCGGCCCAGTCGCGCAATCGATTCAGAAAGCCCGGAGTATCACCAGGGCCGGTCAGTTCTCCAGCGGCACTGAGCTGCAGGGTCGGGCCATCGTGGCGAAGCAGCAAGGACCAGCGCCCGAGATGGTCCGCACCGGCCGTGCTGGCGAGCAGAAACGGCCAGCCATCGGGGTCGGCCCGGTGCAGCGCGAGCAGGTCCGGCGAACTGGCCAGACCTTCACGAACCGGGCTGAACGATGGATTCATCGAGAATGACGCGACCCGGCGGGCGGAGTCGCGCCTCAGTCGAAGCGGCGCAGCAGCAGCGAGCCGTTCGTGCCCCCGAAGCCAAAGGAATTGCTCAGGGCTGTCTTGATGGGGTGCTGGCGAGCTTCCCTGGGCACCAGGTCGAGCTGGGCGCATTCCGGATCGGGCTGCTCCAGGTTGATGGTCGGCGGAACGACGCCATCGCGCAGCGCGAGGATACTGAAGATCGCCTCGACGCCACCGGCGGCACCCAGCAGATGCCCGGTCATCGATTTCGTCGAGCTCATCATCAGCTTCGAGGCATGATCACCGAACAGGCCACACACCGCACGGCATTCGGCCCGGTCACCGACCAGCGTCGAGGTGCCATGGGCATTGATGTAGTCGACCTCGTCGAGCTCGATGCCGGCGTCCCGCACCGCGTTGGCCATGCAGCGCGCGGCTCCGCCGCCGTCTTCGGGTGGCGAGGTCATGTGGTAGGCATCGCCGCTGCGCCCGTAACCGGACAGCTCGGCATAGATTCGCGCACCGCGCTTGCGCGCGTGTTCGAGCTCTTCGAGCACCAAAACGCCGGCGCCGTTGCTGAGCACGAAGCCGTCGCGCTCGCTGTCCCACGGACGGCTTGCGCGCTCGGGTTCGTCGTTGCGGGTCGACAAGGCACGCGCCGCGGTGAAGCCGCCGTAGGCGGTCGGCGTGGTGCCGTACTCGGCACCGCCGGCGACCATCACGTCGGCGTCGCCGTAGGCGATCATGCGCGCGGCTTCCCCGATGTTGTGCGTGGCCGTTGTGCAGGCGGTGACAATGGAAATGTTCGGACCCTTGAACCCGTAGCGGATGGAAATGTTGCCGGCGATCATGTTGATGATGCAGCCGGGCACGAAGAACGGCGAGATTCGCCGCGGGCCGCTGTCGAGAAAGGTCTGGTAGGTCTGCTCGATGGTCTGGATGCCACCGATGCCCGAACCGATAGCCACACCATATCGCTCGGCGTCATCGGGCTGTTCGGACAGCCCGGCATCGTCGATGGCCTGGATCGAGGCGGCCATCCCGTAATGGATGAAGGTATCGGACTTGCGCGCTTCCTTGGGCGAGAGGTATTGCTCGAGCTCGAAATCGCGCACTTCACCGGCGATTCGGGCCGGAAATTTCTCGGCATCGAAGGCCGTCAGCGGACCAATGCCGCTGACGCCCGAGCATATGTTTTCCCAGGCCGTTTCAACGCGGCTGCCGACCGGGGAGACACACCCCAGCCCGGTTACCACGATGCGGCGATCACCGCGCATTGCGGCAGACCTCCGCGCTCGACTCGAATAACCGGGTACGCATCCTGACCACCTTATTTGTCAACGTTGGCCTTGATGTAGTCGATGGCCTGCTGAACACTGGTGATCTTCTCGGCCTCCTCGTCGGGAATTTCGCATTCGAACTCCTCCTCGAGCGCCATCACCAGTTCGACGGTGTCGAGAGAGTCGGCTCCCAGGTCGTCAACGAAGGATGCGCTGGGGGTGACTTCTTCGTCCTTGACACCCAACTGCTCGATGACGATTTTCTTGACTCGGTCTTCAATACTGCTCATTGTCGATTTCCTTTATGCAAGGGTTCCCAAAGCGCCCACATTGTAGAGAACGATTGGAGTTATGCCAATTGCGACCAACCGCCGGGTTCATGCCGTTTCCGACAGTGGTCACGTCAATGTTATTGATATCAATGGGTTGGGGATGACTCCTCAGACCTCAGGTCATGTGCATTCCGCCGTTGACGTGCAGCGTCTGCCCGGTAATGTAGCGCGCCGCCGGGCTGGCCAGGTAGCCGGCGCAGGCAGCAATGTCCTCAACCTCACCGAGACTCCCCAGCGGAATTGTACCCTTGAGGCGCTGTCGCTGCTCGTCATCGAGAGAACGCGTCATGTCGGTGTCGATGAATCCCGGCGCGATCACGTTGGCGGTGATGCCGCGCGAGCCGACTTCATGGGCCACCGAGCGACTGAAACCGGCCAATCCCGCCTTGGCCGCCGCGTAATTCGACTGACCGGGATTGCCGCTGTAACCGACCACCGATGACACGCTGATGATCCGTCCCCAACGCGCCTTGAGCATACCCCGCAGGCAGGCGCGGGTCATGCGCATGGCACCGGTGAGATTGGTCGCCAGCACCGTTTCCCAGTCGTCGTCCTTGAGGCGCATGAGCAATTGATCGCGCGTGATCGCAGCGTTGTTGACCAGTACGGTGACGGCACCGGCAAGCTCGCCGACGCGGCCGAGGGCGGTGTCGATGGCAGCCGGGTCGGTAACGTCGAGGACCAGCCCGCGATCGGTCCCGAGCGCCTTCTCGATACCTTGCGCACCATCGGCCGTGGTGGCGGTGCCAAAGACATCGCCGCCAAGGGCCTTGAGCCAGGCCGCCGTGGCCTGCCCGATGCCCCGGCTGGCGCCGGTGACCAGCACGACCTGGCCGTCGATACGTTGGCTGGTTTCTGGATTCATGCGCGCTTCTCCTTCCATTCGGCGGCGGTGGCTTGCAGACGTTCGGGTTGTTCGAGGGCAACCCATTCAACATTCCGGTCAATGCGCCGGCCAAGCCCGCTCAGAACCTTGCCCGGGCCGCATTCGGCCAGGCGTTCAACGCCGCCATCGATCAGCGAGCGCACGCTCCCGGTCCAGCGCACCGGCGAGCAGAGCTGTTCGACCAGCGCCTGGCGAATCGCATCGGGTTCCGAACGCGGCTGGCAATCAACGTTGTGCACGACCGCCACGGCGGGCGGTCGCAGCGGGGTTTCGGCCAGCAGTTCGCCGAGCGCATCGGCCGCCGGGCGCATCAGCGTGCAATGCGAAGGCACGCTGAC
>CAYQJJ010000050.1:0-13704 GCA_964417745.1 uncultured Wenzhouxiangella sp.
GTTTCTTGGCAAGGACGCTGCCATTCCCTGCGAAACGCGCCTTGATTCGCGCCAGTACAGTGGCTCTGAGTGTTACCTAATTAACCGCATGGCCCACTCGCGTGGGCGTGGCCAAGAGCCGGCTCTGCGGGGGTCATGAAGAGCCGGGCCCGAAACGCGGAGACCGCGCCGGGCTGGTCGATGGAGAGGAGCTGATTGGCTGCGTGCTGCGCACCCGCGACCGGGTGCGTCCGCTTTTCATTTCGGCCGGCCACCGGGTCGGGCTCGAAACGGCGGTTACGGTGACCCTCGACTGGCTCGGCCGCTACCGGCTGCCCGAACCGATCCGGCATGCCGACCGCCTGGCCGGAACGCGCTGAGGCGTGGCGGAAGGCTCCGGTGCCGGGGGCGGGAATTACTCGTCGAGAAAATCCTTGTACTGGTCGGCGCTCATCAGCTCTTCGAGCTGGTCGGCATCGTCCAGACGCACGCTGAACAGCCAGCCCTCGCCGTAGCAGTCGCTGTTGACGGTCTCGGGGGCGTCGGAAAGAGCCGCGTTGAGCGCCACTACCTCGCCGGAGACCGGGCAATAGATATCGGAGGCGGCCTTGACCGATTCAACGACCGCGCAGGCATCCCCCGCGCTGAAGGTCGCGCCCTCTTCGGGCAGCTCCACGAAGACCAGATCACCCAGCTGTTTCTGGGCGTGGTCGGAAATGCCGATCCTGACGATCCCGTCGTCTTCGGAGCCGACCCATTCATGGGTCTCGGCGAAACGCAACTCGGTTGGAATCTCGCTCATGATCTGTCCCTGTCTGAAAGCCTGAAGATTCTAGCAGCATCGACCGGTCCCTCGGCCCGGGGCCGCGGAAAAACACCACAACAATCTCCCCGGGGAATCAGAGCCGGTCGGGCTGCAGGCAGATATTGCGGCGAAGCCGCAGATTGCGAAGGTGGGCACCAATCAGCGCCACGCCGCCGGCCGAAGTGACCAGGGCCGTGCCGAGGGGGCCGAGCAGATCGTGCGCCAGGGCGGCGAAGGCAACCGCGGCCAGCCCGGCCACACCGAAAGCGAGCACCGGCCCGCTGCGATGGGTACGGTAGCCGAGCGCGAACGCAATCAGCGCGATCGGCAAAATCACCGCCAGCAGCGCAAAATGAAACGCCTCCTCGCCGAGAAAGCCCAGCGAGGCCAACGGCGTGACCACCACCAGAACCGGCAGCACCAGGCACTGAACCAGGCACACGGTCGACACACAGATCCCCAGGCGATCGAGAATCGCGGCAATCGGGGTCGACTTGCGGGTGTTGAGCACAGCAGCCATGCTTTGAGGCTCCGAATCGGTCGTTCGAGACCGATATGATATAACATTTGCCGAGCATAGGTCGACCGATTCATGCATTCGACCCTGACCCCGATCCGGACCGCCCGCGTGGCGTTCGACGGCGCCACCCCGTTCTCCCGGGACTACGGCGACAGCTATTTCATGCCCGGACACGGCGCCGACGAGGCCTGCGCGGTCTTCGTGGAGGCCAGCGACCTGCCGGGCCGCTTTGCCAGCCTGCCACCGGATGGCGTGTTCACCCTCGGCGAGACCGGCTTCGGGACCGGTCTGAACCTGCTGCTGGCCGCGCGCTGCTTCCTCGACCACGCGCCGGTCTCGGCCCGGCTGAGCCTGCTCTCATGCGAGCTTCACCCGCTCGAGGCACGCGACCTGGCCCGGGCGCTGGCTCACTGGCCGGAACTGTCGGGCCTCGCGACGGCCCTGCTGGCCGAATACCCCCCGCCGACGCCCGGCTGGCACCGGCTCGAGCTGGCGCCGAATATCGATCTGACCCTGATGTACGGCGATGCCTCGGTTGTCTGGCCCGAGGCCGAGGCCAGTATCGACGCCTGGTTCCTTGACGGCTTCGCGCCGGCGCGCAACCCGGGCATGTGGCCGACCGGGTTATTCGAGGCGCTCGCCGAGCGCAGCCGCCCCGGCGCGACGCTGGCCACATTCACCGCCGCCGGCGGCGTGCGTCGCGGGCTCACCGCGGCCGGGTTCGAGGTCCGGCGCCACGCCGGGTTCGGCGCCAAGCGCCACCGCCTGACCGCGACCCGGCCCGGGGCCTGGGTCCCGGCCAGGGCCTCCCGCGGCCATGCCGTCATAGCCGGCGCCGGGCTGGCCGGGGCGACCACCGCTCGCGCGCTTGCCGAGCGCGGCTGGCGGGTCACGGTCTGTGACCCGGCCGGGATTGCGGCCGGGGCCTCGGGCAATCGAACCGGGGTGGTCTATTCCACACCCAGCGCCCATCTCACGCCGCAGAATCGCTTCTACCAGTCGGCGCTGGTCCAGGCATTGCGCCGGCTGCGGCGCCTCGAGTTTCCCGCCACGCCCGACGACGGCTGCCTCAACGGGGTGATCCAGCTCGCCACCAGTCCTCGCCACCGCGACAAACTCGCCCAGGCCCGGGAATCGGGCGCCTGGCCCGATGCCATGCTGGCGCGTCTTGATGAAGACCGCTTCGTCCTGTGCGGCGCCGGTTATATCCGTCCCGGGCGCTGGTGTTGCCGCCTGCTCGATCATCCGGCCATCGAGTGTCTGGAAACCGCCATCACCGGCTTCGAGCACGGTCAACCGCCGACAGTGGCGCTCTCGAACGGCCGCCAGTTGAGCCCCGAAGCCCTGATCCTGTGCACCGCCGATGCCACGGCCCGGCTGCCGGGGCTGGACTGGTTGCCGCTGCGCTTCAGTCGCGGCCAGGTCAGCCACGTCGCAGCGACTCCCGAAAGCCGCGCCTGGCAGCAGGCCATCTGCTACGCCGGCTACCTGACGCCGGCGATCGACGGCGTTCACTGCGTCGGCGCAACCTTCGACCGGGGTGCCGAGCAGGCCAGCTGCCACCCCGACGACGACCGCGACAACCTGGCGCGGTTGCAAAAGCATCTGCCAGACTGCTACGCCGGTCTCGGCGGGGCCGGTGCGCGGGTGGTTGGCCAGCGCGCGGGCATCCGCTGCCAGGCACCCGACTTCCTGCCGCTGGCCGGCCCCCTGCCCGACCCCAACCCGAACCCGCACCAGCTTCGCCCGGGCGTCTGGCTCAATCTCGGGCACGGTTCTCGCGGCATCACGCATACTCCCCTGATCGCCGATCTGATCGCCGATGAGCTCACCGGGCTGGCCAGGCCCTGCGACCGCGCCCTGCGCGAGGCGCTGGCACCCGAGCGCTTCATCATGCGCTGGCGCCGGCGCGACCGGGGCTGGAAACCGGGCTGAAGCGCCCCCAGCATAATGGGCGGGGACAATTGGTCCCGCGCAATGCTTTCTCAAGGAGACAGTTCATGAACGATACGTCCCGCCGCGATGAATTCATCAACAAACTCAAAAGCCGACTCGACGACCTCAACAGCGAAATCGACGAGCTCGAGGGCCGCGCCCGCAAGGCCAGCGGCGAGCTGGAGGAAAAATACCGCGAACAACTCGAGGACGTCCGCGCCCGGCGCGAGGAGCTGAAAGGCAAGATCAAGGAGCTGCGCGCCTCCGGAGAAGCCCAGTTCGACAAGCTCAAGCTCGAGGCCGAGCACGCCTGGAAGGCGTTCAACAACTCGGTCAACTACTTCCGGTCGCATTTCAAGTGACCCCGGAAACCCGCTAACCGCAAACGCGCGTGCCGGCGTCTGGCCGGCACGCCGTGAATCCGCCAGCCATCGTTGAGACCATGACCTTTCCCGACACCCGCCCGCGACGCACGCGAGCGCACGACTTCAGCCGCCGGCTCGTCCGCGAGAACCGCCTGTGCGTCGAAAACCTGATCTACCCGGTATTCATTCTCGACGGCGAGCGAGCGCGCGAGCCGATCGACTCGATGCCCGGCATCGAGCGCCTCGGTCGAGCCGCGCTGTTTGCGACCGCCGAGCGCTGCCTGGAGCTGGGCATTCCGGCCATGGCACTGTTTCCGGTGGTCGCTGCCGAGGCCAAGAGCGACGACGCCGCTGCGGCCTTCGACGACCAGGCGCTCGTCCAGCGACGCATCGGCGAGCTCAAGGCGCGCTTTCCGGAGCTGGGCCTGATCACCGACGTGGCGCTCGACCCGTTCACCAGCCACGGCCTCGACGGCCTGGTCGACTCGAGCGGCTACGTGGTCAACGACGCTACCGTCGAGGTGCTGGTCCGCCAGGCGCTCAGCCACGCCCGTGCCGGGGCTGATGTGGTCGCGCCGTCGGACATGATGGACGGGCGCATCGGCGCGATCCGCTCGGCCCTGGAGTCGGACGGGTTCCACAACACGCTGATCCTGAGCTACGCGGCCAAGTACGCCTCGGCCTTCTACGGACCGTTCCGCGACGCCGTGGGCTCGGCGGCCAGCCTCGGGAAATCGGGCAAGGAGAGTTTCCAGATGGACCCGGCCAACAGCGACGAGGCGCTGCGCGAGGTCGAGCTCGACCTCGGCGAAGGCGCCGACATGGTGATGGTCAAGCCCGCCATGCCCTACCTGGATATCGTCCGGCGGGTACGCGAGGAATTCGAGGTGCCGACCTTCGCCTACCAGGTCTCGGGCGAATACGCCATGCTCAAGGCAGCCGCCGCCAATGGCTGGCTTGACGGCGACAAGGTCATCGACGAGGCGCTGCTGTCGATCCGACGCGCCGGCGCCGACGGCATCCTGACCTACGCGGCCCTCGAGGTCGCCGAGCGACTGAGGAGCTGAAATCGTGCAGGTCGAATACCGGCTCGCGGTCCTCGGGGACCCGATCGCCCACAGCCTGTCGCCGGAGATCCATCGCCGTTTCGGCGAGCTGACCGGCACCTCGATCGACTATCAGGCCATTCGCACCGGTCCGGAAGAGCTCGCCGACCGGCTCGCCGATCTGGCCCACTTCGACGCCGACGGAGCCAACCTCACCGTGCCGCTCAAGCGTCACGGGCTCGATTACTGCGCCAGCCTCTCCCGGGCGGCCCGGGAAGCCGGTGCCGTCAACACACTCAGCCGCAGCGGCGGCCAGTGGCACGGCCACAACACCGACGGCGACGGTCTGTTGCGCGACTTCGAACGCCTGGACATCGAAGTCAGGGATCAGCGCGTGCTCATCGTCGGTGCCGGCGGGGCCACGGCCGGCATTCTCGGCCCCCTGCTGCGCGCGGGCCCGGAAACGGTCTGGCTGCTCAACCGCTCGGCCGACCGCGCGCGGGCGCTGGCCGATGCCTTTGCCGGACATGGCCGGGTCCGCGCCGGCGGTCTCGACGAGCAACCGCCGCCCGAGGCGGGCTGCGAGGTACTGATTCAGGCCACCAGCCTGGGCCATGAGAGCCAGACACCACCGCTCGACCGGGCCTGGCTGAGCGACTCGGCCCGCGCCTACGACCTCAACTACGGCCCGGCCCACGCCCCGTTCGCTGACTGGTGCCGGGCAACCGGGGTGGTCTGCCACGACGGCCTCGGCATGCTCATCGCCCAGGCCGCCCTGGCCTTCGAGATCTGGACCGGCCAGGCCGCACCGATCGGCAAGGTCGTCAGCGCCATGCGCGCGATCGACTGATCCCCTTCTACCTTTATCCTTTCACCTTGAACCTTTCCCCTTAACTAACCACCGTCACCGGCGTGTGTGTGTGCCGCAGCACCTTGTCCGAAACGCTGCCGAGCAACAGTGACCCCACCTTGCTCTGGCCGCGGCGGCCCATGACCAGCAACAGGTCCGGGGCATCGGCCAGGTAATCGATGATCTCGCCGGCGATATCGCCGATACGCCCGACCTCCTCGATCTCGACGCCGCGCTCACTGAGCTCCGAGCGCACCTCGTCAAAGGTCTTGCGCGCCGCACGCTCGGCCACGCCCTCGATCTCGGTGGCGCTCAGGCCCAGCGCGCCGGCGGTGTCGTTTCCGACCATCGGAAAAACGTGCAGCAGCACCATCGAGATATCCATGCTGTCGGCCAGCCGGGCAGCGGCCCGCGCCGCACGCAGCGACGGGCCGGAGCCGTCGACGGCCACGATGATCTTGCGAAACTCGCTCATGCAAACCTCCTCATTAACATTGACTCCATCATTTTCGCTGATTCATCCAGTCCGCGCGATCATAGCCCGCCAGCCGACACTCGCGAAATCCGTAGGACGAATACACAGCCTCCCACCCCGGATGCCTGCACAAATTAAAGTGTGAGACACATCACATTTTATGCCGACCTGCTAGAATCACCACTTTCGTGGTCGACCGCACAGACACCGCACCCTTGAATACTTCCAAGTTTCGACCTGCTCCGGGGCCCGGCCTCGCCTTCCAGGGCCGCGCGAGAATGCGCCCGAGCCTGCTCAGCGGCCTGGCGATCCTGCTCGCCAGCCTGCTGCTCGGGCCGAATGCTCTCGCCGAGCCGCCGCCCGACCCATCGGCGGCCACCGAGACCTTCGCCGACCTCACCATGGCGCGCGAGCTGCGGGCACGCGAGTCTTTCGAAGCAGCGCGCCGGGCCCTGGCCGGCGAACTGGCCTCGACCAGCGCGCGCGCCGATGCGCGCACGCTCGATGCGCTGCTCGCCAGCGACCTGGAAGCGCTCGACGAGGCGCTCGAGCTGATCGAGGCAACCCGCCGCGACCATCCCGAATCGGTCGAAGCCCAGGCCGCAGCGGCCTATATCCATCGCCAGGCGGGCAACCCGGGCACCGCGCTGGCCGCGGCGACCCGAGCGCTGGAGATCGAAGCAAGCCACCGCGAGGCGCGTCGCCAGCAGGTCTTTGCCCTCAACGACCTCAACGGCCCGGCCCGGGCGCTGGAACTGGCCAGAGACCACGAATCCCTGTTCAGCCCGGCCGAACGCTTCGTGCTGCGCGGACAGTACGCCGCCGGGCTGCTCCGCCAGGCCGGTGCCCACGACACCGACGATGAGCGCCAGCGCCGCCAGGCCCTGACCGAGCAGGCCATCGCGGTCATCGAAACCCTGCTCGCCGAGCCCGAGCTTCCGGCCGACCAGCGCCCGGGCCTGCGTCACGACCTGATCCTCGGCCTGCGCCAGGCCGAGGCCATGGACCGCGTGGTCGACGAACACGACGCGCTGGTCGACGAGGGCCTGCCGCGCCCGTTCTGGGTCGACCAGGCCGCCGCTGACGCCTGGCTCGCCCTGCGCGAGCCCGAGCGCGCGATCGCGCTCTACCAGCGCGTGCTCGACAGCGAGCCGCGTCCTTTCGACGCCCGCCTCGGGCTGTTCTACGCCCTGCTCGAAGCCGAACGCTTTGACCAGGCCATCGACCATATCGACGCCCTGGCCGCCGAAAAACCGGCCTTGGTGCGCCCCGGCGGCGGGCCGCCGATTCCGTACTGGAACCGGCTCAGCGCGGACCTGACCGCGGCCATGGCACGCGCCTTCGCCAACCAGCCCGGCGCGGCCCAGCAACGCCTGGAAGCCCTGCTCGCCGACGCCCCGGCCAGCGCCCAGATCCGACGCGAGCTGGCCACCGTATACCGCTGGCGCGGCTGGCCGGAGCGGGCGCTCGAGCAGATCGAGCTGGCCAACGCCCGCGAACCCGAAGTGGTCGCCGGGCGGCGCATCCATGCGGCCACGCTGACCGACCTGGAGGACTTCGACGCCGCCGGCGAGCGCATCGAGGCGCTGTATGCGGAGTTTCCCGACAACACCCATGTCGAGCGCCAGCATCGAGCCTGGCAGGACCGCTCGCGCTGGCAGCTGCGCCTGGAAGGCGAGTACGGCGACAGCGACGGCTTTACCGAATTCGGCTCGCGCGACCGTGCCTTCGAGACCCGCCTGAGCTCGCCGTGGCTGGACGAGCGCTGGCGCGTCCACCTGTTCAACCAGTACCGCGATGCGCGCTTTCCCGAAGGTCAGGCCGACGACAACCGCATCGGCATCGGCCTGAGCTGGCGCCAGCACCGCCGGCATGCCTACCTCGAAGCCCACCGCGACGTCTCCAGCCCGGCCGATTCCGGGCTCACCGCCGGTTTCGATCAGCACTTCGGCGACCACTGGTCGGTCGCCACCCGGGTCGAGAGTTTTTCGCTCGACGTCCCGCTGCGCGCACGCGGCCAGGGCATCGACGGCTGGAAGGCCGAGGCGGCGGCGCGCTGGCAGGCGCATGAATCCCTCAGTGTGCGCGCCGGCGTAAGCCGGCTGGACCTTTCCGACGGCAACGTGCGGCTGTCCGGCCTGCTGTCGGCCCCGCATCGCCTGCGCGGCCGCGCCCACCACATTACCAGCGGGCGAGTCGACCTCTATGCCTCGCGCGCCAGCCAGCAAGGCGGGCCCTACTTCAACCCCTCGCGCGATGCCTCGGCCGGCTACGAGCTCGACCACGAATGGCTCACCTGGCGTCACTACGGCTCGAGCTTCACCCAGCGCTTCGCGCTTGGCGCCGGCGGCTACTGGCAGGAAGACTTCGGCAGCCACGCCGTCGCCCATGCCCGCTACGAACATCGCTGGCAGTGGCACGACAACTGGCAGCTGCGCTATGGGGTCGGCTGGGCCAGCCGGGTCTACGACGGCAACCGCGAGCGGCGCCTGGACGCACGCATCATGCTGCAGGGGTATTTTCGATGATCGCCAAGCATTGCCTCCCATGGCTCACCCCATGGCTTGCCGGTGTCGTTGCCTTGCTGGCAACCGGCGCCCATGCGGTCGAGCCCGACACCTGGGTCGCGGTCTCCTGGCACGACGTGCACGACCAGGTCGCCGGCCAGGCCGATGTCGATCAGTTCGCGGTGAGCACGGCCAACCTGGCCGAGCAGTTCGACTGGATCGCCGAGCAGGGCTGGCGACCAGTCAGCGTCGAGCAGATCATCCGCGCCCACGAGGGCGGCGAAGCGCTGCCCGACCAGGCCGTGCTGCTGACCTTCGACGACGGTCTGGCCAGCCTGTATGAGCGCGTGTATCCGCTGCTCAAGGCCTACGACTACCCGGCCGTGGCCGCGGTTGTGACCGGCTGGCTCGAGGACCTCGAGCCCGGTGAGACCATCGACTACGAGGGCCGTGAGCGCGGGCCCGACGGCTTCGTTAGCTGGGAGCAGCTGCGCGAGATGGCCGACTCGGGCCTGGTCGAGCTGGCCAGCCACAGCCACGCCCTGCACAGCGGTGTACTCGCCAACCCGCAGGGCAACGAACAGCCGGCCGCTACTACAGCCGCCTTCCTCGAAGACGAAAATCGTTACGAGACGATCGAGGAGTGGCACGCGCGGGTACGCGCCGACCTGGCGCGCAGCGCCGAGCTCATCGAGGCACGCACCGGGCATGCACCGCGCACGGTTGTCTGGCCCTACGGCGAATACAACCGCCACACCGAGGCAATCGCCCGCGAGCTCGGCATGCGCCTGTCGCTGGGCCTGACCAGCGGCGTCAACACCACCGACTCACTCGGTCACAATCACCGCTTCCTGATCACCGGCAACCCCGGGCTGTCGACCTTTGCCGGCAACCTGCCCCAGACCGGCTCGCGCACCCTCAAGCGGGCCGCGCATGTCGATCTGGACTACGTGTTCGACCCCGACGAGGACCAGCAGTCGCGCAATCTCGACGCCCTGCTCGATCGCATGCGCGCGCTCGGCGTCAACACCGTCTACCTGCAGGCTTTTGCCGACCCCGACGGCGACGGCACCGCCGATGCGCTGTATTTCCCCAACCGCCACCTGCCGGTGCGCGCCGACCTGTTCAACCGGGTGGCCTGGCAGCTGCGCACGCGCGCCGGCGTCGAGGTCTACGCCTGGATGCCGATGCTGGCCTTCGACCTGCCCGACGCCGACCGCGCCCGGGCCCTGGCCGTGCGCCGCGACGGCCCGGAAGGCCCGGAGGTCGCCTGGCCCGACTACCGGCGCCTGAGCCCGTTCCACCCGCAAGCCCGCGAGCTGATCGGCGAAATCTACGAAGACCTGGCCCGCCACGCCCACTTCGCCGGCATCCTGTTCCACGATGATGCCTACCTGGCTGCCGACGAAGACCGCGCCGCCTGCGCCGAAGACGCCTCCTGGCCGCTCACCGACCGGCCGATCGCCGACTGCCGGCTCTCCCCGGGCGACAAGACCGCCGCGCTGATCGATTTCAGCCACCAGCTCACCAACACCGTGCGCGCCTGGCGCCCGGCCGTTCGCACGGCGCGCAACCTCTACGCCCGCGCCGCCCTCGACCCGGACGCCGAGGCACGCTTCAGCCAGCGCCTCGACGCCTTCCTGGCCGCCTACGACCACACTGCAATCATGGCCATGCCATGGATGGAGGGCGCCGACGACCCGGATGCATGGCTCGACGAACTCTTCGCGGCCGTGGCCTCGCACGAGGGCGGCCTGGCCGGCAGCGTGTTCGAGCTGCAGGCGCGCGACTGGGACGGCGATCGCTGGTTGTCGGGCCAGACCCTGCGCGATCAGATGCAGCGCCTGATCCGCGCCGGCGCCTGGCACCTGGCCTACTACCCGGATGACTTCATCGCCGACCGGCCGGCGTTCCAGCCGCTGTTCGAAGGCGTCTCCGGCCGAACCTTTCCCTACCGCGGAGAAGAATGATGCTGACCTGGGGTGAATCTTCCGGCGTGCTGGCGGTGATGTTCAACTTCGCCTTCCTGTATCCGCTGTTCATGGCCTGGATCTGGATGCTCGGCGGGCTGTGGTACTACTTTCACTGGGAGCGCTACCCCAGCCGCGATCCGGAAATCCCGCCGGAAATGGACGCCTACCCCGGCTGCACCATCCTGCTGCCATGCTTCAACGAGGGCGACAACGTCCGCGAAACACTGGCCTGGCTGTTCGATCAGACCTACCCGAACTTCGAGATCATCGCCATCAACGATGGCAGCAGCGACCGCACCGGCGCCATTCTCGACGAGCTCGCCGCCGAGCATCCCGAACTGCGCGTGATCCATTTCACCAGCAACCAGGGCAAGGCGATGGGCCTGCGCATGGGCGCAATGGCCTCGGCCAACGAATACCTGGTCTGCGTCGACGGCGACGCCATTCTCCACCCCACGGCGGTGCAGTGGCTGATGTGGCACCTGACCTCCGGCCCGAGGGTCGGCGCGGTCACCGGCAACCCGCGCATCCGCAATCGATCGACCCTGCTGGGCCGGCTCCAGGTCGGCGAGTTTTCCTCGATCATCGGCCTGATCAAGCGCGCCCAGCGCATCTACGGCCGGGTGTTTACCGTCTCGGGGGTGGTCTCGGGCTTTCGCAAATCCGCGCTGCACCGCAACCGCTACTGGAACACCGACATGGTCACCGAGGACATCGACGTGACCTGGCTGCTCCAGTCCGACCACTGGGACGTGCGCTACGAGCCCAATGCCATGTGCTGGATCCTCATGCCCGAAACCCTCGGCGGTCTTTGGAAGCAGCGCCTGCGCTGGGCCCAGGGTGGTGTCGAGGTGCTGCTGCGCTACGGCCGCGACGTGCTCAAGTGGCGCCAGCGACGCATGTGGGGCGTGTTGATGGAATATTTCACCAGCGTGGTCTGGGCCTACGTCATGGCGTCGATCTTCGTGCTCTACGCGCTCGGCCTGTTCGTGCCCCTACCCGAGACCCTGACCGTCGAGACGATACTGCCGCAGTGGAACGGCATCATCCTCGGCATGACCTGCCTGCTGCAGTTCGGTGTCTCGCTGCTCATCGACAGCCGTTACGAAAAAGGCCTGTGGCGGATCTATTTCTGGGTCATCTGGTACCCGCTGGCATTCTGGCTGATCAGCATGGCCACCACCGTGGCGGCGGTTCCCCGCACGCTGCTCAGGCGGCGCGGCCAGCGCGCCGTGTGGGTCAGCCCCGACCGTGGAGTACGGCCATGAGAGTGCATCCGCGTCGCCCCGAGATCATCTACCGTCCCGAGCTGCAGCCCCGTCCGCAGCGGCTGGCCTTTTCCGGCATTACGGTCATGGCCTGGGCGGTGTGGTTCTACCTGTTCCTGCCGCTGCTCAGCGTTCTGGCCTGGTGGCTGGGGGCGGAGTATTTCGCCCACTACATGCTCGAGCCCGGCGGACGTGGCTACTTCGTGACCCTGACCGGCTACGCCGTGGTCATCGCGATCGCGGCGCTGATCATCCTGGGCTGGTCGCGCTACAACCAGTTTCGCTTCTCCGGCCGCGACCGGCGCGCGCACCAGCCCGATGTCAGCGACGAAATGACCAGCGCGCGCTTCCACGTCCGCCCCGAGATGCTCGAGCGCATCCGGGCCAGCCAGGTCATGGAATTCGATCTCGACGCCCACGGCCGGATCGAACAGGTTCGCGAGCGCGACCTCTCCGCCGCCGGCCACCGCCAGACAGGCTCCGCCCGCGCGCCGGACTGATCGCCGGTTTTCCGGCCGGCACGGCTTTCGCTCGAACCGCCGGACTCGTATCATGAGCGGCTGGTTTCCCCGAGGTTTTCCCCGTGATGTCACGTCATTTTGCTGTTGTTGTCCTGTCGCTCCTGTTCGCCGTCGTGGCGCTGGCCGAAGACGCCGCGCCGCGCCCGATCACCCACGAGGATGTCTGGCTGATGAAGCGTCTCGGGAGCCCGGCCATCAGCCCCGACGGCGAACTGGCCGTCGTTTCGGTTACCGAACCGTCCTATGAGGAAGACGGCGAAGTCTCCAACCTGTGGCTGATTACCGTCGACGGTAGCGAGCCGCCACGCAGGCTGACCGACAGCCGTGGTAGCGAGAGCGGCGTCGACTGGCGGCCCGACGGCTCGCAGATCGCCTTTACCGCCACCCGCGGCGACGACGAGCAGGCGCAGGTCTACGTGCTCGAAATGCAGCGCCCGGGCGAGGCGATCCGCATCACCGACCTGTCGACCGGCGCGTCCAGCCCGGTCTGGAGCCCGGACGGTGAACGCATCGCCTTCGAGAGCCGGGTCTGGCCCGACGCCGCCGACGACGAGGCCAACCAGGCCCGCACCGAGGCCGAGGAAGAGTCCGGCATCAACGTCTCGCGCTACGAGAGCTTCCCGGTCCGCGACTGGAACCAGTGGCGCGACCAGAAGCAGACCCGGCTGTTCGTCCAGGACGCACGGCCCGGCGCGGACCCGCGCGACCTGCTCTTCGGCAGCGAACTGGTCGCGGGCCCGGGCTACGAGGGCGACCTGCGCGCAGCCTGGACGCCCGACGGCGAAGCGCTGGTGGTCTCGGCGACCGAGAACCTCCACGAATCGGCGCATTCGGTCGTGCGTCGCGATCTCTATCGCGTCCCGGCCGACGAGGGTGAGGTCGAACGACTGACCTCGGGCGAGGACTTCAGCTGCCGTGGCGCACGCTTTTCCGAGGACGGCGAATGGCTCTACTGCAGCTACTCACCGATCACCGAGTGGGTCTACAACCACACCGAAATCGCGCGCGGCCGCTGGGACGGCACGGGCATCGATGGCGGCCTGAACGTGCTGACCGGCGACTTCGACCGCTCGGTGCGCGAGTTCGCCTTCGTCGACGGCGGCGACACCGTGGTGGCCTCGGCCATGGACCACGGTCGCGTGCGGCTGTTCAGCATGCCGGCCAGCGGCGGCGAGGCCCGCCCGCTCGACGCCGACAGCGACGGGGTCTACGCCGGCCTGGAGGGCGCCGGTGGCCAGCTGGTTGGCGTCTGGGAGAGCTCGGCCGTGCCGGCCGAAGTAGTGCGCATCGACGCCGGCTCGGGCGCGCACGCGCCGCTGAGCGAGTTCAATGCCGAGCGCGCCGCCGGGCTCGACCGGCCAGCCTTCGAGAGCTTCTGGTTCGAATCGAGCAAGGGCCGGCGCATTCACAGCTGGCTGACCCTGCCGCCGGACTTCGACGAGAGCAGGCAGTATCCGCTG
>CAYQJJ010000051.1:0-13654 GCA_964417745.1 uncultured Wenzhouxiangella sp.
CCATGTGCGTCGGCACCGGCATGGGTGCAGCCGGGATCTTCGAGCGGGTGTGACTGGGAGGATCAAGGTTCAAGGTTCAAGGAGCAAGGTAAAGACGTTCCTTGCTCCTTGCTCTTTGCTCCTCACGCCTCCCGCCTAACGCCTCACCCGCCCCCCTTCAAACCCGATGTTCGCGGGCGGTTTCGGCGGCGCGGAGGGCGCGGTTGGCGAGTTCGGCGGCCTGGTCCATCGGCAGGAAGGGGATGGTGACGGTCCCCTGCGGCAACACCAGCTCGAGGCTGGCAAGCTTGTTGCGGCGCTGGTAGGGGCTTTCGCTGACACGAGCCTGCTGGACGCGCTCCAGGTCGAATGTATCGAGGCTCTGGCCGAGCAGGCCCTGGCGCACCCATAGCTGGCGGCCGTCCAGCCACCAGCCCCAGTGGCGCCAGCGCAGGTGGGCCCCGGCGATCGCCAGGCTCAGGCCCACGGCCACCGGCAGCAGCGACCAGTGCTGCCACCCAAGCAGCATGCCGAGCGCCAGCAGCGCGATGACCATGACGATGAACAGGCGCACCCACAGCAAGCGCCGGAACCCGTCGTTGACCGGCTCGAAGCGTTCGGGGACCCGGGCGCTCGGGAGCAGGTGGCCGGCAATCGCATGATCGTTTCGGCGCAGCCCGGGAGCGACGAAATCCGGCTCCTTGCCCGACAATTCCGCCTCGCCACTCTGGGCCTGGCGAACGAGCAGGCCCCAGGTGCCGACCAGCCGCCCGAGTGCGGACTGCTTGAGCGTGATGCCGGTGATCTTCTCGAGCCGCAGGGTCTGCTCGCGTTGTTCGAGCAGCCCCCCGACCGAGACCACCCGGTCATCGCGCTCGCGCATGCAGAAGCCGTGGTAGCGCACCACCGCCAGCACCCCGGACAGCAGCACCAGCGCGACCAGCACCAGGATAAACATGCCGCTGACCGCCAGCACCGGCGAGTCGATGTTCTCGGCCAGCCACTGCACGGCTTCGGAGTCCTCGAGATTGACCTCGAAGCGCCGCAAGACGGTTCCGTACAACGAGCCGAGCACCCCGGCGATGACCCAGACCTGGTTCGAGCTCATGCCGTAGACAAACAGCCGGCCGGTACTGGCGGCATACAACGCCGGTGGTTCGTCCACCTCGCCGGCATCGACAGCCTGCTCCGGGTCCGCGCCACGTGAGCCGGTAATGCGGTCGCGCATGCGCTCGGCCAGGTCTACCGAAATCCCGGGCAGCGAGACTTCCTTTTCGGTCGCACCCGGCGTCTCGAGGCTGAAGCGCACCAGGCCGAAGGGGCGAAAGTAGAACGGGCGGCCGAGCTGGATATTCTGGACGCGGGCGAAGCGGACCCGCAGCTCCTTTTGCTCGAAGATGCCGCGCCGCACTCGCACCGCATCCGGCTCCAGGCGAAACCGGAAGCGCCGGTGGTAGATGATCGAGCCGACGATCAGGGTCAGAAGGATTGCCAGCCCGCCGAGCAATAGCTCGCGCAGGCCGAACCAGTCAAGAAACGCAGCCCCGGCACCGGCGCCCGCGAACACGAACAGGTTTTCGCGAATGAATTTCTGAAGCCCCGAGATCACCAGGAACACCAGCGCCAGCGGCGCCAGGCGCTGCCACTGCTCGGCTTCGGAGGCGTTCGCGTCTGCCGCCTCCTCGACCCGCTCCTCCGGGGCTTCACTCATCGGGGGTTCTGCGTGCCGCATCGTGTTCGGAGGACGACTCACCCGAAGCATCGGCGTCGGCGCGGGCTGCAGCGGTTTCACCGTCGCCGTCGCGAATCTGTTCGAGCAGGTACTGGCGAACCCGGCGTGCCGCCTCGCCGTCGAGGCCCTCGACGCTCAGATCGGCCGTCATGCCCCCGGCGGTAAAACACTTGACGCGCATCAGCCCGAACAAGCGCTCGATCGGCCCGCTGGCGGTTTCGACATGCTGAATGCGCGCGAACGGCACGATCGCCGTGCGCCGCCAGATCACCCCGGAGCGATAGATCAGATCGTGCTCGCGCAACGCCCAGCCACGCCGGCGTGCGTCCAGCCAGGCCAGCAGGCTGAACCAGATTGCCGCGAGCAGCACACCACCGGCCACCCAGGGGCCGGGGTCGAATTCCACGAACGGCAGGCGCGGCACACCGAGCGCCAGGCCAAGCAGAACAAACCAGAAACCGGCGGTTGTCAGTAGCGCATAGGGCAGATACCGCCGGGCCACCGGATGCAGGGTGACTTGCCGGTAGTCAGGCAATTCGTCGGGCGCAATGGCCTGGTTGGTCCAGGAACGGGACTCGGACGTCATGGCATGGCTCAAGACCGGGAACAGCCCCGTATGGTACCCGCAACCGCAGCGCCGCAAGAAACGGGCCGGCCTGAAAAATCAGGGACTGGCGAGCCGGATGCAGCACGCCCGGATCGAGCGGCTCGTCGGACACGAACCAGGCCCATGCACCAACAGCCCGAGCAGAATCGACACAACCCGGATCTGCATAAGCGGAAAGCCCCGGAAGAGCGATCAACCGGCCCGCTTGATGACCCGTCCGCAACGCCACAGCAGATAGTTGACCGCCAGCCAGAAGTGCTGGAAGTTCGGGTTGCGAGTCTGTTTCTTGGCATAGCGGTAATAGATCTGCTGGGCGATCACGGCCAGCCGGAACAGCCCGTAGACCTCGTAGAACGCCCAGTTGTCGGTCTTGAAGCCGGTCTTGCGGAAATAGTACTCGACGACTTCGGCGCGGGTCATCATGCCGGGCAGATGGGTTGGCTGGCGGCGGAATCCCTTGAAGTAGCGGTCGTCATCAGCCTGGACCCAGTAGGCCATGGAGTTGCCGAGATCCATCAGCGGATCGCCCAGGGTTGCCAGCTCCCAGTCGAGAACGCCGATGATGTTCATCGGGTCAGCCGGATCGAGGACCAGGTTGTCGAAACGATAATCGCCGTGGATGACACGGATGTCGACCTCGTCGGGCACATGCGCGGCCAGCCAGTTCATGACCTTTCGACCGGACAGCACATTCCAGGTGCGCGCCCGGCGGAAACGATCCGACCAGCCCTCGATCTGGCGCTGGTTGTAACCGGCGCCCTTGCCCAGTTTGTGCAGCCCGGTGCGGTCGAGATCGACCGTGTGCAGATCGACCAGCCGGTCGATGGCACTCTCGCACAAGGCCCGCGCCTGGCCTTCGTCAAGGCTCATGCCCTCCGGCAGATCGGACCGCAAAATGATCCCCTCGAGTTTCTCCATGACGTAAAAGTCACAACCGATGACCGCATGATCCTGGCAGAACGCGATCATTTCGGGAACAAACGGAAAAGCGGGCTTGAGCGCCTTCTGCACCCGGTACTCGCGCTCCATGCTGTGCGCGGACTTCGCCTTGGTGCCTGGCGGCGGCCGGCGCAGGATCAGATCACGATCGGAATAGCGCAGCCGATAGGTCAGGTTGGAAGCGCCCTTCGAGAACTGTTCGACCTCGGGCTGGCCGACCAGGCCGTCGACATTGGCCTTCAGCCACTCATCGACGGCATCGACATCGAACCGGTCTTCCTCGCGCAGCGCCCTGGGGCGATCAATCAGTCCCGAATCCGTCATGGAAGCCTCCCGAGTCAAAACCCGAATGATACACCGCGTAACACGACCCGACCGGAGCCCGATCAGCGCCGACTGCTGGGCCGGCAACGCGAAAAAGTTGAGACTCTTTGCCGCTGCTTGCTGCCTATCTGGAGTAAGAGAAGCGGTATCGAACCGGCCGACCTGTCAGCGGTACTCGACCGGGTGGCGGCGTCGCCCATCAGCGAATATAGTTACATGAGCGAGAGCGCCGGACCACTGCCGAGCCGGAGGCGGAAATGATGGCGCGGCTAGTGGCCGCCAATGCCGATATGGCGGAACGAATTGCCATGATCGAGGCACTGCTGACCGAAAACCATCAAATGGCAAAAGGACAACAATGATGAAGTTGACAACGATTCTGCTCGGCGCCAGCCTGCTGCTTGCCGCCGCCCCGCTGGCGGCGGAGAAGGAATGGTCCATCGAAAGCTACAACATTGCTGCCGGCGGTGTGGTCCTGTCCGATGATGGCAATAACCCGCCACAGTGGCAATTGTCCGGGACCATCGGCCAGTGGGAGGCAACCGAAGCCCGGGCATCAAGCGGCGGCGGCTGGGACCTGACCGGCGGTTTCTGGGGGTTGACCCTCGAAGAGTTGTCCGACCGGCTTTTCGGCGACCGCTTCGAAAACGATGAGGCCTGATCCGGTCGAGTGATTTGCCGGGTGTGATCCGGCAGGAGGCAAGATAGCGGTCGAAATGTTGATTCAGGCGTGATGAACGTGTCCTCGTTTTGGCGCCGAACGCGTCTTCTGGGGATACGCACTCAATGAATTCGACCCATGAAGCTGAATTATCGATCGCTGACTCAGGCGGTACTGATACTGGTCCTGACTCTTGCCTCCGGCATCGTTGCGGCCCAGACAACCTTTACAATCAACAGCCTTGGCGACAGCCCGGCAATCGACCCTGGCGACGGCATCTGCTCGACCGGCGATCTTGTCGTTGCCCCGCCACCCATCATCCTGGAATGCACCCTGCGCGCGGCCATCGAGGAAGCCAACGCCGCGAGCGGGCCGGTGGTCATCGATATCGCCCAGGACATCGAGCTGACGGTTGAATCGATCTCGATCATCGATGTCGGCAGCGCGCTGCCCTTCCTCACCACCCAGGTCACCATCGCCGGCGACACCCACCCGGAGTGGTCGCACGAGGACGCAACCCATCTCTACATCCGCGGCCCGGGCAGCGGCACCGCCAGCGGCCTGCGCTTCGCCTCGGGCGCGGCTGGCTCGACGGTCAGGAACGTCGGCGTCGCCGGATTCGGGGCCAATGGCATCCTGATCTCGGGTGGGGACAACTACACCATCGACTCCAACGTTCTCGGCGGCGTCTGGACTCCGAATGCCTACTCCTACATCGGCAACGGCTCCGACGGCATCGACATCCGCAATTCCGGCTCGAACCAGATCACCAACAACGTGATTGCCGCCAACCAGTCCAACGGCGTGCGACTTCGCGACGGATCGGGCACCAATGTCCTGCAGAACAACAAGATCGGAGTGGTCCGACTCCTGGGTTCGGAAGCCTTTCGGCCCGAACAAGGTAACGGCGACCACGGCATCCTCATCGCCAGCTCGGCGGGCACCGGCAACAGCATCGGATTTTTCAGCGGCAACACCATCGCCAACAATGCCGGTTCGGGCATCAGGATCGATGCAGACGAGCAGCTTGTCCTGGGCAACCGCGTCGGGGTACCGCACGAGGGGGTCGTGGCATCCGGGTACGAATCCGCCGACTACGGAAATGGCGTGCACGGCATCCAGATCACATCATCGGAAAACACCATCGGCACCAGCGGGGCCGGCCGCAATATCGTCGGAAATTCCCAGACTACCGGAATTGATATTGCCGGCAGCGCCAGCAACAATGACATCGCCTGGAACTGGGTCGGAACCAATGCAGACGGGGATGACCTCGGCATGACTGTCGGTGTGAGGCTGGACGGTGGTGGTGGAAACCTGCTTATCCACAACAAGATCGCCTACAACGAACGAGGAATATACCTGCTGGATGGTGGCGGCAACATTCGACGCAACACCATCACCGACAGCCTCATCGGCGTCGACTTCCGGGGGCCCGGGCAGCTCGGCTCGGCCGATATTGCCGATGCAAACGTCATCGGAAACAATGTCACCGGTGTTTCGGTTCGCAGCTACGTGAGCGCCCCGACCAGCACGCTAGTGGCAATTCAGAATAACTACATCGGGACCGACGCCAACGGGGCCTTGATCGGCAATGCGCTTGGCGTGTCTGTTTTTCACGAGGACAACACGGTCTGGATCGGTCAAAGCGAACGGGGCAATGTCATCGTCAATAGCACCTCGAGTGGCATCCAGCTTCGAATGGGCACATCGGGCGTAACCGTCGCCGGCAACTTCATCGGAGTGCATCCGAACGGCACTCCCATGGGCAACCGGACCGGCATTTCCTTTAGTGGCGGAACCGGCACGAACGCGACCAATCATCGGATCGGCTACGGTGTAGACGCGGTGATCAACCCGGGAACCTGGCAGCCAGGCAGCGGAGTCGGAAACATCATTGCCTACAATGGCATTGGAGGCGCGATTCGTCTGGATGAAGCCGATCATGGTTCGACCGGCAACGTGATACGCGGCAACCGCATCCATTCCAATGGCGGCTCGGGCACACGAGGCATCGATCTGGGCATGGAAGCGCTCGACGTCGGTGGTGGAGCAAGCGGGCCGAACAACCTGATGAACTATCCGGATTTCGATGCAGCAGCCACGCAATATGATGCGGGATCGGGGCAGATCAACTATCGCTTCCGTGTCCAGACCACGCCAGCCAACGCGGACTACCCGCTGACCGTCGATTTCTACCTCACCGACGGCGAAACGCCTCAGGGCAAGACCTTTGTTGGCACGCAGGAGTATCCAGAATCTGCCGCGTTCGAATTCCGTACCGGCACGATTACCCTGCCCCAGACCCTGCCGGCCGGCTCCTGGCTGGTCGCCACGGCTACCGACGCCTCCGGCAACACCAGCCAGTTCAGCAACCAGCCCATCGAGATGGAACTTTCCGACGGCATCTTCCAGGATCGCTTCGAGGCGCCGTGATCCCGGGATGGAAGGGTTGCGGCCCCGGCGAGCGGGTCGCCCGTCACTCCAGCGCCGTCACCCTGGCATCGATTCGCTCGATCAGCGCCTCGGTTTTCTCGATTTCCGGATGAGACCGGTCGTCAAAGGCCCCGGCCAGGGTGTCGAGGCTCGAATCAGCCCACTCGCGGGCCTGCCCGGGCTCATCGGCCAAAAGATGCAGCTCGGCGATCTTGCGCTGGGATATGCCGATCTGGTGATGCTGGCTGCCGAGCAATTCGACCCGCAGCTCCAGCGCCTCGTGGTGCAATAGCATCGCCTCCTCGTGTCGATCCTGGACGATACGCAGGTCGGCCAGGTTCGACAGCGTCGCCGGCAGCCGGTTGATGGCCGCCTGGTCAGGATCACGCAAGGTAGCCAGCGCCTCATCGTACAGCGATTCCGCCCGCAACAGATCGCCCTGCTCAACCGCGGCCAGTGCCAGCGCATTCCGGGTGCTCGCCACATCGGGGTGGTGGCTGCCGAAAGCCTCGATCCGCGCATCCAGCGCCCTAGTCCACCACTCGATGGCCGGGTCGACTTTGTCCTGGCGCCAGAACAACGATCCCATTGTGTGCAGATTGGATGCGCGGTGCGGATGGTGTTCGCCGAGCACTCGCTGCTGCGCGTCGAGCAGACCAGCCAGCATCTCCTCGGCCTCGTCATAGCGGGCCTGCTCGGTCAGCAGCCAGACCAGATTGGTCTGGCCAAACAGAACACGCGGATGGTCCGGCCCGAAGCGTTCGGTCAACCAGATGATGCTCTGGCCGAAATGCAGGATCGCGTCGTCGTAACGACCATCGTAATAGGCAGCAGCCCCCAGATTGTTCGCAACCGATGCCGCAAGCGGGGTTTCCGGCTCGATGCGCTGGACGATCTCGAAGGCGCGCTCGAGCACCGCGATGGCCTCTGACAATCGGTCGCCGGTGTTGACCAGCGCCCCACCGAAACCGGCAAGTGCCCTGACCCCCACCGGCGATTCAACATCCTCCAGCAATGTCATGCCGCGCTGGTAATAGTCAGCTGCCTGGTCCGGCTCACCTTTCTGAAGATGGATATCACCCAACTGCACCAGGTTGGCGGCGGCCTCGGGCGTCAGACGAGACTGACACGATTCGTGAATCGCCAGCGCAGACAATGCCAGTTCCCGAGAACTTTCATAATCACCCAGGTTCATCTCCACCCGGGCGAGCACCTGGTACATCTCGGCCTGGACCATCGGCTGACCGTCCAGCAACCTCGCCTGGTCGATACCGGTTTCCAGGAGCTGGCGCGCGGTGATTTCCTCGCCGCGGGCGGTTGCCGGGTCGGACTGGTCAAACAAACCGACCAGAAAATCGCTGACTTCGCGGGATTTCGCGGCCTCCAGCTCGGCCCGGTCGCGTTGGGCCTGCGCGCGATCGCGCTCGAGGCCGGCGACGTGCGATTGCCACAGCGCCCCGGCAAGCGCTACACCAATCGCGAGGCAAGCCGCCATGCCGGCGGCCACCGCCAGCCGGTGGCGCTGAACGAAGCGACCGGTCACGTAGCGATGCGTCGGAGGGCGGGCCTGCACCGGCTGGCAGCGCCGGTAGCGTCGCAGGTCTTCGAGAAACTGGACCACACCCTCGTACCGGTCCTCGGGCTCTTCGGCGCGGGCACGCACAAGGATGGCTTCGAGATCCGCACGCCGGGGCAGGTCTTTCAACAAGCGGCCGCTTTCCGGCGTCGCCGGAGTGTCTCCGTCCGGCTTTTCGCTGAGCAGCCAGCGCAGCAGGGTGCCCAGCGACCAGACATCCGACAGGGTCGAGGGGGCTTCACCATCGAGTTGCTCGGGAGCGCAATAGGCCGGGGTGAGAGCGCGCACAAGGTCATCGCTGGCCGCCTCGTCTTCGGCGACCAGCCGCGCCACACCGAAATCGAGCAGACGCGCCTTGCCGCCATCGGTGACACGAACATTGGCCGGCTTGAGATCGCCGTGGACGACCTGTCGCTGGTGGGCATGGGAGACGGCTTCGGCAATCTGCTCGAACAGATCGAGCAGAACCGACAGATTCGGAGCAGCGCGCTGCACGAAGTGGTCAAGATCCTCGCCGCTGACCCACTCCATAACCAGGTAGGCCAGGCCCTCGTCGCTGGCACCGCCGTCGATCAACCGGGCGATATGGCGATGGTCCAGCCGTGCCAGCAGGCGACGCTCGGTCTCCAGGCGCTCGTTGAGGCCCGGCCGATTCAGCCGGATCAGCTTGACGGCTGCCTGCATGGCAAACGCGCCATCGGCACGCTCGGCCCGATACACCGCGCCCATGCCGCCCTGGCCGACGTGATCGACCAGCCGCCAGGCGCCCAATCGGGTGCCGGGGGGTAGCCGAAGCTCAGGCGGGAGCGCTTCGTCCGACACGGCATCGCCGGCGCGCTCGAAAAGCGTCTGCAGAAAGCGCGTCGGCTGTCGGCTTGCCTCGAGCACGCTGGCCACCCAGGAGGCGACGCGCGGCGCTCGCTGATGAAGTTCGGTCAGCGAGCGCTCCAGGGTCTCCGGGTCGGCATCGAGCCATTGATCGACCAGTCCATCCATCCCGCGCCGGCGCGCGGGCGTCAACCGGCCGCGGCGATTGGCCTTGCCAATGAGTTTGTCAATCATCGGACGGGCAGCGCTGGAGAGCCGGTGGCCGACGCTGAAGCGCCCCCGGGGTTACCGAGTGCAATAGTAAACAAGCCCTGCTCTGCCCCGTTTCAACGGCCCTGAGTCTATCCGAACGCCCGGTGCAGCGCTACCTGGCCATCCGGCCAACCGGTCACGACCTGTCGCGATAGCGTCCCAGCTCGATGCGCGCGACGAGCCCGCGGTGGACCTCGTCGGGGCCATCGGCCAGGCGTAGCGAGCGCGCCGCCGTCCAGGCCGCGGCCAGCGGGAAATCGTCGCTGACCCCGCCGCCGCCGTGCAGTTGCATGGCCATATCGACCACCTCCTGGGCCATCTTCGGGACCGCGACCTTGATCTGCGAGACTTCGCTCATGGACCGGGCGATGCCCTTTTGATCCAGGCTCCAGGCGGCCTTGAGCACCAGCAGGCGAGCCTGTTCGATGGCGATGCGGGCCTCGGCGATGCGTTCGCCATTGCCACCCAGCTTGGCCAGCGGACGGCCGAAGGCCTCGCGCGAGAGGGCACGCTTGCAGGCCAGTTCCAGGGCCTTTTCAGCCAGGCCGATCAGGCGCATGCAGTGATGAATCCGCCCGGGCCCGAGCCGGCCCTGGGCGATCTCGAAACCCTTGCCCGGCCCGGCAATGAACGCGCTTTTCGGCAGCCGCACGTCGGTAAAACTCACCTCGCCATGGCCATGGGGCGCATCGAGCATGCCCATGGCGGTCAGCATGCGCTCGACCTTCACGCCCGGGCTGTCGAGCGGCACGAGCACCATCGAGTGGCGGTAATGACGCTCGGCCTCCGGATCGGTCAGACCCATGAAAATCACCACCCGGCAGTTCGGATGGCCGATCCCGGTCGACCACCACTTGCGACCGTTGAGCACTACCTCGTCACCATCGATTTTCGCGGTGGCTTCCATGTTGGTCGCATCCGAAGACGCCACACCGGGCTCGGTCATGCAGAACGCCGAGCGGATTTCACCGGCCAGCAGCGGCTCGAGCCACTGGCGCTTCTGCTCCTCGCTGCCGTAGTGGTAGAGCACTTCCATATTGCCGGTATCGGGCGCATTGCAGTTGAAGATTTCCGGGGCGATGAACGATTGACCCATGCGCTCGGCCAGCGAGGCGTAATCCAGGTTCGACAGCCCGGCGCCGAGCTCGGCATCCGGCAGGAACAGGTTCCACAGCCCCTGCTCGCGGGCCTTGTTCTTGAGCTCGTCGATCACCGGCAGGACCTGCCAGGGATTGTCCAGCGCCGCCATTTCCCGATGGTAATCGGGCTCGACCGGCTCGATTTCGTCGCGCATGAAACGATGCAGCCGCTTGGCGATTTCCCGGGCTTTTTCCGACGTCGTGAAATCCATTGTGTACCCCGTCAGCGAGACCAGGCCCAATGATAAGGGATCGGCGATCGGCTTAATTCATGCTCCGAGTTGATCGCTGTGCCGAACCATGGCGCCGGAGTAGTTGCGATGCCAGGGCAACGCCCACCAGGCCGATGATTGCGCCGGGCACGGCGCCCATGACCAGGGCACAACCCAGACCAAGCAACAGCGCCAGGCCGCCGGCAAGAATGGCCGGAACGGACTCGGAATGGGGCACCAGGCTGCGTCGCCGCGTTTCGATCCAGGCCACGGCGGCCAGCACGGGCACGACCATCAGCAGGCACAACCCGAGCCACCACAGCCTGCCGCTCCAGAAACCGGGGTCGCCCGGTGTACCAGCATCGATCGGCGCCCCGATCCACTCGCCCAACCACGCGGCAGGAAGTTCGGCCAGCTTGTGCCAGAGATACAGCGGCATGCCGAAGGCACCCAGAAAGGCGACAACGCCAGCCAGGCGTTCGCGGTCGAGCAGCCAGCGTGCCGGACGCTCGAGCAGCAACACCAGGCCGATCTGCAGCCACATCACACCGATCAGCGCCAGCGTGGGCGGCAACATGTTGCTGTTGCCTTCCAGATCCTGACCGATCATGCCGACGGGGTAGCCACTGAAAACCGACCCGACCAGCCAGACCGCACCCAGGGTAAACAGCAGCAGGCCCATGAACGCGCCCTTGAAACGTCCACGATGCCAGGCAATACCGAGCTGCTGCGGAAGCAGCCACACCACAAAGGCATTGAGCCAGCCGATACCGCCAGCGCTGCCGGTCACCTGCTCGCCCAGGGCGAGCCACTCGCCCGGCCAGAAGGCCCCGGCACGCAGGATATCGATCGCGCCGGCGAGCACGAGCAGACCGACGACGGCCCCCAGCCCGAAGCGGCGATCGGCTTCGACGCTGATCGGCAGCAGGGCCTGAACCGTCAGCAGCATGATCAGAAACCACAAATGGACAGTCAGCGACCCATCGAAGGTGCCCAGGAACCGGCCACCGGTAAACTGCGCGGCAATGACCAGGACCGAAAGCGCGGCCATGTAGGTAACGGTCGGCCGGGCCAGACGCAGGGCACGGCTGCCCCACCACTGCAGTTGCGAATGTCCCTGGTGCAGCCGCCGTGCCACGCCGTCGGCACTCACCGCCGCGGAAACGAACACGAACAGGGGAACGACCTGTACGACCCAGGTCAGGAAGGCGGCCGGGATCCACCCCTCCAGCAGATGATCGGTAGCGATGAGCTCGCCGCCTTCCAGTCGCGGCAGGGTGGCGAACCAGTGCCCGAAGACCACCACCATCAGCGCCAGAGCGCGCAGAGCGTCGGGATAGAGATCGCGTTGGACTTTGCCGTCGGCAGCCAAAACGGCTTCCTGTTAGGAATCAGTGCCGGAGTATAACGCCGCCTTGATCACCCGCCAAAGACAGTGAAGCTCAGTGCCAGATAGATACCATAGCCGACCAGCAAAGCGCCGCCTTCCAGGCGGCTCAAGCGACGGCCTGAATAAAGAAACAGCATCAGAAGCACCGCCGCGCCCAGCATGACCCACTGATCAAACTGCAGAATTCTCTCGTGAACCGGTAGCGGTTGCAGTAGTGCGGAGAGACCAAGAATCCCGAGTATATTGAATAGATTGCTGCCCAGAATGTTTCCAACCGCAACATCGGCATGCCGCCGGATTGCAGCAATAATCGATATCGACAACTCCGGAAGCGAGGTACCAACCGCCACCAGCGTCAATCCCACAACGGCTTCGGAAACACCAAAGTATTCCGCAATCCCCACGGCACCCTTGAGAAGAACCTGCGACCCACCGATCAGGAGCAATAACCCAACAATCACTGCAACCACGATCCAGACGGTCGTCTTCGGCACCACGGAAAGCTCCGCTCCCTCGGCCTCGTGCATCCCGGATGACGGCAGGGAACCGGAGCGCTCCGTAAACCAGGCCCACAACAGATAGGCAGACAATGCCAGCAAGAGTACCAATGCATCGATCTGCCCGAGAGCACTTCCGCCGACCAGCACCACAAACAGAATACTTGCCGCTACCACGCTGACAGCATCGCGGCGCAGCGCCAGCGGCCTTACCGCCAGCGGAGTGATCAGCGCACAGATGCCCAGAATCAGAAAGACATTCCCGATATTGCTGCCGACCACGTTGCCAATCGCAATATCGGGGCGCCCGCTGACAGCCGCATCGATCGAAACCACCAGCTCCGGGGCGGACGTGCCGAACCCTACAATCACCAGACCGCTCAACAACGGCGAAACACCAAGTCGCTTTGCCGCGGCCAGAGAACCACGGATGAGCGCTTCACCCCCCGCGGTCAGCATGGCCACACCCAGAATCAGCAACAAGACATTCAGCATGATCAGGTCATCGGCAAAATGGAGTCCGAGAGTATAGCGAGGCGTTTCTGGCGATGGGAAACAGTCGAAAAAACCAGCACCGGCAAGGTACGAGTCTGCCCTTGCAGGTTTTCATGAGAATCTTCGGGCGTCCTGATCGCGACCTGGCTCAGAGCAGAGCAATACAATCAAACGTTGACGTCGCCCGAAAACGTGCTACTCTCAAGCCACGCTGCCGAAGGATTAAAGGTTTTCGGTAACCAGCCCGGTGCAGCGTGAAGTGCTGAAAAAGGCAAACCCGTCGAAAGACGGAGACGCAAAGCTACCTGTCTACCGGAAACCCCAAGGGGGGATCCCATGATCGAGGGGCCGCCACACGTTCTACTATCTTTCTATGACGCTGACCAGCGTCGTTCAGGATCACGTGTCGCGTCTTTCCAGGCGCCGAGAAGGGTTCCACAATAATGTGGAGCGCATTTCGGCCTGTTCTGGCGAGTGTGTCTGCCTCCAGCAAATTTGAGGTCCGGATTTCCCGGGCATCATCACATCGGAGGAAACACCATGAAAAACGCATATCGCAACATCGCAGTTACATCCATCGCCACTCT
>CAYQJJ010000052.1:0-6236 GCA_964417745.1 uncultured Wenzhouxiangella sp.
TACTGAAAACGCAGCGACAGGTCGAGGGGGGTTATGGTCTTGGTCAGTTCGCCGACGGAGATGTCGTCGATGCCGGTCTCGGCTATGGCGCGGACTGTGGTCAGGTCGATGCCGCCGGAGGCTTCGAGGATGGCGCGGCCGCGGGTGCGTTTTACGCCGCTTGCCAGGTCTTCGAGCGAGAAGTTGTCGAGCATGATGCGATCGGCGCCGGCCGCGAGTGCTTCGTCGAGTTGGTCGAGGGTTTCGGCTTCGACCTCGACGCTCAGGTCCGGGCGCAGGCGTCGGGCGGCTTCCACGGCCACGCTGATGCCGCCGGCCGAGGCGATGTGGTTTTCCTTGATCATGATCATGTCATGCAGCCCCAGGCGGTGGTTGTGGCCGCCGCCGGCGGTTACCGCGTACTTCTGCGCCAGGCGCAGGCCGGGCAGGGTCTTGCGGGTGTCGAGAATGCGCGCGCCGGTGCCGGCAACGGCGTCGACGTACTGGCGGGTCCGGGTCGCCACGCCGGATAGCAATTGCAGGAAATTCAGCGCGGTGCGCTCGCCGCCGAGCAGGGCGCGCGCCGGGCCGTCAGCTTCCAGCAGGGTCTGCCCGGCCTCGACAGGCTCGGCATCGGCGGCGTTCCAGGACAGTTCGATACCCGCATCGAGGTGGCGAAACACCGCCTCGGCCCAGTCGCGGCCGGCCAGCACACCGGGCTGGCGGGTGATCAGTCTGGCGCGGGCATGCCTGCCCTCTGCGATCAGGCCGGCGCTGGCATCGCCGTCGCCGAGGTCTTCGCTCAGGGCCTGTTCGACCTGGCGGGCAATGGCCGCCGGGTCGGGTTTCAAAGCGGTTCGTCGAGCTGGGTCGTGCCGATGCCGCGCTCGGGCAGCAGCACCGGAATACCGTCCTCGATCGCGTAGACGACTTTCTGGTTGCGGGTGATCAGCGCGGCTTTGAGCGGTGCGCCGACGGCTTCGTGGTCGACATGCGCGACACCGCCGTCGGCGATGGCCTGGTTGAGTTTCTTGAGCTTCTCGCGCGAGAGCGGCAGCAATGGCTCATGGCTGACCGGGCAGCAGAGAATGTCGAGCAGGTGGTCGGGAAGAGTCATTTGCGAATTCTAACCCAATCGATACTGGTCGAAGCAAGGGGAGAAAGATTCGCGAGCGGGGTATGGGCTTCCCGGTGATCGGGGCTTCCTGCTAGTATTTACGGTTTTCCGCGCGGAGAATCGAGCGATGGATACAGCGCCCCAGGTCGGCATCATCATGGGTTCGCAAAGTGACTGGAAGACCATGGAGCATGCGGCCGATACGCTCACGGCTCTGGAAATCGCCTTCGAGACGCGCGTGGTGTCGGCGCACCGTACGCCGGACCGCATGTTCGACTATGCCGAGGCAGCGGCCGAACGAGGCCTGAAAGCCATCATTGCCGGTGCCGGCGGCGCGGCGCATCTGCCGGGCATGGTCGCGGCCAAGTCCGAGGTGCCCGTCATCGGCGTACCGGTGCGTTCGAGCAACCTCAACGGCCTGGATTCGCTGCTGTCGATCGTCCAGATGCCCGGCGGCGTGCCGGTGGCCACCATGGCCATCGGCAAGGCCGGCGCGATCAACGCCGCGCTGATGGCCGCGGCCATGATCGGTACCCAGGACGAGGCCGTGCGGGCGCGCTACCGGGCCTGGCGGCAGCACCAGTCGGATACCGTCATGGCCAACGACATTCCGGGTGTGCAATGAAGGTCGGAATTCTGGGGGGTGGGCAGCTGGCGCGCATGCTGGCCGAGGCGGGCGTGCCGATGGGCCTGGAGTTCGTTTTTTTCGACCCCAAGCCCGATGCCTGTGCCGCGGCCCTCGGTGAGTTGGTGGTGGGCGACTGGCACGATGCCGAAGCCCGCAGTCGGCTCGAAGACTGCGACCGGATAACGGCCGACTTCGAAAACGTGCCAGCCGAAGTTCTCGATTCGCTGGCCGAACGCGTGACGGTGCGCCCGGCACCCTCGGCGTTCGCCGCTGCCCAGGACCGGCTGGAAGAAAAACGCATGTTCGAGCGACTGGATATTCCGGTCGGTCCTTTCGCGCCGGTCTCCAGCCGATCCGAACTGCTCGAGGCGATCGAGCGAATCGGGCTTCCGGCGGTGCTCAAGACCCGCCGGCTCGGCTACGACGGCAAGGGCCAGGCGGTGTTGAGAAGCCAGGAGGATCTCGAGCCGGCCTGGCAGCGTCTCGGCGATCACGATCTCATTCTCGAAGGCTGGGTCGACTATCGCCACGAGTGCGCCATGACCGCGGTCCGGTCGGCGAGCGGTGAAGTGCGCTGCTATCCGCTCAGCTGGACCGTCCACGCCGACGGCATTCTCCGGCTGGCGCTTGCGCCGGCACCGGTGGCAGCCGAGCTGCAGGAGCGCGCCGAAGTGCTGGCACGGCGGCTGATCGAGGCGCTCGACTACGTCGGCGCGCTGAGCCTGGAGCTGTTCGCCACCGCCGACGGGCTGCTGGCCAACGAATTCGCACCGCGCGTGCACAACTCCGCGCACTGGACCATCGAGGGCGCGGTGACCTCGCAGTTCGAGAACCACCTGCGCGCGGTCTGCGACTGGCCGCTCGGCGACACCTCGGCGCGCGGTCATTCCCTGATGGTCAACTGGATCGGCGAGATGCCCGGCCCCGGGCAATTGCTCGATATCCCCGGGCTGGCCTGGCACGACTACACCAAGGCGCCGCGCCCGGGCCGCAAGATCGGTCATGCGACGCTGGTTGCCGAAACGGCCGACGAGCTTTCAGGCCGGGCGTTGAAGCTGGCCGACCGGCTTGACCCTCAGGCCGGGTCGCTGCTCAAGGGGTTGATGACGCCCGAGGGCTGATCGGCCGGGAACAGCACCAGGTGCTGGGCGTCGAGTTCGACACCAATGGCCTCGTCGATGGCGAAATCGTCGTGGCTGGGGAACAGCGCGGCGATCTCCTCGCCGTTTTCCAGTTCCAGGCGGTACAGGATTTCAGCGCCCTGGAACTGGCGGTTGACCACCCGCGCGCGCCGGCCGGTCGGGTTGGGGCGGATGTCGTCGGGCCGGATCAGCAGCGCCACGTCGGTGCCCGGCGGGTAATCCTCCGGCAGCGGTGAGTGCCCCATGGCATGCACCAGGTGGGTTTCGGTGACGCGTGCCTGGATGTAGCTGCCCCGGCCGGTGAAGGCTGCGACGTAGCGGGTGGCCGGGCGATGGTAGATCTGGTACGGGGTGTCCCACTGAAGCATGCGCCCGTCGTCGAGCAGCCCGACGCGGTCGGCCAGGGCAAACGCCTCGTGCTGGTCGTGGGTGACCAGCAGCGTGGCGGTGCCGCGCGCTTTGAGCATGCCGCGGATTTCCTCGCCCATGCGGCGGCGCAGACGGGTGTCGAGGTTGGAAAACGGCTCGTCCATGAGCAATACCTTCGGCTCGGGAGCCAGCGCCCGGGCCAGCGCGACGCGCTGTTGCTGGCCGCCGGAGAGCTCGTGCGGAAAACGCTCGTCGAGCCCTTCGAGGCCGGTCAGCTCGAGCAGCGCCTGGACCCGCGCGCGGCGCTCGTCGCGGTCGAGCTTGCGCAGCCCGAAGCCGACGTTGCGCCGCACGTTCAGGTGCGGAAACAGCGCGTGATCCTGAAATACCATGCCGACGCTGCGCCGCTCCGGAGCCAGCTGGTGGCCGGGGCTGCTGACCACCTGGCCGGCGATCCGGATCTGTCCCGAGGCCAGCGCCTCGAAGCCGGCGATGGCACGCAGGGCGGTGGTCTTGCCGCAGCCCGAAGCACCCAGCAGGCAGCCGATCTCGCCGCTGTCGAGGCCGAAACTCAGGCCCTTGATGACCGGCGTCTGGTCGTAGCCGAGGTGGATGTCTTCGACCTCGAGAATCATGCCGGAGAAAACTCCTTGACCAGGCCGATGACGGTGTCGGCGAGCTGCTCGAGCTCGTCCTCGTTGATGGTCAGGGGAGGAAGCAGCCGGATGGTCGTGCCGCGCGTGACGTTCATGAGCAGGCCCCGGGCCAGCGCGGCCTGCTTGAGCTCGCCGGCCGGCCGGTCGAGCTCGATGCCGACCATCAGGCCGCGGCCACGGATATCGACCACCGACGGGGTATCGGCCAGGCCGTCGCGAAGGCGCTGGACCAGGGCCGCGCCGAGCTTGCCGGCCCGGGCCGGGATGTCGTGTTCTTCCATGATGGCGATGACTTCCAGGCCGACCCGGCAGGCCAGCGGGTTGCCGCCGAAGGTGGTGCCGTGCGAGCCGGGCTGGAGCAGGGCGGCGACCGATTCGCGCGCCAGGCAGGCGCCGATCGGCATGCCGTTGCCCAGGGCCTTGGCCACGGTCATCACGTCGGGCAGTACCCCGTCCTCGTGCTGGAACGCGAACCAGCGACCGGTCCGGCCCATGCCGGTCTGGATCTCGTCGAGCATGAGCAGGGCATCGTGGTGGTCGCAGGCAGCGCGCAGCGCGCGCAGGTAGCCATCGGGCGGAACGCGCACGCCGCCCTCGCCCTGGATCGGTTCGACCATCACGGCAACGATTTCCGGGTGTGCCTCGAGCGCCTCGGCGGCCGCCTCGGCATCGCCGAAGGGCACGCGCACGAAGCCATCGACCAGCGGGCCGAAGCCGGCCTGGATGGCGGTGTTGCCCGAGGCGCTCAGCGCAGCCAGGGTGCGGCCGTGGAAGGCATCGCCGGTGACCAGCACCGCCGGGCGTTCGATGCCGCGTTCATGGGCGTGGCGGCGCGCGATCTTGAGCGCGCATTCGACCGCCTCGGCCCCGGAGTTGCCCAGAAAAGCGCGATCGAGCCCGCTGATGCGTGCCAGCTCGGTGGCCAGTGCGGCCTGCTCGGGGATGTGGACGACGTTGGCACAGTGGACCAGCCGGGCGGCCTGCTCGGCGATGACGGCGGCCAGGCGCGGATGGGCGTGGCCGAGGCTGCACACGGCGATGCCGCTGACCGCATCGAGGTAGCGCTCGCCGTTCTGGTCCCAGAGCCAGCAGCCCTCGCCCCGCGCGACCGTCATGGGCAGGCGGGCGTAGGTGTCGAAAAGATGGTTGGCGGCCTGGTTCATTCGGGTGTCCATGCTTCGGGTTGGTGCCGGGCGATCAGCGCGAGCGCGACAGCGACTGGCGGCGTTCTTCTTCCTCCTCGAGCTCTTCGAGCTGGCGCCAGCGATTGACGATGTTGCAGAACAGCGTCGCCGTGCGCTCGGTGTCGTAGGCGGCGGTGTGGGCCTGGGACTTGTCCCAGTCGAGCCCGGCGGCGTCGACGGCGCGGGCCAGCACCGTCTGGCCGTAGGCCAGCCCGCCGAGGGTCGCGGTATCGAAGCAGCTGAACGGATGGAAGGGGTTGCGCTTGTAGCCGACCCGGGCAATCGCGGCATTCAAGAACGACAGGTCGAAAAACGCATTGTGGCCGACCAGTACGGCGCGCTTGCAGCCGGTATCGCGCAGGCGCTGGCGCACCGGCTGGAACAGGTCGCGCAGGGCGGTGGCCTCGGGTACGGCCGGGCGCAACGGATGGTGCGGCCGGATGCCGTTGAATTCCAGCGCGGCCTGCTCGATGTTGGCGCCCTCGAAGGGTGCGACATGGCGCATCAGGACCTCGCCGGCGTGCAGCCATCCGTCATCGTCCATTTCGATGATGCTCATGGCCAGTTCGAGCAGGGCATCGGTATCGGGGTTGAATCCGCCGGTCTCTACGTCGACAACGACGGGAAGAAAACCGCGGAATCGGTTGGCTATGGACATCAATGGTTCCGGTCTGGGGGCTGGAGTCGGTACGTATTATCCCTCATGATACGGGTTTGTCCTGCAAGGAATGTATCGATGCGCTTGATCAACCTATGGCTCGGCAGCGCGCTGCTGCTCATCGCGGCTTCGGCACAGGCTCAGGTCCTGTGGTCGGTGACCGGACCGGACGACCAGCAGAACTGGCTGCTCGGCACCGTTCACAGCGAGGATCCGCGCCTGCTCGATCTGCCGGCCGAGCTGGTCGAGGTGCTGCACGCGGCTGACCGGCTGGCACTGGAGCTGACCCCGGACGCGGCCACGGTGGAGCATCTCAACGAGGCCATGTACTACGACACCGGCCGGCTCGACGAGGTGCTCGAGCCCGAAATCTATGAGCAGGTGGTCGCGATTGTGGAACGGGAATTCGGCATGGGCGAGCCGGCGGTTCGGCGCATGCGGCCCTGGGCGGTGGCCATGACGCTGTCGGTGCCGCCGCCGGAGACCGGCATGTTCATGGACCT
>CAYQJJ010000052.1:6246-13548 GCA_964417745.1 uncultured Wenzhouxiangella sp.
AGGGCATGGGCCTGGACGTGGTGGCGCTCGAGACCATCGAGGAGCAGATCGGTTTTCTTACCTCGCTTGAACAAGACGCGCAGCTTGAGCTGCTTCGCCAGGCCGTGCGCGACTACGACCAGCTCGACGAGATGTTCGAGGAGCTGCTCGCGGCCTACCTGGACGGCGATCTCGACGAGCTCGAGCGCCTGTCGGAAGAACAGCTCGCCGACATGGACCCGCGGATTTCGGCGCACTTTACCGAGGTCGGGCTGATCCAACGCAACCAGGTGATGTTCGATCGCGCCGAAGACTGGCTTGCCGAGGGTGGCCTGTTGATCGCCGTCGGCGCCCTGCACCTGCCCGGCGAGGGCGGTCTGATCGATCTGCTCGAGTCGGCCGGCTACCAGCTCAAGCCGCTGACGGCGGGGCCGCGCCAAGGCTCCCGAGAATGATTTCCTGATCGATCAGGGAGCCGACGATGCGCTCGCCGGGCTCCCGGAGGGCGGCGGCGGGCTGGTTGAGCTCCCCGGCCAGGATTTCCAGACAGGCCTGAATCGTGGCCGGCGCGTTTTCGTCGAGTAGCTGGAGCAGGCGCGCGGTGACCGGGTTGATCTTCATGAACGCGACCCGGTCGTTGCGCCGGCGGTTGGCGACCAGCACCAGCGGCCGGGTTTCGGGCTGCTCGGGCTGGAAATCCGGGCCGATGCGGTGGACCGGCCACTGATACTGTCTGACCCGGGTGGTCGGGTTGAGGGCCGGTACCAGTTCGAGCAGGGCCGTCTTGTCGTCGATGGTCCGGCAGTCGAGCGTGGTCGGGTCGGCTTCGTCGAGCCGCACCTGCGTCTCAGTGAATTCCCAGTCGGCCAGTTCGGCCAGAAACGGCGGGTCGCTGTCCTCGCGCTCGCGGGTTTCGGCAAGGTAGCGGACGAATTCGCTGCCGATCCGGGTAAACATCGGTGTTCTGGCGCGATGGTGGATCATGAAGTCGCGGATCATGGCCTGCCAGGCCTGATCGTCGAACAGACGCCGGATGACCGGGAAGTTGCGCGCGAACAGGTTGCTCAGGTTGTTGAAAAACAGCCGCCGGTAGATCGCCAGACGGCGGTCTTCCAGGTTATCGGGTGCATCGACATGCTCAGGATCACGCAGATGCCCGGCGAACTGCTCCTGCAGGTGCCGCAGCTTTTCAGGCGGACTGTCCGGCGGAGTCTTTTCGGGATTCGTGTCGTGGGTCATGGCGTGCCTGGATTCGGGAAATGGTGTCGACTTCGGCCAGCAGTTCGGGGACCGGCGGGAAGTTGAAGTCGCGTTCGAGCATCGTCGGCACCGGGCCCATGATGCGGTAGGCCGCATCGAGCAGGTTCCAGACCGGGTCGATCACGCTTGCGCCGTGGGTGTCGACGATCAGGTCGCGGGCTTCGTGATGGTGCCCGGCAACGTGGATGTAGGCGACTCGATCCAGCGGCAGACCGTGAAGAAACTCCAGCGGATCGTAGCGATGATTGACGCTGTTGACATAGATGTTGTTGACATCGAGCAGCAGCAGGCAGTCGGCCCGCTCGAGCACGCCGTTGATGAACTCGAGTTCGGTCATCTCGGCGCCCGGGGCGGCATAGTAGGAAATGTTTTCGACTGCAATGCGCCGGCCCAGGATCTCCTGGACGCGGGCGATACGCGAACCCACCCAGTCGACCGCCTCGGCGGTGAAGGGGATCGGCATCAGATCGTAGAGGTGGCCGTGCTCCGAGCAGTAGCTCAGGTGGTCGGAGTAGCCGACCATATCGTGTTGATCGAGAAACTTGCCCACGCTGCGCACGAAATCCTCGTCGAGCGGCTCGGGTGCTCCGAGTGACAGCGACAGGCCGTGGCAGATGAAGGGGAAGCGCTCGGTGTATTGGCGCAGCTGCCGGCCGAGCCGGCCGCCGACGCCAATCCAGTTCTCGGGGGCGATCTCCATGAAGCCGACCCCGGAGAGGTCGGCTTCCTGGAGCGGGCCCAGCAGGGCCCGCCGCAGTCCGAGTCCGGCGCCTTCGGTCTGAAAGCGTTCGGTACTCACTGGCTCAGGGCTCAGGCTTCGCCGCAGGCGCCTTCACCGCAGGCGCCTTCGCCGCAAGCACCTTCACCGCAGGCACCTTCTTCGTCCTTGTCATCGTTGTCGTCGTCTTCCTCACCGCAGGAGCCTTCACCGCAGGAGCCTTCGCCACACGAGCCTTCACCGAAGTTGGTCTGGTTGCTCATGAAGCCGGCATTGAGTTCCTCGGCTTCGAAGACATCACCGGCATCGGCGTCGGCGAAGGCGCCGAGCGAGAAGGAAACGGCGGCCAGGGTGCCGATGGTCTTGACGAGTTTGCTGTTGTTAGCCATGTTGCGTTCTCCAATCGTTTATAGGTGAAATGCATGCAAGCCGGTCGCTTGATCGAGCTTGCTGCGAGGGCTTGCCGCCCGCGCTTGTCGGATAAGACCCGCAGACTGCCGATCATATTGCACCAGATCGGCATCGAATCGCAAAGCGATCATGACGAGGCCAGGGAACCGCCTACGTGGCGTTTGCGGTCTTTCCAGCGGCACAGATCGAGGACCGGGCATTCGCCGCAGCGCGGCGAGCGGGCCCGGCAAGTGTAGCGCCCGTGCAGGATCAGCCAGTGATGGGCATCGAGCAGGTATTCCTCCGGCACGCGCTTGAGCAGGGCTTTCTCGACCGCCAGGGGGGTCTTGCCCGGCGCCAGACCGGTGCGGTTGGAAACCCGGAAGATGTGGGTGTCGACCGCCATGGCCGGTTGCCCGAAGGCGGTGTTGAGAATGACGTTGGCGGTCTTGCGGCCCACGCCGGGCAGCGCTTCGAGCTCGGCGCGGTTGTCCGGAACCTGGCCGCCGTGGTGTTCGACGAGCCGGCGGCAGGCAGCGATGACGTTTCTGGCCTTGTTGTTGAACAGGCCGATGGTCTTGATGTAGTCCTTGAGCCCGTCCTCGCCGAGTTCGAGAATCGCCTCGGGCGTGTTGGCAACGGCAAACAGCCGGGCGGTGGCCTTGTTGACCCCGACATCGGTTGCCTGGGCCGACAGCGTCACGGCCACCAGCAACTCGAACGGGCTGTTGTAATTGAGTTCGGTTTTGGGCTCGGGCCGGATTTCGGCCAGCCGGCGGAAGAACTCGCGGCGGTCGGCAGCTTTCAAGCGGTTTCTCCGGACAGGGTTTGGGTGGCTTGCGCACGCGGTGCGCGGATCAGGCGCTGGCGCAGGGCGACCATCAGCCCCAGGCCGATGAAAGCGCCGGGTGGCATGAGGGCCAGCAGCAGCCCCCAGCCCTCTGGCAGGATCCGCAGGCTCAGGTTCTCGGCCCAGGCGCCCAGCAGCAGGTCCGCATCGGCCAGCAAGGTGCCCTGTCCGACAATTTCGCGCGCCGCGCCCAGCGCGATCAGTACCAGCGCAAAGCCGATCCCCTGGGCCAGGCCGTCGTGCAGCGCGGCGGTGACGTTGCGGCGCGAGGCAAAGGCTTCGGCACGCGCCAGGATGGTGCAGTTGGTGACGATCAGCGGGACGAAAATGCCGAGGGTGCGACTCAGGTCATGCAGCCAGGCCTGCAGGCTCAGATCGACGATCGTCACCAGCGTGGCGATGATCAGCACGAAGGCCGGGATGCGGATCTCGGGCTGAAGCTGGTGGCGGAGCAGGGCCACCAGCAGGTTGCTCATGACCAGCACGAACAGCGTCGCCAGGCCCAGCCCGAGGCCGTTGATGGCGGTGTTGGTCACCGCCAGCAGCGGGCACAGGCCGAGCAGCTGGACCAGGCCCGGATTGTTGTGCCACAGGCCCTGCTGCCAGATGTTTGCGGAGGATTCGGGCTGGTTCATGGGCGTTCGTTCATGGCGATTCGGCGCTTCGGGCGGGCTGATCGAGCCCGGACAGGGGCACGATTGCGCAGCAACCCGGGTCGCCAATGGTGAGTATACGGCCGGGCCTCAAGTCAATGTCGCCATCGGGCAGCCCGTTGAGCTGGCGCAGACGGGTCAGCGACACGCCGCGGTCCCGCGCGATCGACCACAGGGTATCGCCGGACTGAACCCGGTATTCATGAGGCCGGGCGGCGCTCGGCCCCGGCGGAATGGCAATCGACTGGCCGGGCCGGATGCCGGCGTTGCGGCCGAGGCCGTTGAAGCGCCGAATCGCGGCTTCGGAGACCGAAAAGCGTTGCGAGAGCACCCAGAGGTCCTCGCCGGTGCGAACGGTGTGGCGGTTGTGGTGCTCGGGGTGAAGGCGCTGCTGCAGCTCTGCAAGCTGTCGGTGCACGCGGGCGTAATCGGCCCGGTCCGGACGGCTGTCGGGCGGCGGGATGAGGACGCGCTGGCCTTTTTGCGGTGGCCGGTGCTCGAAGCCGTTGAGCTCGATCAGCGCCTCGGGGACCGCGTCGTGGCGCCGGGCGATGCCGGCGGCCGTGTCGCCGCGCCGGATATTGTCGGGTCCCCAGTGCAGGCTGGTCACGGTGCCCAGCCGCACCAGTGCGGCTCGGGTTCGGTGCTCGGCCGCGGCCGGCACGATGACCCGGTGGGGCCCGTCGGGCGGGGTGATGTGGCGTTTGAATCCGGCGTTGAGCGAAACCAGCGCGGTAATGTCGAGTTCGGCGGCCAGGGCCAGGGCCGCCAGGTCGACCGCGCCGTCCAGTTCGATGACCGCGACACCGTCCGGGTCCGGCCCGCGCGCGGGCCGGATGCCGAAGCCGGACGGGTTGCTGAACAGGCAGCTCAGGCCCTGAATACGCTGCAGGTAGATACGCGTCTCGCCGGGCAGCCCGAGCTCGAGCGGATCGGTCCCGGCCCTGGCGGTTCGGACGGCGCGGGCCACGCGTCCGGGGCCGGCGTTGTAGGCGGCCAGCGCCAGCGGCCAGCGCCGGTCGAAGCGCTCGGCCAGGGTTTCCAGGTAGTTCAGGGCCGCCGGCGTGGCGGCCAGCATGTCGCGCCGTGCGTCGTACCAGCGCTCGATGGCCAGGCCCTGGTCGCGGGCGGTTTCGGCCAGCAACTGCCAGCTTCCGGCGGCTCGCCAGTGCGAATAGGCGAACGGGTCGTATCCGGATTCAACCGCGGGCAGCAGTACCAGTTCGAGCGGCAGGCCGCGCGCGCGAACCCGCTCGGCGACCTGGCCCAGCCAGGGTGAGGCGCGTTCGAGCACCTCCTCGAGCCAGTCGGGATGATCGGCGTAGTGGGTTGCCCAGCGGTGCCCCGGCGTGCCGGCGCCGCAACGGGTCATGGCCGGCTCGAGGCCTGCCAGTTCGGGCAGACTGATCGGCCCGTCGGCGGCTTCCCCGGGACCTGCAATCAGCACCAGCAGGATCATCAGGATGGTCGCCGGGGTGCGTGGCGTAAGCATGATCTCCCCTTGTTTGTATCGTCGTTTGTATCGTTGTCTGTATCGTTTTAATTGTCTCGGGCGGTAACCGCAGGCCGGCCTCAGTCGTGTTCGGCGGATTCCACCGGCTCGCGCCAGATTCGCTCCCCCGTTGCCTCGATGACCTCTAGGGCGAGGCGCGTTGCCTCGATGACCGCGCTGGCGGTGATCGTGGCATTGGTCATGGTATCGAAATCGCCGCCGCGGCGGTCCGGCGCCCAGGCTTCGGCGGGCGGGTCGCCGAGGCTTCGGCCGTCGAATTGCTCGATCCAGTCGCTGCGCTCGCGCTCGATCCGGTCTCCCAGGCCCGGGGTCTCGCGGTGTTCGAGAACGCGCACGCCAAGCACCATTCCGTCGGGGTCGGCGGCGATCAGCAGCCGGATGTCGCCGCTGTAGCCGCGCGGGGTAGTCAGGTCGACCAGGAGCGCGACCGGCTCGTCCTCGAGCCGTGCGCGATGGATGCGCGCCGGTTCGTCCAGGCCGGTGATGGGCAGCTCGATCCAGTCGCGTGCCGGTTCGTTGTCGAACTCCATCGACCCGAGCAGCCCGGTCAGGGCGGCCAGCGCGCGCCGGTCCTCGGCCAGCGCGATCCGATCGCGCGTGAGCTGGTCAAGCCCGCTCAGCAGCAGCGCCGCGCTCAAGCCGATCAGCGCCAGGGCCAGAAAGCTGGGGAAGAATCGCGTTGGCAGGCCGAACATGGGTTTCGATGGGGTGGCGAAGGGTCGTGGATTGAACGGTTTCGAGGATACAGCAAGCGCGCCGAAGCCAGGTTTCCGGTCATCCGTGGCCGTAGGTTCGCGGCAGGGTGAAGCGGTCGATCAGGGGGGCGAGCATGTTCATGATCAGGATCGCGAAGGCCACGCCGTCCGGAAAGCCGCCGAAGCGCCGGATGGCCAGGGTGAGCAGGGCTACCCCGGCGCCGAAGATGAGCTTGCCCCGGAACGTGCTCGCACCCGAGACCGGGTCGGTGGCGATGAAGAAAGCGGCGATCACCAGCGCGCCGGAGAAGATATGCTGCGGCGGCGAGGGGTTGGTGTCGGGCCCGAGCAGCCACATCGGCGTCGAAACCGCGATCACCGTCAGCAGCACCGCGACCGGAACGTGCCAGGTAATGATGCGCCGATACAGCAGCCAGAGCCCGCCGATGGCGTACCAGTTGGCAATCCACTCCCAGCCCAGGCCGCCGAAGTCGCCGAAGATGGGCGCTTGCCGGATTTCGCTGACCAGTCGGTTGTCCTGCACGCCGGTGCGCAGCGCATCGAGCGGCGTGGCCTGGCTGATGGCATCCCAGCGCAATGCTTCGGGCAGCTGTCCGGTAAAGATCGCGCGCAGCGTGTCGCCGAGCCCCGGCAGCCCGGGTGAAAGCGCGCGTGGGGCCAGCCAGTTGCTCAGGTCGCCGGGAAACGCGATGACAACGGCGGCAAAACCGACCATGGCCGGGTTGAACAGGTTGAACCCCAGGCCGCCGTAGAGGTGCTTGGCGACGACTACCGCGAACAGCATGCCGGTCGCCGCGATCCACCAGGGCGCCAGCGGCGGCATGCACAGCGCGAACAGCACGCCGGTGACCACGGCGCTGTAATCGCCCAGGAACGGCCCGATCGGGCGCTGCCGCAGCTTGAGCATGATCGCCTCGAAGGCCACGGCAAAACCGACGGCCAGCGCGATCTGGAAAACGATCCCCCAGCCGAAATACCAGGCGTGGGCGATGATCGCCGGAACCAGGGCGTAGAGAACCTGGCGCATCATGGAGCCGACGCTGTTCGACGGCGGCAGGTGCGGCGCGCCGGCCAGTTCGAACTTCATCGGCCGGGTCCGATCACGGCCGGGGCCGGGGTTGGTTCAGGAGCTCGCTCGATCGCGCTCACTGGTCGGGGTCCTTCTTTTTCCGGGCCCGCTCGATGGCGGCCTGGATTTCGCTCTGGGCCTGCTCGGGTTCGGC
>CAYQJJ010000053.1:0-13202 GCA_964417745.1 uncultured Wenzhouxiangella sp.
ACACATCGAGCTCGAGCCAGCCCGGGTTGCCGGCATCGCATTCGAGCTCGGCGCGTACGTGGAACTCGGCATGCCCGTGCTCGTGCTCGTGCTCGTGCTCCTGGTCATGGCCATGGTCATGGTCGTGGTCGTGGTCGTGGTCGTGGTCGTGGTCGTGATGATCGTGGCCCCGATCGCGGCCGTGGTCATGTTCGGAGGCACCCTCGTGATTCGGGCTATGGCCGGCATGGTGCTCGCCGTTCTGGTCCCGGCCCTTGCCGAAGCCGTGGGTCCGGGCCTCCAGCGTCTCGACCCGGCACCCGGCGCGCGGGTCGGCGACCAGCCAGTCGCCGCCGGCCAGGCGCGCCAGCGCCGCCTCGATCGCCTCGGTCTGGGCGTCGTCGCGCGGCGGGTGTTCGAAACCGACCAGGTTGGCCCCGGGCAGCGACAGCTCGAGTTCGACCCGGCCGGCCTCGACAGCGAGCGTGCCGATCGCCTCGCCGTGGACGTGAGCCTCGTGCTGGCGCTCGATCTCGGCGCTGGCGGAGGCACCGGCCAGCAGGCCGGCAATCAATACACAAAGACGGGGATGAATCATGGTCTGGTCTCCCGACGAATCGCAAGCGATGGTTTCGATAATGTTATAAGATAACACTTTTGGATGGCAGCTTCATGAAACGCAGAACCTGGCCGGATCGCTTCGGCATGGTCGTCGCCATGGTCTGTGCCACGCATTGTGCCACTTTGACCGCCGTCTTCTTACTTTATCCCGCGCTGTGGTTGAACCGGCGCTACTGGGAGATCGGATTGTGGCAGAAACTGCTGTGGCTGGAGTGGACGCTGCTCGCAGCAACCTGGCTGCTGGTGCTCACGGCCATGACCCTGGGCTGGTACCGCCACCGCCACGCCGGCCCCGGGCTGCTGGCGCTCGTCGCGGTCGGGCTGATGAGTGCGGTCATTCTCACCCCGCTGCACTTTTCCAGCCCCTGGGTCCCGGTGGTCTCGGTCATTGGCGGGCTGGCCGTACTCGGCGCTCACGCCTGGAACCTGCGGCTGGCCCGGCGGGCGAGCTGATTTCGGCGGCAAGGCCCGCTGAACCCGGTGTTTGAACCTGGCGGCGGCTTGGCGCACAATTGCGCGTCGAGTCTTCCAATAACAACCATTCCTTACAAGACAATCACCGGGGACGGGAACCAGCTATGCAAACTTCCTCCATTCACGGCATGTGGTCATCGCGCCTGGCCTTCATCCTCGCCGCCACCGGTTCGGCGGTCGGGCTGGGCAACATCTGGCGCTTCCCCTACATCACCTCCGAAAACGGCGGCGGGGCCTTTGTACTGATCTACCTGATCTGTATCGCCGCGGTCGGCCTGCCGATCATGTTTTCAGAAATCGTCATCGGGCGGCGCGGGCGCATGAGCCCGATCAACTCGCTGCGCGAACTCGCCGACGACGCCGGCGCGACACGAGGCTGGATGACGCTCGGCTGGATCGGCGTGGTTGCCGGCTTCCTGGTGTTGTCGTTCTATTCGGTGGTCGCCGGCTGGACCCTTCACTACGGCTTTCTCTATCTCAAGGAGCTGTTCGGGGGCGCCTCGATCTCCGACCCGGAAGCGACCTTTTCCAGCCTGCTTGCCAGCGCCGGCGAGCTGACCTTCTGGCACGGCTTTTTCATGATCATGACCGTCAGCGTGGTCGCCTTCGGCGTCGAGAAAGGCCTCGAGCGCGCCATCCGCATCCTGATGCCGATACTGCTGGTATTGCTGCTTGTGCTGCTCGGCTACGGCATGAATACCGGCCATTTCGGCGAGGCGGTGGCGTTTCTGTTCCGGCCCGACTGGTCACAGGTCTCCGGGCCGATGATCGTGACCGCCATGGGCCAGGCCTTTTTCACCCTGAGCCTGGGCATGTGCGCGATCATGACCTACGGGGCGTACCTGCCCTCCAACGTCGATATTCCGCGCGTGGGCACCACGGTGGCCGTCGCCGACACCCTGGTCGCACTGCTGGCCGGGCTGGCGATCTTCCCGATCGTGATCTCGTTCGGCATCGATCCGGGCAGCGGCGGGGCCGGGCTGATCTTCACCTCGCTGCCGCTGGCGTTTGCCGAAATGCCATTCGGCATCGCATACGGCATGGCGTTTTTCCTGCTGCTGTCGGTCGCGGCCTGGACCAGCGCCATCTCGTTGATGGAGCCGGCCACGGCCTGGCTGGTCGAGTCAACCAACCTGTCGCGCAAGGCCGCCGCGTTGTGCGTGGCCGGGCTGGCCTGGATCATGGGCCTGGCCTCGGTGTTCTCGTTCAACCTGTGGTCGGAGGTCTCGATCGGCGGGCGCTCGGTCATGGATGCCATCGAATACGTCGCCGCCGACGTCATGCTGCCCATCGGTGGCCTGCTCACGGCGCTGTTCGCCGGCTGGGTGCTGTCGCGCAAGATCACCCGCGAGGAGCTCGACGACAAGATGCCCGACTGGGCCTTCACCGCCTGGCTGTGGTTGACCCGCGTCGTCACGCCGGGGCTGATCCTGATCGTCCTGGCCAGCATCCTCGGCATCATCTGACGCCGCTGACCACAATCGGCGCCTCCCGGCACTGCCGGGGATGGCGCTGCCAGGCGGCCCCTCCGGCGGGCCCGGCATGCTGACCGAGCTCCACCAGCGCCGCCTCGATGCGGTTGTCGCGGCGCTGATCGACTGCCGGGCACGGCGCGTCATGGACCTGGGCTGCGGGTCCGGGGCGCTGCTGGCCCGGCTGGTCGCCGAACCGTGTTTTGAACAAATCCTGGCGCTGGAATCTTCAGCCACGGCGCTGCAGGTGGTGCGCAGCGAGATTCTCTCCGACCCCGCCCTGACGCCGGGGCGGGTACGGCTGGTGCACGGTTCCTGGACCGAACCCCACCGCGACTGCCAGGGCTACCAGGCCGCGGCGCTGGTCGAGACCATCGAACACCTGGACCCGCGCGATCTCTCGCGCATGGAAAACACCGTGTTCGGCGCCTATGGGCTGTCGACCATCGTGCTGACCACCCCCAACGGGGATTACAACGCCCTGATCGGGCTCGGTGCCGGCGAGTTTCGCGACCCCGACCATCGCTTCGAGTGGGGCCGGGCGAAGTTTCGCAGGTGGTGCCGGGGCCTGGCCGGCCGCCACGGCTACCAGGTGCGCTTTTCCGGCATCGGTGACGAAGACCCCGAGCACGGCGCGCCCACCCAGATGGCGGTCTTCAGCGCCGAGCCTTGATCACCGTGCGCAGCGGGGCCGGGTGGCCCTCGATGGTGTGCTCCGGGTTTTGCGGGTCGAGCGCGTCTTCCAGCGACTGAAACGGCATCCATTCGGTACTGCGCTGCTCGGCCACGCCGGTGGCGGTAATGTCGAGGCAATGAAGGTCTCCAAAACCGGCCTCGTCGAGCCAGTCTCCGAGAAGTTGCTGCGTGGGCAGCGCGTGGACATTGCGCATCCGCGCGTAGCGCCCCGCGGGAAACAGGCACTCGTGCCCGGACCCGGGGATGATCAAGGTCTCGATGACCAGCTCGCCGCCTTCGACCAGGCGCGCGGCCAGGTCGGCAAGATGCGCGCGATGGTCGCGCCGGTGGTAGAGCACGCCCATCGAGAACACGATATCGAAGCGCTCGAGTTCGGCGGGCAGGTCTTCGAGCCGGAGCGCGAGCACGCGATGGGGGGCCGGGCCGGCGAAATGCTCGATGACCTGGTGCTGGAGCGCGAACAGCACGCTCGGGTCGCAGCCGAGTACGCTGCGGGCACCGTGGTCGAGCATGCGCCAGCCGAAATAGCCGTTGCCGCCGCCGACGTCGAGCACCCGGCGACCGGACAGATCGATGGCTCCTGCCAGGCGGTCCCATTTCCAGTCCGAGCGCCACTCGGTATCGATCGCCACCCCGCCCAGGCTCAGCGGCCCCTTGCGCCAGGGAATCCAGGTCTTGAGCAGCCCGGCCAGGGCCTCGGGTTCGGCCACCGGCGCCCCGGCAACCAGCCGGCCCGACTCGATGCGCCAGCCGGTCTCGACCGCGGGCAGGCGGTCCAGCGCGGCCTGCCAGCGCGGGTAATCGCCGTGGTGCTCGAGCGCAGCAACATGCGCGATTTCCAGTGCCTCGTCGAGTACGCCTTCGGGCCTGTCCTCCGGCGCGTCGGGATGGTCGGTCATTTCAGCGCCGCCAGGGCGGCGAAATTCAGGCACTGGAAGCAATCGATCACGCGTGAAAATCCAGCCCGGGTGAGGCGCTCGTGGTGAGCCCGGCGGGTTTCGGGTACCAGCACGTTTTCCAAAGCCTGGCGCTTGCGGGCAATCTCCAGGTCCGAGTACCCCTGTGCGCGCTTGAAATCGAGGTGATGGTCGTCCAGCCATTGCTGTTCGGCTTCGGGTTCGAAGGCGAGTTTTTCGGCCAGCAACAGCAAGCCGCCCGGTCGCAGGCCCTGAAAGATTTTCTGCATCAGTGCCTCGCGCCGCTGCGGGGCGATGAACTGCAGGGTAAAGAACATCAGTACCACCGAGGCGTTCGACAGCTCGATTTCGCAGGCATCGCCTTCCACCACATCGACCGGCACGCGCGAGTTGTCGGCAGCGATTTCCTCGCGGCAGCGCGCGACCATGTCGGGCGAGGTGTCGACAGCGATGATGCTGACCCCCTCGCTGTGTACCGCACGGCGGGCCGCCAGGGTCGCCGCGCCCAGCGAGCAACCCAGGTCATAAATGCGGCTGTCGGGCTGAACGGCGCGGCGGACCATCAGCGGGGTGAGCTCGAGCAACTGGCGGTAGCCGGGCACGGAGCGTTCGATCATGTCCGGAAACACGCGCACCACGCGCTCGGAGAACTCGAACGGGTCGGCCGGATCGTCCGGGCTGCGGTAGATGGTGTCTCGGCTCATTGGGGTTCGTGCGGCTGTGTCTTTTTGCGTGTCTGGTTTCTCGGCCGGAAGTTCTTTCGGCAGCGTGGTTTTCAGGCCCGCGCCAGGCGCGCGATGGCCGGGGCCAGCAGGTGGCTCAGGCCGATTTCCGATTCCGGGGCGTTGACCGAATTGGTGCACACCACCCGCGCCACCCCGGCGTGGTGGAGCAGCTCGCGCGAGCGCTCTCCGAACAGGCCGTGGACGGCCACCACCACCGGCGCGGCCATGCCGGCTTCGGTGAGATTGCGCGTGGCCTCGGCGATGGTGCCGCCGGAGGAAATGATGTCGTCAATGAGCACCGGCGTGTGATCGGCCAGGCCCGACAGGTCGGGCAGTTCCATGCTGACCTGGTGATCGCCGTGGCGCTTCTTGCGCAGCACTCGCCAGGGCAGGCCGTGACCGTCGGCAACCGCGGCGACCCACTGCTCGCTCTCGGCGTCGGGCCCGATCAGCACCGGGCGTTCGATCTGCTCGGCAATCCAGTCGGCCAGCGCCGGAGCGGCGTGGACGACTTCGGATTCGAGCGCGTAGATTTCGTCCAGGCTGGCATAGCGGTGCAGGTGGGGGTCGACCGTGACCAGCCAGTCGAGATGGCTCGACAGCCAGCGCGCAAAGCTGCGCGAGGTCAGTGCCTCACCGGGGTTGAAGCGCTGGTCCTGGCGCATATAGGGCAGGTAGGGGCAGACCAGACCGACCCGGGCGGCGCCGAGTTCGCGGGCCAGATCGGCGGCAAACAGCAATGCCGGCAACTTTTCGTCGGGCCGGTCGAGGGTGGCAACAAGCATGATGCTGGCCCCGGCGGGGTCGGCATGCAGGCGCACGTAGCTCTCACCGTCGGGAAATCGCCGATGCTCGATGGGCGCGGTCTGGCTGCCGAGCAGTTCGTTGAGCGCGCGGGCCAGGGGTTCATTGCCGGGCAGGGCAACGCTGAGCAATCGATCGGCTTGCGGCATCAGAATCTGACCTCAGGTGGCATGGTTTGGCGCAACCCGGACAATATCACCATTGCTGAAGGCGAATTCGCGGGCATAGTTCAACTCACCGGCGGTCTCGGCGTGGATGGTATAGAGCGGCACTCCGGCCTCGACGGCCTGGTCGAGGTGGGCGTGCAATTCGATGCCGGCCGCCGGAGCCCCCGGCGCGCCGGCCAGCTTGGCAACCTGGCCGAGGCGGCGATTGTCGAACTCGGTGACCTGGCCGGCCCGGCGGGCGCGAAACACGAACTGGCGCCGGGCAACCGGGGGTTCGCGCAGGCCACCCTGGGCGCGGCAGATGGACAGGAACTTCTCGCGCGCGCGGCCTTCGCTCAGGGTCTCGCGCGCCAGCGTCACACCACTGTCGGTGCCGGCCACGCCGGTCATCTCCAGCAGCGCTCCGGCCAAGTCGATGGCGCGCTCGCGCAGATCCGCGGGGGCATCGGCGGCGTTGTCGAGCACCGCCAGGATGTCGCGCGCCTCGAGCGCCGGGCCGATCCCGCGCCCGACCGGCTGGCGGCCGTCGGTCAGACGGATTCGCGTGCGCAGCCCGAAGGCGCGGGCCACGCTGGCCAGGCGTTGCTCGAGCCGTTGTCCGTCGGATTCGGTACGGATCTTGGCGGTCGGTCCGACCGGCAGATCGAGCACCAGGTGGGTCGATCCGGCGGCGATCTTTTTCGACAGCACCGAGGCGATGAGCTGGGCCTCGGCGTCGAGATCCATGACCCGGGCGACGCGGATGAGAATGTCATCGACCGGGCTCAGTCGGACCGCCCCGCCCCAGACCACGCAACCGCCTTCGGCCTCGACCACCCGGCGCATGGCGGCCAGGTCCAGATCGACCGGGGCGAGGGTTTCCATGGTGTCGGCGGTGCCGGCCGGCGAGGTGATGGCGCGCGATGAGGTCTTGGGCATCCACAGCCCGCAGGCCGCGCCAATGGCAACCACCAGTGGCGTGGTGCGGTTGCCGGGCAGACCGCCGACGCAATGCTTGTCGGCGATCGGCTCACGATCCCATTGCAGTCTGTCGCCGGCCTCGATCATCGCCTCGGTCAGGTGCACCAGCTCATCGTCGCTGGCCGGCGTGGCGGCCATGGCGGTCAGGAACATGCTGATGTGGATATCCGAGTAGCGCCCGGCGGCGACGTCCTGGATGACATCGTGCAGCGCCTGGCGGCCGAACGGCTTGCCGTGGATGCGCCCGCGTACCGGGCCCAGCGAAGTCAGGGGTTGGGGGTGGGACAGGTGCAGCTCATCGCCCTCGGCCACGCCCAGTCGGCGCCAGGCTGATTCGGACAGCCCCGCCTGGCCGGGTTGAATCCAGTCCGCGTCGACCTGGTAGAGCGTGGCGATGATGCGCCGGTTGCCGGCCCCGACGCGCACCCGCGCGTGCGCCGAAAAACCCTCCGAGCGACAAACCGCGCAGTCACGATGGGTCAACACCACGGGCTGGTCCTGGGTATCCAGGCCGATGCGGCGGGCGCTGAGATTGTTCGCGCCAGCGTCGGTGTCCGATTCGTCGGATTGCATGCTCACCTCAGTTCAGCGACCTCGTGGTGTTCGGGCACTCGGCAGGACCATCCGAAACGCTCCTCGATGGCCAGGCGCAGGGCGTCGGCGGCGGCCGGTTCGCCGTGGACGATGAAAGTGCGCTTCGGTGGCCGGGTGAAATTGCCCAGCCAGTCGAGCAGTTCTTCGCGATCGGCGTGGGCCGAGAGCATGTCCAGGCGAGCGACTTCGGCGCGCACCGGCCAGTACTGGCCATGAATCTTGATTTCGGCAGCCCCCTCGGCCAGCGACGCGCCTCGCGTGCCCGCGGCCTGGAACCCGGAAAGCACGATGGTGTTGTGCTTGTGCGGAGCGTATACCTTGAGATGGTGCAGCACCCGGCCGCCGGTGGCCATGCCGCTGCCGGCGATGATGATCTTGGGCATCGGATCCTTGTCCAGGGCCTTGGATTCCTCGGGGTCGCGGACGTAGCGCGGCAGCGCACAGGCCGCCTCGGCCTCGGCGGCGCTGAGGCGGTGGTCGTCGGGGTGGTTGGCAAACACCTCGGTGGCGTTGATCGCCAGCGGCGAGTCGAGAAACACCGGAACCTTCGGCACCCGCCCGCTCGCGATGAGTCGCTGAAGGTGGTGCAGCAACAGCTGGGTGCGGCCGACGGCAAAGGCCGGGATGATCAGCGTGCCGCCGCGCTGGAGGGTGCGCTTGATCACTTCGGCCAGGGCGACTTCGGCATCGCCGCGATCGCGCCGGCGATTGCCGTAGGTGGACTCGATGACCAGGTAGTCGGCCGACTCGACGCTATCCGGTGGCGGCATGGTCGGGCTGTCTCCGTGACCGAGCTCACCGGTGAACAGGATGCGCGTGTCATCGAGGAACAACTCGACCATCGCCGCGCCGGGAATATGCCCGGCGCGGTGAAACAGCAACCGGGTATTGGCATCGAGCTGGCGCGGCTTGCCGATGCGCTGGGACTTGAACTGCTTGAGGCAGGCCTTTGCATCATCCTGGGTATACAGCGGCCGGGCCGGGTGGTGGCGGGTGTAGTGGTGCCGGTTGGCCAGCGCGGCGTCCTTTTCGTGGATGAAGCCGCTGTCGGGCAGCAGGTAGCGGCACAGATCGCGCGTTGCCGGGCTCGCCCAGATACTGCCCCGGTAGCCGTCGCGGCAGAGAATCGGGAGATGGCCCGAGTGATCGAGGTGGGCATGAGTGAGCACTACCTCATCGATCGAGCGCGGCTCGACCGGGAAGGGTCGCCAGTTGCGCTCACGCAGCTGCTTGAAGCCTTGAAACAGTCCGCAATCGACCAGAATCCGGCGCGAGCGGTGGGTGAGCAGAAACTTCGAGCCGGTGACCGTTCCGGCCGCGCCGAGAAACTGCAGATCGATCGGATGGGCGGAGGACTCGGTCTCTTTCTCGGTCTCGTTCATGGCAGTCCTGGTGGCTGATTCGGGTGAGCGGTTTCGGTCCCCGGTCGGTTCAGGCGGGTTCGGCTTCGGTCGCGGCGATATCGGCAAAGCGCCGCAACAGCGCGGCTCCTGCGGGCGCGGCACTCATGCGCTCGAGCAGGCGTTCGGGGTCGATACCTTCGCCGGCGAGCACCGAGGAGCGGCAGCGAATATAGCAAGCCATGATCTCCTCGTCGAATTCCGGATGGAACTGTACGCCCCAGCTGCGCGCACCGAAATGCAGGGCATGGTTCGGGTCGGCGGCGCAGCGGCCGATAACCCGAGCGCCGGAGGGCGGCTCGAGGACGGACTCGACGTGGGTGACCTGGAAATCACTGACCGGGCTGAAGTTACCGAGGAGTGGATCTTCGGGAGCATCGAGCTCGACGCGCGCGGTCCCCATCTGCCGGCCGGCCGGATTGGCGCCGACGCGGCCGCCGAGGGCATGGGCGATAAGCTGGTGGCCGTAGCACACACCCAGCATCGGCCGGCCCGTGGCGTGGAAGGCGCGCAGCCAGTCGGCCGTGGCCTCGGACCAGCCGTGGCCATGCGAGACCATCGCCGGCGAGCCGGTGACCAGCACCGCGTCGACTCGTTCATTGCTCGTTCCCTCATCGCTCGAGGGCAGGGCATCGCCATCCTGGACATTGGCGACCTGGAAGTCGAATCGGTCTGGGCCCAGGCGGTCGATGAACCAGGCATGGAAATCGCCGTGCCGGCGCTGGATCTCGCCCGGTGCGCTGCCGGTCTTGATGATGAGCATTCGGGTCATGGTGTCGACTCTTCATTCGCGGTCGTGTCGGGCGGGCGCGCGTGTTTCGGTCGGCGTGCCCGGGCCGGTATACTTGGCGGCTTGTTGCCAAGGTTCAAACCGTCGTTGTCGTGAATTTTCAGGATTTCATTCGCACCCTGGACCAGTACTGGGCCGACCAGGGCTGCCTGCTCAACGCCCCGCTCGACCTCGAGGTCGGCGCGGGCACGTTTCATCCCTCGACCTTCCTGCGCTCGCTGGGGCCGGAGCCGTGGAACGCGGCCTACCTTCAGCCATGCCGCCGGCCGACCGACGGCCGCTACGGTGACAACCCCAACCGCCTGCAGCATTATTACCAGTATCAGGTGGTGATGAAACCCTCGCCGCTGGATTTCCAGGAGCGCTATCTCGGATCGCTCGACGCGGTCGGCATCGACCCGAAGGTCCACGACATCCGCTTTGTCGAGGATAACTGGGAATCACCCACGCTGGGGGCCTGGGGCCTGGGCTGGGAAGTCTGGCTCAACGGCATGGAAGTCACCCAGTTCACCTATTTCCAGCAGGCCGGCGGGCTGGAGTGCCGGCCGGTGATGGGCGAGATCACCTACGGTCTGGAGCGTCTGGCGATGTATCTGCAGGGCGTGGAATCGGTGTACGACCTGGTCTGGACCGTCGGTCCGAACGGCCCCATCACCTACCGCGAAGTATTCCACCAGAACGAGGTCGAGCAGTCGGCCTACAACTTTGAACACGCCGACAGCGCGAGCCTGTTTAGCTGGTTCGATACCTGCGAGGCCGAGGCCAACAAGCTGGTCGACGCCGATTTGCCGCTGCCGGCCTACGATCAAGTGCTCAAGGCCTCGCATACCTTCAACCTGCTCGACGCCCGGCAGGCAATCTCGGTCACCGAGCGCCAGCGCTATATCCTGCGCATCCGCGATCTCTCGCGGCGGGTCGCCGAGACCTACCTGGCCCGGCGCGAAGCGCTCGGCTTTCCGGGCCTGGCCCGGGAGGTTGTGGCATGAGCCATCGCGACGCACTGCTGCTCGAGCTCGGCTGCGAGGAACTGCCCGCGCGGATGCTCGACGACCAGTCCCGGCTGCTCGCCGAGGGCATCGGCAAACGCCTCGAGGCCGCCGGGCTGATCGCCAGTACCGGCGCCATTCGCTGCCTGGCTACACCGCGGCGCCTGGCGCTGTTGATTCCCGAAGTACTGGCCCGCCAGCCCGACCGCGAACTCGACCGCAAGGGCCCGGCCGAGCAGGCCGCCTTCGACGCCGATGGCAACCCGACCCGCGCTGCCGAGGGATTTGCGCGCAGCGTCGGACTGGCGGTCGATGAGCTCGAACGGCTCGAGACCGACCAGGGCCGCTGGCTGTTTGCCCGCATCAGCCAGCCGGGCAAATCGCTCGACGAGATCGTCCAGGACGCGCTCGAAGCAACCGTGCGCGAAATGGCCGGGGCGCGCTCGATGCGCTGGTCGGACCGCGACGATCGTTTCCTGCGACCGGTTCGCTGGCTGTGCGCGCTGCACGGTGAGCGCGTCGTCGAGCTCGAGGCCTTCGGGTTGTCCGCGGGCGGCCACACCCAGGGCCATCGCATCCACGCACCCGGCAAGCACCCGGTCGCCTCGGCGACCGACTACGAGGCCACCCTGGCCGAAGCATTCGTTCTGGCCGACCCGGATCAGCGCCAGGAACGGATTCGCCAACAAGTTGACAAGCTTGCTGCCGAGGCCGGCCTGGTCGCCGGGCAGGACGGCGAGCTGCTTTCTGAAAACAGCGGCCTGACCGAATGGCCGGTCGCGGTGCTCGGGCGCTTCGACCCGGCCTTTCTCGAGGTTCCCGAGGAGGCGCTGGTCTCGTCGATGCGCCAGCACCAGAAGTGCTTCCCGCTGCGTCGCGCCGAGGGCGGACTGGCCGATCAGTTCATTGCCGTGGCCAATATCGAGAGCCGCGACCCGGCGGCCATGACTGCCGGATTCGAACGCGTGATCCATCCGCGCCTGGCCGATGCGGCGTTTTTCTGGAAGCAGGACCGACGCACGCCGCTGGCCGATCGCCGCGAGCGCCTCGAGGAAGTCAAATTCCAGGAAAAGCTCGGATCGGTGGGCGCCAAGGCCCAGCGCATCGAGCAACTCGCGGTTCGACTGGCCACCAGCCTGGGCGCCAACGGCGCGGCCACCGCACGGGCTGCGGCCTTGTGCAAGTGCGACCTGGTCACCGAGATGGTCGGCGAGTTTCCCGAACTTCAGGGCATCATGGGCCGGCACTATGCGCTGGCCGACGGCGAAGACGCCAGCGTTGCCGACGCGATCGAAAGCCATTACCGGCCCCGCCACGCCGGCGACGCTCTGCCAGCCGACCCGGCCGGCCAGGCACTGGCCTTGGCCGATCGGCTGGATACCCTGGTCGGTATTTTCGCGGCCGGCAAGAAACCCAAGGGCAGCAAGGACCCGTTCGCACTGCGTCGCGCCGGGCTCGGCGTGGTCCGCATCCTCGAGGCCACCGACTGCGGGCTGAACCTGCCCGAGCTGGTTGCCGCAGCCGGCGAGTCGCTCGCCGGTGATATCGAAATCCCGGGCGAGGTCATCGACGAGGTCGTTCAGTTCCTCAACGAACGACTGCGCTCGCACGCCCAGGACGCCGCGCTCGACAACACCACGATCCAGGCGGTAACGGCGGGCAAAGCCACTTCAGTGGCCGATTTCATGGCCCGCGCGCGGGCTGTGCAGGGCTTTGCCGAAAAGCCCGAAGCCGAGAGCCTGATTGCCGCCAACAAGCGAACCAGCAACTTGCTCAAGCAGGCCGAAGGCGACACGATCGGAGCAATTAATGAGCAGTTGCTATCAGATGAGGCCGAGATCGAGTTGTTTCGAGAAATTCAGCGGGCTGAGTCGGCGCTCGCGCCAATGCTCGAGCAGGGCGACTACCAGTCGGCCCTGACCCAGCTTTCGAGCCTGCGCGAGCCGGTCGACCGGTTCTTCGAGGCGGTCATGGTCATGAGCGACGACCCGGCTGTTCGCACCAACCGCCTGGCGCTGCTGAGTCGCCTGCGCGGGCTGATCGCCGATATCGCCGACCTGGCCCGGCTGGGACGCTGATGAACCGCGGCCAGGCACCGGTACTCATCCAGCGCGAATTGCTGCTGAGCGATTCCGGCGCCCCGGCGGCGCGCGCGATTGAGGTACTGGTGTCGTTCCTGCGCCGTGGGCGCCCGGCGCTGCTGGTGGCCGAGCAACCGGTACGCTGGCGTCCCACGCGCCGGGCGGTCGACCATGATCTTGCACTGCAGCAGCAGCTTCACCAGGCCGTGCGCCGGGCCGGCGCGGAGATCGACGGAATCGTCTACCTGACCACCGGCCTGTTCGCCAGGCGCCAGGCACGCCTGACCGAACTCGACGAACTGGCCAACCGCTACGACCTGACCGGCGCCGACCTCACCCTCATCGCCCGCGAACCGGTGCTGCTCGAATCCATCGTCCGCACCGGCGGCCGCGCCCTGGCCATCGGAGAGACGAGCGTTGGCGGGGCTGTTGGTTATTCCTCGTTGAAGGAGGCTTTGCGGAGTCTTGGATGAGAAGGGGGCGGGCTGGGGCCCTGGGGCCGGGGGGCGGTGGTTTGTCGAGCGCCGATTCTCGGC
>CAYQJJ010000054.1:0-12767 GCA_964417745.1 uncultured Wenzhouxiangella sp.
AATATCTCGACGAAATCCACGGTCGTGTCGATGTGCCGCTGGTCGGCTGGCAGCCACCGGAGCGCTTTTCCCGGCGCCTCGAGCTACCGGTGGCCACCCACGCGACCGATGCGCTGATCTTCGTCATCAACCGCGGCCTGGACGGGCTGGGACAATGGCTTTATGCACGCGACCGGGCGCTGACCGGCCTGCACATTACCCTGGCCTCCGAACACGACCCGGCCGCGCAGGCGTTTTCGGTCTCCCTGGCACGGCCGGGATTCGATCCGCGGCGGCTGATCGAACTGGTCGGGCTCAAGCTCGAACCGCTACGGCTGGCAGCCCCGATCATCGCGGTCAAGCTGGAGGCGGCGAGTACCGCCGAGCACCGCCCGCCCCAGGCCGACCTGTTCTCCGGCCAGAATCGCGCCGATGCCTGGCCTGCCCTGCTCGACCGGCTCGGTGCCCGCCTGGGCGAGTCCGGCCTGGCCGGCGTGGCAGCCCATGATGACCATCGTCCGGAAAAAGCCTGGCGCTGGGTGCGCCCCGGCCAGGCGCCCCCCTGCCACGAAACGCGCCCGCGCCCGAACTGGCTGCTGCCCGAGCCCACACCCTGCCGGCGCGAATCGATACGGCTGGAAGAAGGCCCCGAGCGCCTGGAGACCGGCTGGTGGGAGGACCAGGACTGCCGGCGCGACTACTGGATTGCCCACGACGAGCGCGGCCGCCGCTTGTGGGTATTTCGTGAGTACAAGCCCCGCAAGGGCTGGTTCGTGCACGGCATTTTCGGATAACCCTGCCAGGCGCCCCAGTCGGCACGTAACTTGCATAGACATTGTTGAGACCCGGGCCCGATTGCCTTACATTGCGTCAATCAATTAGTTGAAACGCATATTGAAAGCAGATTCTCGGCTTTCGGGAATTTGCCCGGACGACATAAACTGTTAATCTTTTCACACTCGTCGACCGACCCTGCCTGACCGGTCACGACCCGATGCGGCGGCGCCGAAAGGCCCGCGGCCCAGCGTTTTCAGAGGGTGATATCTTGCTGTTCAGAAAACAGTCACGGTCCAACAAGCTGACCGGCGTCTACATCGGCGACCGCTACCTGGCGCTGGCGACGGTCGCTCACGAGCGCGGGCGGGCAGCCGTTCTGGAGCGGGCCGAATGGTGCGAATTTTCGACGCAAGACGACGTTTCCCGTCGCCTGGGCACGTACCTCGATGGAGAACGTCAGCCCATCAACCTGGTTCTGCGCGACGATGCCTACCAGCTGCTGCTGGTCGAGGCGCCGCGTGTCGAGGCCTCCGAATTGCGCGCGGCAGTGCGCTGGAAAGTCAAGAACCTGATCGACTTCCATATTGATGATGCGGTCATCGATGTATTCGAGATCCCCGGCCAGGAAAACCGTCCGCAGGGTCAGTCGATGATGTATGCCGTTGCCGCCCGGGCGCGGGTGGTGCGCGAGGCCATCGACCAGTTCGAGCAGGCCGACCTCAACCTTCAGGTCATCGATGCCACCGAGATGGCACTGCGCAACCTGGCCGCCCGGACCGATGAAGACGTGCGCGGGGTTGCCATGCTGTACCTGGCAGAGAACCACGGCATCATCACCCTGACGCGCCAGTCCAGCCTCTACCTGAGCCGGCGCCTGGAAGTCGGCACCGAAGCGCTGGCGCGCTATGGCGATGAGGCCACCGACCAGATCACCCTGGAAATCCAGCGCTCGCTGGACTACTACGACAGCCATTTCGCCCAGCCGCCGCTGGCCGCGCTGCGCATCGTGCCGGGTTTCGAGGGGCAGCAGCAACTTGCCGAGGCGCTCGGGGAACGTCTCAACCTGAACGTCGCGCTGCTCGATGGGGCCGCCGTCGTCGATTGCCGCGAGGCCTTTCCGGAGCAGGCGCCGGCAGCCCTGGTGCTGGCCCTGGGCGGCGCGCTGCGACGCGAGGAGACCAGCCTGTGAACCAGCAGATCAACCTTTACCAGCCGATCTTTCGCAAGCAGAAGATTGTCTTCTCGGCGCGCACGCTGCTGGTGCTGGGCGCCGGTTTCACCGTACTGCTGCTGGCCTGGACGCTGCTGATCGGCCAGCGCGTGGGAACACTGGAATCCGAGCTCGAACGCCAGCGCCAGGCCGAGTCCCGGGCGCTGGCGCAGTTGACCGAAATGCAGCAGACTGCGGTGGCCCGCGAGCCCTCGGCCGAGCTGGAAGCGCGCGTCGAGGCGCTCACAGCGCGCCGGGGCGAACTGCGCGCCAGCCTTGCCGCCCTGGAAGACCGCCGGCCGGTCGCCGAGGCTCGCCTGCGGGGGCGCTTCGACGCGCTGGCGCGCCATCGGCCGCACGGGCTCTGGCTGACCGAGCTGTGGCTCGACGAGCGCGGCGACGACCTGAGCCTGCGCGGCCGGGCGCTGTCGGCACGGCTGATTCCGGAGTACCTGCAGGCGCTGTCGGGCGATACGCTGCTCAGCGGCACCGGGTTTCGCCGGATTGTCGTCGAGGACAGCGAGCCGGGCCCACCCGGCGTGGTGTTTTTCCTCAGCACCCAGGACGAGACCGACTCATGAACCTGAAAGCCCGCATCGACAAGCTGTCCGAGCGCATCAACGGGCTGAACCTGCGCGAGCGAGCGCTGCTGCTGCTGGCCGTGCTGGCGGTGATTTTCCTGATCTGGGACGTTGTGCTGATGAATCCGGTTCGCGAGCGCCAGGAGCACGTCCGGGCTGACCTGGAGCAGGTGCGCAGCCAGGTCAGCGAGCTGTCGACCGGTATTCAGCAACTGGCCACCGCCCGGGCCAGCGATCCGAATATCGAGCTGCGCGCACGCATCGAATCGCTCGAGGCCGAAACGGCTGCCCTCGAAGACCGCCTGGCCAGCTCCTACGGCGACATTGCCGAGCCGCGCCAGGCCCTGGATACGCTCTCCGGGCTGCTCTCGGACCGCCCGGGGCTGGACCTCGTCACGCTGGAAAACCGGCCGGTTCAGACCCTCGGCGACGACCAGGGCAACCCGGTCCCCGGGGTTTTCGTGCATCGTATCCGGGTCGTGGTCGAGACCGATCACGACGGCGTGCGCGACTACCTGGCGCTGATTTCCGGGCTGCCGTCGGGCATTTTCCTGGAGTCGATGCGCCTGGACGTGCCGGACTGGCCGACCAATCGCGTCGAGCTGATGCTGTTCAGCCTGACCCTCGACGAAAACTGGCTTGGAGTCTGATATGCCGCGCCGAATGAACCCTCCTGCCCTGATCGCCACGCTGCTCGCCATGGCCGTCGCCAGCGCGGCCCCGGCCGTCGAAGACCCGACGCGCCCGCCCTCGCCGGCCGAGATTCGTGCCTGGTTCGGTGATGCCGGCGACCCGTCCGGAGCCGAACCCGCTCTTCGCCTGCAGTCGGTGCTGATCTCCGAGTCGCGTCGCGTCGCGATTATCAATGACCGCCGGGTCGGGCCGGGCGAGCGTGTGGCCGGCGCCGAAATCACCGCCATCGAACCGGGCCGGGTCGTGCTCGAGCGCGATGGCGAAACCCTGATCCTGACCATTTCCAGCCGACGCCAGCCCCTTGGCCGGTAATGTTGAAACGAGGTTTTTCATGCTCAAACCACTCAATACACTCTTCCTTGCCGGTCTGGCTGTGCTGCTGGCCAGCGCCTGCGGCACCACCAGCCAGCACGCCGAGGACCTGGATCAGCGCATTCTCGAGCGGCTCGAGGCCGCTGCACAGGAGCCCCCGGCGGTCGACGAGACCCACGCGCTGCTGATGCCGCCGATGGAGCCGGTCGCCGAGGCACCGCCCGAGGAGCGCTTCCACGTGACCGTCGAGAACGCCCCGGCGCGCGCCTTTCTGATGAGCCTGGTGGCCGACACCGACTACAACATGGTCGTCCATCCCGATGTCGACAGCCGGGTCTCGCTCGAGCTTCGCAACGTCACCGTCGAGGAAGTACTCGACATTCTCCAGGATGTTTACGGCCTGGAGTTCCGGCGCACCGCCACCGGTTACACGGTTCGCCCGCCGTCGCTGCAGAGCCGCATCTACGAGGTCGGTTACCTCGATATCAACCGCGAAGGCTCCTCGCGCACCCGGGTCAGCTCCGGCCAGTCGACTGAAAACCCCGCCGCGCTGCAGGACGGTATCGGTGGCGGCATCGGTGGTGGCGGTATCGGGGGCGGCGGACTCGCGCAACGCTCCGGCGATTCCGAGACGGCCACCGGCACGCGCATCGAGACGACCAGCGAGTCGAACTTCTGGTCCGGTATCGAGGAGGCCATTCGCGGCATCCTCGACGATGACGAGGGCCGCAGCGTGATGGTCAACCCGATGTCGGGAGTGATTTCGGTGCGCGCCATGCCGGCCGAGCATCGGGCCGTGGCCGAGCTGATCGAGGCCATCCAGGGCAGCGTCCAGCGCCAGGTCATCCTCGAAGCCAAGATCATCGAGGTCGAACTCAGCGACGGCTATCGCTCGGGCATCAACTGGACGGCGCTGCGCGACATCGACGGTCGTCTGTTCGGCTTCGGCCAGGCCGCCGGCACCGGCATTTTCGACGACGGCGTATCCAGCATCCGGGGCCGCGGCCTGGACGTCACGCCCGGCAACGTGTTCTCGGGCTTCGAGAGCGAGGCGTTCGGCGGCTCGACGGTAATCGCCGCCGACACCGGCGACTTCAACGCCTTCATCGAACTGCTCGAGACCCAGGGCGCTACGCGCGTGCTGTCGAGCCCGCGTGTGGCCACCATCAACAACCAGAAGGCGGTCATCAAGGTCGGCACCGACGAGTTCTTCGTCACCGGCGTGACCGGCCGCACCGCTACCGGCGGCGCCAGCACCACCGCGGCCAGCTCGGTGCAGCTGACGCCGTTTTTCTCCGGCATCGCGCTCGACGTCACCCCGCAGATCAACCGCGACGGCGACATCATTCTGCACATCCACCCGACCGTCAGCGAAGTCACCGACCAGACCAAGAGCTTTACCGTTGCCGGCCAGGAAGAGAGCCTGCCGCTGGCCTTTTCCAGCGTGCGCCAGTCCGACAGCGTGATCCGCGCCCGCAGTGGCCAGCTGGTGGTCATCGGCGGTCTGATGCGCGAATCCGCGCGCCAGGAGCGCTTCGGCACGCCGTTGCTCAGCCGCATTCCGTTTCTCGGCCAGGCGTTCGGCAGCCGCCAGGAGCGCACCGTCAAGACCGAGCTGGTCATCATGCTCCGGCCGGTGGTCGTCGACGACAACGGCGAGGCCTGGCGCGAGCAGGGCGCGGCCGCCCGCGAACGGCTCGACCGGCTCGGGGAATCCAGCTGGCCGCAGTGATGTATCTCGACCACTTCCAGCTCGATGACCCGCCGTTCGGCCTGACGCCCAACCTGGCCTACCGGATCGAGGACGCCGGCCACGCCGAGGCGCGGGCCACCGTGCGCGCCGGGCTGGAACAGGGCGCCGGGTTCATCAAGGTAACCGGCGAGGTAGGGCTCGGCAAAACCCTGCTGTGCCGGCAGTTGCTCGAAGACCTGGACGAGCCATGGGTCAGCGCCTGGCTGCCGGACCCGCATCTCTCGCCCGGCACCCTGCGCACCGCGCTGGCGCGCGATTTCGGGATCACCCTGCCCGCCCGGCCGACCCAGCAGGAAGTCCACGCCCTGCTGCAGGAGCAGCTCGCGGGCATGGTCCGCGCCGGGCGCCGGCCGGTGCTGTTGATCGACGAGGCCCAGGCGCTGCCCGACAACACCCTCGAGACCGTACGCCTGCTGACCAACCTGGAAACCGAACGCCGCAAACTGCTGCAGGTAGTGCTGATCGGCCAGCCCGAGCTCGACCGGCGCCTGGCCTCGGAGCGGTTCCGGCAGCTGCGCCAGCGCATCGTGCATTCCTGCCACCTCGAAGCGCTCGACGCGGCCGGGGTGCGCGGCTATATCGAACAGCGCCTGGCCATCGCCGGCGCGCGTTCGGTGCCGTTTACACCCGCCGGCCTGCGGCTGCTGGCCCGCGCCAGCCGGGGCGTGCCCCGGGTCATCAACATTCTTGCCGACAAGTCCCTGCTGGCTGCCTACGGCAGCGGCCGGGCGCAGGCCGGATACGCCGAGGTGCGCCGGGCCATTGGCGACACCGAGGCGACCCGGGAGCGGCTGTGGTGGCCGAGGATACAGCCCTACGCCCGCGCTGCCGTGTTCAGCGCCCTGGCGCTCGGCGTGTTCGCGATTCTCGAATTCTGGCGAGGAGGACTGCCGTGAGCCTGATCAATGACGTCATGCGCGAAATCGACGCGCGCCAGAATGGCGCGAAGCAACCCGGAAAGGGCGCCTGGATCCGCCCCTCGATGGGTCGGTCATTCCGGCAATCGTTGCTGCAATCGGGCCGTCGCTGGTCGCTCGGGCTGATCGCGGCCCTGATCGTCGGCGGCGGACTGCACTGGCTGGTCTCCGACCTGCGCGAACGCCCCGCCGAGGGCATGGCGCTGCAGGCCTCGCTCGACGGCGCGACACCGTTCGCGGAGAGCACGGACTCCCAGCCAGGCGCCGCGGGCAATGCCCCGGAACCGGAGGTCGAGACGACCGCCCCGGCGACGCCTGCCCTGCCAGCGTCGGACCCGTCCGCGCCCCCGGCACACGAGGCATCCGAGGTCGGCCCATCCGATTCCGCGGCAACCGAGGCCATCGACGAAGCGTCGATGGCAGCGTCAGAGGCTGGAGACGAAATCGGAGACACAGCCGGAGATCAGACCGGAGACCGGGCTGCCAATCAAGCCGATGACACGCTGGTCACTGCGCTCGATACCGCCACCGGCGGTTCGAACGAGTCGCGCGAGCCGGGCGCGCAAACCGGGCCAGCCGAAGCGATGGAGCCCCGCGACGAGGAGGACGCGCATATCGCCATCGAGCGCTCCGGAAGCGAACCCCAGGCGGGCGAGGACCCGATTGCCAGGGCCCGGCGCACGGTCGGGCGCGGCCAGCCGGCGCGGGCCCGCGACCAGCTCCGGAGCCACCTCGACAGCCACCCCGAAGACAGCGAGGCCCGCGTGCTGCTGGCGCGCTTGCTGCTCGACGCCAACCGCAGCGATACGGCGGTCCGAACGCTGGAAGCCGGGCTCGATGGGCCGGAAAGCACGCCGGTGGCCTGGCTGCTCGGGCGGGTGCTCTCCGAGCGCGGAGAGATCGCCCGTGCGCGCGAGCTGCTCGAATCCCACGCACCACCAAGCGATCGCGAGCCGGAGTATCACCTGTTGCTGGCCGCGCTCGATCGCCGCGATGGTGCCCACGCCGCAGCGCGCGACCGCTACCGCGCCGTGACCGGCATCGCGCCGCACCGGGCCACCGCCTGGGTCGGGCTGGGTGCCAGCCTGGAAGCGCTTGACGCACCCCATGAGGCGCGCGAGGCCTACGAGAATGCCCTGGCTGGCGACGACCCGCGGGCGATCGCCTTTGCGCGGAGCCGCCTGGCTGCCCTGCCGGGTCCCGATGGAGACCAGCCATGAGCACGCCCCGACAGTCGCGCCGCAAGATTCGCCTCGGCGACCTGCTCGTCGAGCACAAGATCATTTCCGAGCAGCAGCTCGGTGAGGCCCTGGCCGAACAGAAGCGCTCCGGCCACAAGCTCGGCCGGGTGCTCGTCCAGCTCGGGTTTCTGACCGAGGACGCGCTGCTGGAGTTTCTCGGACGCCAGCTCGACATACCGGTCATCGACCTCAAGCACTACCAGTTCAAGCCCGACCTGGTACGCATGCTGCCCGAGACCCACGCACGGCGCTACCGGGCCATCGTGCTGGCCGACAACGGCCGGGAACTGACCGTGGGCATGGCCGACCCGACCGATATCTTCGCCTACGACGCGCTCGGCCAGATGCTCAAACGACCGCTCAATATCGTACTGATACGTGAGTCCGAGCTGCTCAACACGATCGACCTGGTCTACCGGCGCACCGAGGAAATCTCCAGCCTGGCCGAGGAACTCGGCGAGGAGCTGTCGGCCAGCGACTTCGACCTCGCCGAGCTCGGTGAAGGCGACAATCTCAGCGATGCGCCGGTCATCAAGCTGCTGCAGTCGATGTTCGAGGACGCCATCCAGGTCGGCGCCTCGGATATCCATATCGAACCCGACGAAAAGGTCCTGCGCATCCGCCAACGCGTGGACGGCCAGCTGCAGGAGCAGGTCATCGAGGGCCGCAAGATCGCCTCGGCGCTGGTCACGCGCCTGAAGCTGATGGCCTCGCTCAATATCAGCGAAAAGCGCCTGCCCCAGGACGGGCGCTTCAGCGTGCGGGTCAAGGACCGCAATATCGACGTGCGCCTGTCGACCATGCCGATCCAGTATGGCGAATCGATGGTCATGCGCCTGCTCGACCAATCGGCCGGGCTGCTCGATCTCGACGCGCTCGGCATTCCCGAACGCCTGCTCAAGCGCATTCGCCGCCTGATCCGCAAACAGTCCGGCATGGTGCTGGTCACCGGGCCGACCGGCTCGGGCAAGACCACCACCCTGTACGCCTCGCTCAACCACATCAACGAAGAACGCGCCAAGATCATCACCGTCGAGGATCCGGTCGAATACCGCCTGCCGCGCATCAACCAGGTGCAGGTCAACACGCGCATCGACCTGAGCTTCTCGCGTGTGCTGCGCACCGCGCTGCGACAGGACCCGGACGTCATCATGGTCGGCGAAATGCGCGACCAGGAGACCGCCGAAATCGGTCTGCGCGCGGCCATGACCGGCCACCTGGTGCTGTCGACCCTGCACACCAACTCGGCCACGGCCACGGTCATGCGCCTGCTCGACATGGGCGCCAAGGGCTACATGGTCGCCGCCGCGCTCGACGGCGTGATTGCCCAGCGGCTGGTGCGCCGGGTGTGCGACAGCTGTGCCGAGCCGGTCGAGCCCGATGAGCGCCAGCTCGCCTGGATTCGCGGTCTGCTGGGCGATACCCCGGTCGACGCGAGCAGCTACCGTGCCGGCAAGGGCTGCGCCTATTGCTCCAACACCGGCTACCGCGGCCGCATCGGCGTCTACGAGCTGCTCGAGATGACCCCGGAGCTGACCGACGCGCTGCGCCGCGGCGACACCGAGGCTTTCATCGAGCAGGCCCGCCGCCAGCCCGACTACCGCTCGCTGCTGCTGTGCGCGCTCGACTACGCCGGCGAGGGCGTGACCTCGCTCGATGAAGTCATTCGCCTGGCCGGCGGCCTCGACGAGCTGCTCGACGAGCAGATCGGAAGCGCCGAAATTCTCGGCGAGGAGGCCGGGACATGAGCGATTTCGCCTGGCAGGGCCGCAACGCGCGCGGGCAACTGGTCAACGGCCGGGTCGAGGCCGAGGACCCCGACCGGGTCGCCGAGCAGCTGCTCAAGCTCGACATCACCCCGATCGACATCACCGAGCAGACCGCGCGCGACGGCGAATCGCTGCGCCTGCGCCAGCGCCTGGGCCTGGACCGCCCGGGGCTCAACGACCTGATCCTGTTCTGCCGCCAGATGTACACCCTGACCAAGGCCGGCGTACCGCTGATCCAGGGACTGAAGAATGTCGCGCGCTCGACCCGCAACCCGGTGCTGGCCGAGGCGATCGGCGAAGTTGTCGAAGCGCTCGAGTCCGGTCTCGGCCTGGCCGCCGGGCTGGCGCGCAACCCGCAGATCTTTCCGCCGATGTTTGTCAGCATCATCCGCGTCGGCGAGACCTCCGGCGCACTCGAGCAAGCCTTCTGGCAGCTGGCGACCTACCTCGAGCTCGAGCGCGACTTCCGCGCCCGCCTCAAGGCCGCCTTGCGCTATCCGGTGATGGTCATCATCGCCATGATCGCCGCCATCGCCATTCTGATGATCTGGGTGGTACCGGTGTTCGCCGGCTTTTTCGACCGCTACGACGCCGAACTGCCGCTGCCGACCCAGCTCATCATCGCCTTGTCCGGTTTTGCCGTCGACTGGTGGTGGCTGGTCGGCCTGGCGATGATCGCCGGGTTCTTCGGCTTCCGCGCCTGGACGCGCACCGACCACGGGCGATATATCTGGGATCGCACCAAACTCAGGCTGCCGGGCATCGGCTTCATTCTGTTCAAGGGCACCATGGCGCGTTTCGCCCGCTCGTTCGCCATGACCTACCGCGCCGGCGTGCCGCTGATTCAGGGCCTGACCCTGGTCTCGCGGGCGGTCGAGAACGAATACGTCGCCCAGGCCGTGCAGGACATGCGCACCGGCATCGAGCGCGGCGAGAGCGTCTCGCGCACCGCCCAGGCCACCGGGCTGTTCTCGCCGCTGGTACTGCAGATGATCGAGGTCGGCGAGGAAACCGGCGATGTCGACGGCATGCTGCAGGAGACCGCCGAATTCTACGAGCGCGAAGTCGACTACGATCTCAGAAACCTGAGCGCCTACATCGAACCGGTCCTGCTGATCTTTCTCGCCGTGCTGGTGCTGATTCTCGCGCTCGGGGTGTTTTTGCCGATGTGGGACGTGGGCCGTGCCGCGCTGGGCTGAGCGCGCCGGTCCGGCGCGTGCGAGTGCCGGCTTCACGCTGCTCGAGCTGGTGATCGTGATCATCCTGGTGATCGTGCTGTTCAGCGTCGCGGCCTGGCGGCTGCTGCCGCTGCGCGGCCAGGCCGAGGCCGCGCACGTTGCCGCTACCATCGGCGCCATGCGCTCGGCGCTCGGCCTGGCCGTGGCCGAGCGCGTGGTTCGCGACGGCCCGACATCGGTCGCCGACCTGACCGGAAGCAATCCGGTCGACCTGCTCGAAGAACCGCCCGCACAGTACCTGGGCCCGCGATCGCAGGCCGAGCCCCGTGAAAGCCCGGGCGGCTTCTGGTATTTTGACGACGAGTCAGGCGAGCTGGTCTACCAGGTCCAATACGTTCGCTACCTGCACCAGGCGCCGGAGGCCCCGGTTCGGCTGCGCTGGGAAATCAGCGTCGATACCGGCCCCGCCGGACAGCTGCGTGGTGTTCGTCTCGACCGGCTCGATTCGGTCCGATGGCAATCCGAACCATTGCCACCGACTTGACAACCGGCGTACCACACACTTCAAACACGGTAACCCCATGCTTCCGGACTGTCCGAAACAGCGACTGCGGCTGAGGCGACTGCGCATGGCAACCCTGTCGTGGCTGGTCGCCATACTGCTTGGCATTTACGCCTGGTCGCTGGGCTTTCTCGACATGCGCCACTGGGAAGTCGCCGCGATCTCCGGCCTGATCATGATGGTTACGCTGTTGATGGACTTTGCCATGCGGCGCGGCTGGAACCTGCGCTTTCGCGACCCCAGCTTGACGCTACCGCAGGTGCTGTTCGCCATCTTCATCGCCCTGTTGGTGGTCAGCCGCACGACCGAGGCGCGCGGTGTCATGCTGATGCTGTTCATGATGGCCATGATGTTCGGCCTGTTTCAGCTCGGGCGGCGCGAGTTTGCACTGGTGGCCGCCGTCGCCATCCTGGGCTTCGGCGGCCTGTACCTGTTCGAGATTGTCTCCGGGCGCAGCGAGCGCGGCGACGAGCTCCGGCTGCTCGAACTGGGTGGCTTTTCGATCATCATGGGCTGGATGGCCTATATCGGCGGTTACGTCTCACGGCTGCGAAAGAACCTCAGTGCACGCAACACCGAACTGCACGAACTCAATGACAAGCTCCACTTTCTTGCCGGCCACGACGAACTGACCGGCCTGCCCAACCGCCGCCGCATGATGGACCGGCTCGAGCAAGCCCAGATCAGTGCCGAATCGCAGGCGGCACCGTTTTGCATCCTGATGCTCGACCTCGACCGCTTCAAGCGCGTCAATGACCGCCACGGCCATGCGGTCGGCGACCAGGTACTGGTCGAATTTGCCCGCCGCACCCAGCAAGCGCTGCGCGGACACGACACCATCGCGCGGGTCGATGATTCGATCGCGGATATGGGCCGCTTCGGCGGCGAGGAGTTTCTTGCCATCGTTCACGACTCCGATATCGAAGGCGCCCGCCTGGCGGCCGAGCGCTTGCGCCAGTCGGTCGCCGGGCAACCGTTCGAGACCAACGCCGGGCCGATCGACTGCACGGTCTCGGTCGGCGTAGCCCAGCACCACCCGCCCGAACCGCTCCGCATAACCCTGCTGCGCGCCGACCAGGCGCTCTACCAGGCCAAGGCCACCGGCCGCAATCGCTCGGTGGTCGAGACCGAGCTCGAGCACAGCGCGACGACGTGAGCACGGTTGACTGGGCGATTCTGGGCTTGCTCTCGGCGCTGCTGGCGCTCGGGCTGCTTCTTGCGCTGCTCGGCGCCGGGCTGCTGACGCGGCGCTCGACAACGACCGATCAGCCCCCGCGCCGCGACCCGACGGAACGCCAGTGGCGCATCGAGCGCTGGGTCTATCGCTACCACCGCGCCTTCGGCAGCCTGGTGATCGCCGTCAGCGTACTGTTTTTCTTCAAGACCTGGCTGCACGGGCTGCTGTTCGCCGGCGGCCCGGCCTGGCAGGCCGCGTGGTGGCTACTGGCCCTGGGCATGGGCCTGAACCTGGTCATCGGCCTGGTGCTGGTGACCCGTCCGAGCCGGCTCAAACCACTGGAACAGCTCTCCAACCGCTGGGTCCACGTCGACGCGGCCACCCTGGCGCGCCTGGTCGTCGACCACCCTCATCTGAGCGGCCTGCTGCTGGTGGCGCTGAGCCTGTTCGCGGTCGCCGGCATCGGCGGCCTGGTGATCAGCCTGCTAGGGAACCTCTGAACAAGTCTGCACGGGCGCGACGGAGTCTTTGCGGGATCACCCGGTGTGGCTTCGGCGAGCGCCGTTTGGTTATTCCAAATAAGTGAGCCGAAACGCAGCGGGTGGCCCGCAAAGGCCC
>CAYQJJ010000055.1:0-12721 GCA_964417745.1 uncultured Wenzhouxiangella sp.
ACCGGTGCCGGGGCGAGGGCTGCCAGCGACTGGCACAGGTGTTTGAGTTCGCGCACGTTGCCGGGCCAGGGCAGGGTCTTGAGGTGCTCGAGCAGGCGTTTTTGGGGCAGCTTGGGTGGCAGGTGGAATTCGCGTCCGGCCTCGCGCAGAAAATGCCGGGCCAGTTCCGGGATGTCCTCGGGGCGATCGCGCAGCGGCGGTACTTCGAGCGCGATGACCTTGAGGCGATGGTAGAGGTCGGCGCGAAATTCGCCGGCGGCCACGCGTTCGGACAGGTTGCGGTGGGTGGCGGTCACGATGCGCGCGTCGGTGCGCACCAGGTCGCGGCCGCCGAGGCGGTAATACTCGCCCTCGGCCAGCACGCGCAGCAGCCGCGATTGAAGCGCCAGTGGCATGTCGCCGATCTCGTCGAGAAACAGCGTGCCGCCGTGGGCCTGCTCGAAGCGCCCGGCACGCTGTTCGCCGGCGCCGGTAAAGGCGCCTTTTTCGTGTCCGAACAGCTCGGCTTCGAGCAGGTCTTCGGGGATGGCGGCGGTGTTGATGGCGATGAAGGCACCATCAGCGCGCGGCGAGTGCCGGTGCAGGGCCCGGGCAATCAGTTCCTTGCCGGTGCCGGTCTCGCCGCTGATGAGTACCGGAATGTCGCTGCCCGAGAGCCGGCCGATCATGCGGATCAAGTCCTGGAAGGCCGGCGAGGAGCCGATCAGGCCGCTGGCGTTGGTGCCCTCGACGACTTCGCCGGTGGCCGTGGCCAGCGCCTTGGACACCAGCGCTCCGACCGCGTCGAGGTCGAAGGGCTTGGCGAGAAATTCGAATGCTCCGCCCTGGAAGGCGCGCACCGCCGAGTCGAGGTCGGAATAGGCGGTCATGATGATCACCGGCAGGTCCGGCTGGTCGACGCGCAGGGCCTGCATCAGTTCCAGGCCGCTTTCTCCCTTAAGCCGGACATCGGCTATGACCAGGTCGGGCCGGTGCTTTTCCAGCGCGGCCTTCAGGCTGGCGCCGTCGGCGAAGGTGCGCACCCCCAGCTTGCGCCCGCGCAGGTATTCCTCCAGCACGTACCGGATGCCCGGGTCGTCGTCGATGATCCAGACCCGTTCGGTCACTGGTCTTTCTCCGCTGCCTCGATCAGCGGCAGGCGCAGGCTGAAGCGGCTGCCGGTTTCGAGTGGCACGTACTCGATCAGGCCGCCGTGGCCACGCGCGATCTGCTGGGCCACCGCCAGACCGAAGCCGGAGCCGCGATCGCGTCCGGAGACCAGCGGCAGGAACAACTGGTCGCGCAGCGACGCTGGTACGCCGTGCCCGTCGTCGTCGATGTCGATGCGAACGGCATGGCGGGCCGGGTCGTCGATCAGCGGCGAGTGGTGCTCGATCCGGCTGGTCAGCCGGATGCGGACGGCATCGGCCTGCATGCTGTTTCGCAACAGGTTGAGAAAGAGCTGGTGGAGCTGCCCGGCATCGGCGAGCAGGGGTGGGATGCTGGGGTCGAAGTTGCGGTGGATCGTCAGCGCACCGTGGCGCTCGGCCAGTACCAGTTCGGCGGCTTCCTCGAGCACCTGGTGGGTATTGACCGCGCCGCTCTTGCGCCGCCCGCCGGCGGCGAAGCGCTCGATCAGGGCGGTGGCGCGGTCAACCTCGCGCTGGATCATGCGCGCGTGCCGGGAGACTGCCGGGTCGCTGCCGGCGGCCTCGATGAGCTGGGCCGCGCCACGCACACCGGCCAGCGGGTTGCGCAGTTCATGAGCAAGCCGGCGCGCCATGCGCCCGATCGATTGCTGCCGGTCGGCGCGGCGGGCTTTCTCGCGCTGGTGCACGCGCTCGCCGACCGGGTGAAGCTCGATCAGGATCTCGTCACCATCCAGCCGCGCGATGGCATCGACCAGCGGGCCTTCGGGGATCAGCCGTTCCTCGGAGACCTGCAGGGGGCGCTCGGCCTCCAGTACCCGCCGGCGCCAGTCGGCCAGGGCGGTCGAGGTGTCACGGGCCGCCTCGCCGGTGACGCTTTCGAGCGGCCGGGAGAGCAGATCCGCTGCGGCCTGGTTGAGCCAGTCGATGCGGCCGTTGCGGTCGATCCGGATCACCCCGGTGGCGAGGTTTTCCGGAAGGACCGGTCTCACGGCCCGGTTTCCGGCGCGCCGGGTTCGGGCTCGATGACGAATTCGATGGTCTCGGTCTCGGCCAGCACCCGGCCACCGGCGGTCTGGAGCTCGGCGCGCAGGCGATGAGCGCCGGGGCCAATGTCGTCGAGCGTGGCCTCCAGGGTTTGAATGGGGGGTTGCGGCTGGTCGTTGAGGTAGAGCACGATCAGCGCTGTGGCGGGGATCGAGACGTTGCTGTTGAGCTCGATCGGCAGGCCGTCGCCGCCGGATTCGATGGTCTGCCCGTCGCTGGGGATCTCGAAGCGAAACCCGAGCGGCTCGCGCTCGTCGGCATCGCCGGCCTCCGGCGCGGCAGCGCCCTCGAGAATCTCGGAGGTTTCCTCGTCGTCGGTCGACAGTACGTTGATCTCCGGCAGGTCTTCCGGCTCGGCGTCGTCGCTCGGCTTCTGGTCGGTGTAGGTGACGTTGCCGTCTTCGTCGACGACCTTGTAGATCGGTTGCGCCACGGCCGGCGCGGCCAGCACGGTGGCGAGCGCGATCAGCAGGATGAATCGCATTGCTTTGCTCCACGTCGATTCAGACCCGATTGTAAGCCATGTCACCGCATGCCGCGGCAGTCATCCGGGCGCGGGAACGGCCGGGCTCGCAGGCCCGGCCGGCCGGTCGTCCGAAGAATCAGGACGAGTAGTACATGTCGAATTCCACCGGGTGGGTCGACATCCGCAGGCGGGTGACTTCCTGCATCTTCAGGTCGATGTAGCCGTCGATCAGGTCGTCGGAGAACACGTCCCCGGCCTTGAGGAAGTCGCGATCGGAATCGAGCGCCTCGAGCGCCTGGTCGAGGGCGTGGCACACGCGCGGGATTTCGCGCTCTTCTTCCGGCGGCAGGTCGTAGAGGTCCTTGTCCATCGGCGCGCCGGGGTTGATCTTGTTCACGATCCCGTCGAGGCCGGCCATCATCATGGCCGCGAAGGTCAGGTAAGGGTTGCCGGCGGCGTCACCGAAACGCACCTCGATGCGCCGGGCCTTGTCGCTGGCCACCCAGGGCACCCGGCACGAGGCCGAACGGTTGCGTGCCGAATACGCCAGCAGCACCGGGGCTTCGAAACCGGGCACCAGGCGCTTGTAGCTGTTGGTGGTGGCATTGGAAAACGCGTTGATCGCGCGGGCGTGCTTGAAGATGCCGCCGATATAGTGCAACGCGGTCTCGCTCAGGCCACCGTAACCGTCGCCGGAGAACAGGTTCTGCCCGCCCTTGGACAGCGACTGGTGCACGTGCATGCCCGAGCCGTTGTCGCCGACCAGTGGCTTGGGCATGAAGGTCGCCGTGCGGCCGTGGGCGTGGGCGACGTTCTGAACCACGTACTTGAGCGCGAGCAGCTCGTCGGCCTTGCGGGTGAGCGAGTTGAAGCGCGTACCGATCTCGCACTGCCCGGCGGTGCCGACTTCGTGATGGTGGACTTCGACCGGGATGCCGATGGCCTCGAGCGTGGTACACATCAGCGAGCGCAGGTCGGCCAGGCCGTCGACCGGCGGCACCGGAAAGTAGCCGCCCTTGACCTTGGGCCGGTGGCCGTGGTTGCCGTCCTCGTACTTCTTGCTGGTGTTCCAGGCCGCTTCTTCGGCGTCGATGCGGAAAAAGGCCCCGGAAATATCGTTGTCCCAGCGCACGTCGTCGAACACGAAGAACTCCGGCTCGGGGCCGAAGAACGCCGAGTCGGCCACGCCGCTGGACTTGAGGTAGGCTTCGGCGCGCTTGGCCAGCGAGCGCGGGCAGCGGGTGTAGGGCTGCATGGTGGCCGGCTCGAGGATGTCGCAGTTGATGTTGAGGGTTTTCTGCTCGGCGAACGGGTCGAGAAAGCTCGCCTCGGTGTCAGGCATGAGCACCATGTCGGAATCGCTGATGCCCTTCCAGCCGACAATCGACGAGCCGTCGAACATCTTGCCGTCGGTCAGCAGCTCTTCGTCAACGGCCGAAGCCGGCATGGTGACGTGCTGTTCCTTGCCGAGGGTGTTGGCAAAGCGGAAATCGACGAACTCGATGTCTTCGTCGCGGATTTTCTTGAGAACTTCATTCGGGGTCATGGTTCGAACCACTCCTTGAGGGTGTCGGTTGGTGATGGCCGGTTCATAATGGCTGATCGCTGCGGTAGTTGCACGATTCGTGCCAGCTCGAAATCGGCGCTTTCCGCCTCCATCCCGAAAAAACCGTGGTCGGCCTGCTCAAAAAGTGAGCGACTCGATCCTGGAGTTGCCCGGCGTTTGAGCAACCCCAGTATGGACTGGGGTGGCTTGGCGATGTCTCAGTCCTTGCATCAGCGTTAGCCGCCCCGGGATCCGCGACCGCCGCTGAATAGTTTCAGGCACTGACCTCGGGGTTGAGCGAGTAGCTGCCGGTCAGGCTGGCCTGGTCGAGCACGTGGCCCTCGATGGCCTTGACCACGTCGTGGCCGGTGAAATCCTCGGGCAGGGCCAGGCGTTCGATGTCGAGCGCGAAGACAGTGAACACGTAGCGGTGCGCGATCTCGTCGTTCCAGGGCGGGCAGGGGCCGTCGTAGCCGTAATACTGCCCGGCCATGTCCGGGTCGCCGGCGAGGAACTGGGTGTAGTCGTTGAGTCCCTGGCGCGTGCCGTCCGGCCCCGGCGGGTTGCGCTTGCCCTTCGGTGTGACGCCTTCGCAGCATTGCCCGGTGGCCAGTTCGGTCAGCGCCGGGGGAATGTCGACCAGCGCCCAGTGGCAGAAGTCGGTGCGCGCGAGGTCGGCGGGTACCGTTTTGCCTTCCTGGTTGACGTCGTCGGCGACGGTTGGTGCGTCGGGGTCCATGCACAGCACGACGAACGAACGCGTGCCTTCCGGCGCGCCGGACCAGTCCAGGTGCGGGCTCAGGTTGTCAGACAGCGCCATGTGCGCTTCGGAATCGGGCTTGCCGAAGGCGAACTTCGGGTCGATCGGCTGGTTGTCGGTCAGGTCTTTCGATACGAGTTGCATACTGCCTCCTTGGCGTCGGGTTGGCGGCGCGATGGCCGCCGTGCTTCACATCGAACGGGTTGGTGTCGTTATCCTACCAAGCTGATTCGCATATTCCGGAGCTCGAAGCCATGATTCGACACGCCTGTGTCAGCCTGCTCGCCTGGGCGGGCCTTTCCGCCGCCGCCGCCGCGGCGCCCGGCCTGCCCGCCGATTTCGACGCCGACCCGGCGATCCCGACGCCGGCCGAGGCGCTGGGCTTCGAGCCCGGCGAATGGCATCCCCGCCACGACCAGGTCGCCCGCTACATGAGCGAACTGGCCGAGGCCTCCGACCGGGTTCACATCGAGACCATCGGCCGCACCCACGGCCTGCGACCGCTCCAGCTGGTGACCTTCGCCAGCCCCGAGCGGCTGGATGCGCTCGACGACCTGCGCGCCGATCGCAAGCGCGCCAGCCGCGACGGCGACGGGCCGCCGGTGGTCTGGCTGGGTTATTCGGTCCACGGTGACGAAGCCTCCGGGGCCAGCGCCGCGATCGTCATGGCCTGGTATCTGGCCGCCTCGCGCGATGACGAGGTGCGCGCCTGGCTCGACGAGGTCGTCATTGTCATGGAGCCGGTGCTCAACCCCGACGGCCTGGACCGCTTTGCCCACTGGGTCAACACCCATCGCGGCCAGCAGCCCTCGGCCGATCCCGTCGATCGCGAGCACAACCAGCCATGGCCGAGCGGGCGGACCAACTATTACTGGTTCGATCTCAACCGCGACTGGCTGCCGCTGGTCCACCCCGAGTCCCGCGCGCGTGCGGGCGAGTTGCACCGCTGGGTGCCGCACGTGATCACCGATCACCACGAGATGGGCCGCAACACCACGTATTTCTTCCAGCCCGGCGTGCCCGAGCGCACCAACCCGATCACCCCCGAGCGCAACCAGACGCTGACCGCGCGGATCGCCGAATTCCACGCCGACATCCTCGACCAGGCCGGCGAGCCCTATTTCACGCGCGAGCTGTTCGACGACTACTACGTCGGCAAGGGGTCGACCTACCCGGACCTGACCGGCGGCGTCGGCATCCTGTTCGAGCAGGCCTCGGCCCGGGGCCACGTTCAGGAAACCGATTACGGCACCCGCAGCTTCGCCGACGCGGTCGCCAACCAGGTGCGCACCAGCATCTCGACGGTGCGGGCCACCCATGAACTTGCCGATGAACTGATCGATTACCAGCGCGAGTTCTTCGCCAGTGCCCGCGCCAGCGCGGCCTCGGCGCAATCCGCCGGTTGGTTGATCGGCGACGGCGGCGACCCGGCGCGCGCGCATCGCCTGATCGACCTGCTGCTCGCCCACGGCATCGAAATCCGCCCGGTCGAGGCGGGGGTCGACATCGACGGCCGTCGGCACGAGCCCGGCAGCGCCTGGGCGGTCGATGCCGATCAGGACCAGTACCGGTTCTTGCAATCGGTTTTCGATCCGGTCACCGAGCTGCCCATGGAAACCTTCTACGATGTCTCGACCTGGCCGCTGGGCATGGCCTTCGACCTGCCGCTCGAGCCGGTGCAAAGCCTGCCGGCGACCGGCAATGTGCTCGAAGCGGCACCCGCGCCCACGCCCACTGAAGTCGCGACCGGGGCTACAGCCTGGGTGGTGCCCTGGAACCAGTACGGTGCGGCCCCGGTGCTCGGGGCGCTGCTCGCCGAGGGCTATCACGTTCAGGCCGCCAGCGATCCGCTGACCGTCACCACCGCCGATGGCCGTGTCGAACTCGGCCGTGGCAGCCTGGTCCTCAACGCCGGCCTGCAGCCCGAAGACCAGCCCGGCCCGGGCGAGCGCCTGGCCGAGCTGGCCGAAGAGCATGCCGTCGAAGTCCACGCGGCCGTGCGCGGGTTGAGCGTTTCCGGACCCGATCTGGGTTCGCCGTCGCTGCCGGTCATCGAGCCGGTCCGCCCGGCGCTGCTGATCGGCCCGGGCCTGCGTGCCAATCACGCCGGCTACATCTGGCACTGGTTCGACCAGCGCCTGCAGCAACCGCTGACCCAGCTCGAGCACGCCCGCCTGACGCGTACCGACCTGGACGACTACACCCACCTGATCCTGCCCGACGGACGCTACGGGCGCCTCGGTGAGCCCGAGCTCGATGCCCTGGTCGAATTCGTGCGCGGCGGCGGCACGCTGATCGCCGCGCGCGGGGCGGCCGAATGGGTGGAGTCGCTCGATCTGGGCTGGGATTTCGTCGAAAGCGAAGACGAGGAAGAATCGGCCGAGCCGCTGGCCGAGCGGCGCGCCTACGGCGACCACCGGGATGACCGGGCGCGTACGGTCATCGGCGGCAGCGCCCTGGCTGTCGAGCTCGATGTCACCCACCCGCTGGCCTGGGGCTACGATCACTCGGACCTGGCGGTCTTCCGGCGCGGCCGGCACGCGCTGCGGGCGGTCGACAATGCCTACGTTCATGCCGGGGTCTATGCCGAGGAACCGCTGGCCTCGGGATACCTGTCGGACGAAAATCGCGAGCGCCTGGCCGGCACGCCGGCGCTGGTGGCCACGCGCCACGGGCGCGGGCGGGTGGTACGCATGGCTGATGACTACGTGTTCAGAGGCTACTGGCTGGGCAGCGAAAGGCTGTTCGCCAACGCGCTGTTTTTCGCCCAGGCCATCCGCGGCACCTGGCTGCCCGACGACGAGGACTGACCCTGCCGGCTCAGCCGGAGGCGCGCTGGCTCGTCGCCTCCGGCTGGGCCTGCATGGCCTGAGCGGTCAGTGCGTCGCGGTCGAGCACCCGCACCAGCTTGCCGCGCACCTCGATCCAGCCCTTGCGCTGCATCGCGCTGAGCGTGCGCGAAACGGTCTCGATGGTCAGGCCCAGATAGTTGGCGATATCGCGCCGGTCCATGGTCAGCCGGAACAGGTCGGGATCCTGATTGCGTCGCGCCAGGCGGCGCGACAGACTGATCAGAAACAGTGCTACCCGCGTGCGGGCATCGAGGCGGCCGACGATCAGGAGCAACTCCCGGGTCTCGGCCATTTCCTCCGACAGCAGCCGCAGCATGACCTGGTTGAGCCGCGGGCTGCCGGCGAGCATCTTCTCGAAATCGGGAAACGGGATTTCGCAGTAGCGGCTGTCTTCGAGCGCGACCGCAAAACCCGGGTGCTGCTCGGAAGAGATCGCATCGAGGCCGATGACTTCGCCGGGCAGGTAGAAGCCCGAGACAATCTCGTCACCGTCGCGCGAGAGCTGGTAGGCCTTGATCGACCCGGAGCGCACCACGGTCACGCTTTTGAGCGACTGGCCACCGTGGAAGAGGTGTTCGTTGCGCTCGATGGGCTGCTGACGACGCACCACGCGATCGAGATCGGCGAGCTCGCCGTCGGGCATTTCCTGGGCGAAGCACAGGCTGAACAGGGCGCAGTCCTCGCAGCGTGCCTCGCGCTGACCGACTTCGCTGACCGTTGTTCTATCCCTCATCGCCGGCTCCTTCCAGCTTGAAATGTCATCGAAACCAGTATATCAGCCAAATCTGATGCACGGGACGCGGCCCGGTGTGGCCCGTCACCGGCTCCGGCGCGTCGGCCGGTGCTCAGACGATGCGCGAGAACCGGCCGCGGTACTCGCCCGAAGGCTGCAGATAGGCATCGAATTGCCGCGCGATGGCGCGCAGGAACAACAAGCCGCTGGCGTTGACTTTGAAGCCGCCGGGGCTCCAGGTGATCAGCCCGTCGGCGACCAGCGGCTCGAGCGCGGCCAGCTCGTCGGCGAAATAGCGCCGGAAGCTGAGCTGGAACTGCCTTTCAATGTCGCGAAATTCCAGGGCGCCGGTGCACATGATCCGGTCGATCACCAGTGCGCGCACGCGATCATCGGTATTACGCGTGAGACCGCGAATGATCGGGATGCGGCCCTCGCGCACGGCCACCGACCAGTCGTCGAGCGAGCGCGCGTTCTGGGCGAAGCTGTCGCCGACCTGGCTGATGGCGCTGGGGCCGAAGCTGACCAGGTCGAGCCCGCCGTGGGTCGAGTAGCCCTGGAAGTTGCGCACCATGCTGCCGTCCTGGCGGGCCTTGACCAGCGAGTCGTCGGGCAGCGCGAAGTGGTCCATGCCGATGAACTCGTAGCCGGCGTCGAGCAGCCGGTCCAGGGTGTTGCGAAACAGCGCAAGCTTGGTGGCCGGCGACGGGATGTCCTCGTCGCGGATGCGCTGCTGGGCCTTGAACAGGTGCGGCAGGTGAGCGTAGTTGAACAGCGAGATCCGGTCCGGGCGCAGGCTCACGATGGCCTCGATGGTCTGGCTGAAGCGCTCGGTGGTCTGCAGCGGCAAACCGTAGATCAGATCGACGCTGATCGACTCGACTCCCACCGCCCGGGCCGCTCCGATGGTGGCGGCCACGGTGGCGGTATCGTGGACCCGGTTGACCGCCTGCTGGACGCGCGGGTCGAGATCCTGCACACCCACCGAGAGCCGATTGAACCCCATGTCGTGCAGATGGCGAATCCCGCGCGGGTCGACCGAGCGCGGGTCGATTTCCAGGCCCATTTCGGCGCCCTCGTCGATCAGGAAATGGCGCTTGAGCAACAGTAGCAGGGCTTCGAGCTGGTCGGTCGACAGAAACGTCGGGGTGCCGCCGCCGAGGTGGAGCTGGCGCACCAGGCGGTCTTCATCGAAGCGCGGCGCGACCAGCTCGAGCTCGTGGGCGAGCGAGTCGAGAAAGGTCTGGCCGGCGGTCGGCGAGCGGGTAATGACGCGGTTGCAGCCGCAGTAGAAACAGGGGTTGGCGCAGAACGGGACGTGGACGTAGAGCGACAGGTCGGCCGGAATCGGCAGCCGGTTGCTCTCGGCGATCGTCTGGCAGTAATCGGTGGCGTTGAAGCGCTCGCTGAACTGGGGCGCGGTGGGGTAGGAGGTATAGCGCGGGCCTTCGCCCCCGTAGCGTTCGATCAGGTCGGCGTCAAAGGCCGGGCGCATCAATTCGGACATGGTCGGGCTCCCACACTGCAAATCAACTTGATACCTGGAGCATAGGGCCCGGTCCGTCCGCGGGAATTGACCGCTGTCAAAAAGCGTTTCGCCGGGCGCGCCGGGTTTTTGCTACATTGCCTGACCAATTCCCATACCCTCGAACCGGACGGAGCAAAGCGTGCCGACAACCCGACAAATCTTTCTGTTTCTGATTCTTGTGCTGCCGGCCGGCCAGGCACTGGCCGAGGCCCAGGGCGATACGCCCGAGCCGATGGCCGTCGAAGCCGTGCTTGAACTCGGCCCGCTGCCGGTCCCGGCCTCGCACTGGGCGGATTCGGCCAAGTCCGAGACGCTCGATCGTGTCCTTATCGAGCCGCTCGGCGAAGGCCGTCTGCCGCGCTCTGGTGATTCGGTACAGGTTTTCGGGCAAGCGCTTCAATGGCAACAGCGCTCGCCGGTCGATACCGGCGAAGAGCCTGGCGTACGGCTGTGGGCGTTCCGGCTGGAGGCGGACCGCTTCGTCGAAGGCCGGTTGACGGTCCGGGGGCTCGAGGCACCGCGGCTGTTTCTTGGCGGCTCGGCTGTCTCGGCGGAGCAGTCGGATGATGAATCGGGTTTCGAACTGGCGCTGCAAAACGGCAGCCACACGCTGCTGCTGGCCCACCGCGGCCGGCAAGACGCCGACGAGGCGCCGCAGCTGGCCTGGCTGGGTCAGGGCGAAGTCGATCGCCTCGAGGCCCATCTGCGCCCCGAGCGGCGGGTTTCGCCGCAACGCCTGACCAACGCCGAGACGGTCTCGAAGCTGGCGCTGTCGCCCGACGGGCGCTACCTGGCGCTGGCCTTCGACCGGCGCAGCGACAGCGCCGATCTGGATGTCGCGCGCATGGTCATCCGCGACCTGGAAGCCGACCGCGTGGTGCGCGAATGGACCGGCGGCCACCCCGGCAGCCTGGCCTGGAGCCCCGACGGCCGGCAGTTGGCCGTCCACGAGGGCAACAACCTGTGGCTGATCGACTGGCCCGATGGCTCGGCCCGTCTGCTGCTGGCCAACCACGAGCGCATGAGCGGTTTTCAATGGCATCCGGACGGCGGCTCGATGGTCTTTTCCTGGACCGACCCGGCAGAGGACGACAACGGCAAGGCGCGGCGCATGCGCGCGCTCGAAGACCGCTGGGATACCTTTCGCGACAACGCCCAGCTCTACCAGGTCGATGTCCAAAGCGGCCTGGTCCGGCCGCTCAGCCAGGCCGAGCACTCGGTCAGCCTGCACGATATCCACCCCGACGGCGACCGCCTGCTGGTCTCGCATCGGGTCATCGACTACGAGGCACCGCCACACAGCCTGACCCGGCTGTTCGAGATCGCGCTGTCAGACCTCGAGGAGACCGAAGTCGGCCGCTTCCGCACCTTCAACGGGGCGCGCTTTGCCGGCAACGACTACTGGTTGCTGGCCGGGCCCGGGCTGGCCCAGGGCGATGGCGCGACCACCGGCGAGGACCTCACGCCCAACGAATACGACACCCAGCTCTACCGCCTCGCCCCGGATGGGGAAAAAGCGCACAGCGTCAGCCGCGACGTCGATGCCGCGCTCGGCGCGTTCGAGCGCCTGGAAAATGGCGATCTGCTGGTCTCGGCCATCGAAGGCGAGCAGGTAGTGCTCAAGTATTTCGCTGCCGACACGAATCGCTTCGAGGCGATCGATACCGGGGTCGAGGTGATGGAGTCGTTCGCCGCATCGCGCGGCGATCCGGTTCTCATCGCGCTCAGCGGTACCGACGCCGACCGGCCGCAGCGCGTGCACCTGGTCGGGCGCGGCGCCGATTCGCCGCGCCTGATCCACGACAGCCAGCCGGAGGAGTACGCGGATGTCGTGCTCGGCGAGGTCGAGCCCTGGCGCTTTACCAACGCCGACGGGGATGAAATCGACGGGCGTTACTACCTGCCGCCGGATTTCGACCCCGAGTCCAGTTATCCGCTCATCGTCTACTACTACGGCGGCACCACGCCGGTCAATCGCCAGTTCACCGGCCGCTACCCTTTCAACCTCTGGGCCGCGCAGGGCTATGTCATCTACGTCGTCCAGCCGCGCGGGGCGATCGGCTACGGTCAGGAGTTCTCGGCCCGCCATGTCAACGCCTGGGGGCGCTACACCGCCGAGGACATCATCGAAGGTACCGAGAAGTTCGTGGCCGCCCACGAATTCGTCGACGCCGAGCGCATCGGCAACATCGGGGCCAGCTACGGCGGCTTCATGACCATGCACCTGGCGACCCTGACCGACCGATTCAGCGCCTCGATCTCGCACGCCGGCATCAGCGCGCTGACCTCGTACTGGGGCCAGGGCTGGTGGGGCTTCGGATACTCCGGCATCGCCAGCCGCGGCAGCTTCCCCTGGAACGACCCCGAGCTCTACGTCGGCCAGAGCCCGGTCTACAGCGCCGACGAAATCACCACGCCGCTGCTGCTGCTGACCGGCGATTCCGACACCAACGTCCCGCCCGGCGAGAGCCATCAGATGTACACCGCACTCAAGCTGCTCGGGCGCGAGGTCGAGCTGGTCGAGTTCCCCGGCGAAGACCACTGGATTATCGATCGCGAGCAGCGCTACCTGTGGTGGGATTCGATGCTGGCCTGGTTCGATCTCCACCTCAAGGACCAGCCCGAGTGGTGGCATCACCTTTACCCCGAAACCCGCGACTGA
>CAYQJJ010000056.1:0-12671 GCA_964417745.1 uncultured Wenzhouxiangella sp.
CGTCTGCTGCTTCATCGAGTGGCAGATGCGGCGTGACCTCGGCGTCTTCTGCCAGCTCGGTTATGCGCTCCTCGATGCGCTGGCGCACCAGATGGCGCGCGATGCCCTCGCGAACCTCCTCGAAAGCCGGCGCGTCCAGCGGCCGGCTGTCGACCACGCGCAGCACCCGCCAGCCATTGGCAGTCTGCAGCGGCTGGCCGATCATCTCGCCGGCGTCGGCCTCGGCGACCAGAGGCGAGAGCGAGTCGGGCAACTGGCCGAGATCGACCCAGAGATCGTCATCGACGGTCAGCCCGGTGGCCCGGGCGCTGGCGAGTAGCTCGTCGAATTCACGCTCACCGTCCTCGACCCGCGCGATCGCCCGCAGTGCTTCGGACTGGTCGCCGTAAAGAATGCTCTCGATCAGGAATTGGCGATCCCCGGAGCGCGCCGTCTGTGCCTCGTAGACCTCGCGCAGCTCGTCCTCGGTCGGCGGGGATTCGCGGTAGACACGATCGAAATACTCCTGCTGCAGGATCTCCAGATCGCGCACCGCGCGCCGGGCCCGCACCCTCGGCTCGTCGGCGATGCCTTCCCGGCGCGCGGCATTGGCCACCACCTGCACGCGCACCAGCTCATCGAACAAATCGCGCATCCCGTCATGATCGTCCTCCTCGACGCCGCGCTCGGCCATCAGGTACTCGAGCATCGGCAGCGATATGGGCTGACCATCGACATCGGCAAGAATCAGATCGTCGTCATGGACATGACTGGCCTGGTAGTCAGCATCATTGCCCGAACAGCCCATAACAAGAACAGTAACGCCGAGGATAATCAGTAGCTTATATTTCATGTTCAGACAAAGCCTCTATGGTGAGCGCATGGATATCGGTCTTCATCAGCTCGCCGAGGGCGCGGTAAACGCGCCGGTGCCGGGCCAGGCGCGGCAGGCCGTGAAACAGCGGGCTGACAATACGTACTCGAAAATGTCCGCGGCCGTCGGCCGCCCCGGGGTGGCCGACATGAAGGTGGGATTCGTCGATGACCTCGAGCTGCTCGGGCGTCAACGCCTCGCTCAGGCGCTGGCGAATCAGTGCCGGACGATCGGCCGGCTCGGTCACGGCAGTACCGCCTTGAAAGGACTGACCTCAGCGCCGGTCCAGGCCCCGGCCTGGATATAGGGATCGGCATCGGCCCAGGCACGCGCCTCGCCCAGGCTGGGAAATTCGGCGATGATCAGCGACCCCCGAAAGCCGGCCGGGCCCGGATCTTCGCTGTCGATGGCCGGCAGCGGGCCCGCGGTGTGCAGCCGGCCCTCGTCGACCAGTGCCCGCAACCGCGCCAGATGCGGCTCACGCGCGGTCGAGCGACGTTCGAGACTGTCTTCGGCATCCCAGCCGAGAATCATGTAAAGCATAGAAGCGGGTTTCTTCGAGAATTTTGTCAACCGCTATTGTAACGAGCGATGAATCGGCCCGTGCCGTGGCATTAACCGCTAAACTTGCACCCGCGATGACCGAAACCACCGACATCCGGATTGCCCAGCAGGAAATGCCCTTCGCCATGGTGCAGGGGCAGCCGATGCTGAAGCTTCCCGACGATCTCTACATTCCGCCCGACGCGCTGGAGGTCTTTCTGGAAGCGTTCGAGGGGCCGCTGGATCTTCTGCTCTACCTGATCCGCCGCCAGAACCTCGACATTCTCGACATTCCGATTGCCGAGATCACGCGCCAGTACACCAACTACATCGAAATGATGGCCGGCATGCGCATCGAACTGGCCGCCGAATACCTGGTCATGGCCGCCATTCTGGCGGAAATCAAATCGCGCATGCTGCTGCCGCGGCCCGAGCCCGAGGAAGAAGAGGACGAGGACCCGCGCGCCGAGCTGATCCGGCGGCTGCAGGAGTACGAGCGCTTCAAGAAGGCCGCCGAGGACCTCGACAGCCTGCCACGCATCGATCGCGACCTGGCAACCGCCTCGGCCGGGATCGAAGACGCCGGCCAGGTACGGCTGCCGCCGGAAGTCGACCTGCGTGAAGTCCTGCTGGCACTCAAGGACGTCATGGCACGCGCCGATGTGCTGGCCCATCACCAGGTCCAGTCCGAACCACTTTCGGTGCGCGAGCGCATGGCGCGCATCACCCACCTGGTATCCGGCAACCAGTTCGTCGAGTTCGGCGACTGCTTCGACCTCGAGGAAGGAAGGCTGGGCGCGGTGGTCACCTTTCTGGCGCTGCTCGAGCTGCTGCGCGAGCACCTGGTCGACCTGGTGCAGCAGGAGCTGTTCGCGCCGATCTACGTGCGCGCGCCGGCCCGCACCGACACCCACGCGAGCGATTGAGACCCGACGCCATGGCCGATGACGCCCGAACCATTCCGATTGACCGGCTCAAGCAGATTGTCGAAGGCGCGCTGCTGGCCGCCGGCGCCCCGCTGAGTCTGAACCAGCTCAACGCGCTGTTTCCCGACGAGGAAAAGCCCGGCCACGGCGAGCTGAAGGAAGCGCTCGCGGCCCTTGACGGGGATCTCCACGAGCGCGCCGTCGAGCTGACCGAAGTCGGCAGCGGCTACCGCCTGCAGATCCGCACCGAGCTGATGCCCGCGCTGAGCCAGCTGTGGGCCGAGAAACCCCCCAAGTACTCCCGCGCGCTGCTCGAGACCCTGGCCATCATCGCTTACCGCCAGCCCATCACACGCGGCGAGATCGAGCAGATCCGGGGGGTGTCGCTGAGCGCCAACATCCTGCGCACCCTGCAGGAGCGTGACTGGATCAAGACCGTCGGACACCGCGACATCCCCGGGCGCCCCGAACTGCTTGGCACCAGCCGCGCGTTCCTCGATTATTTCAATCTCAAATCGCTCGATGAGCTGCCGACACTGGCCGAAATCAAGGATATCGACAACCTCGAACCGGAGCTGGCGCTGACCCACCCGGCCCCGGCCGAAGACGCATCGACCGAACAGGACACACCGCATGAGCAACAAGACCGGCAAGAAACGCCCGGCCAGCCCGACGAGCCGCCGGCCGGACAAGCCGAACCGCCAGAAGACGAGCAACAAGCGGATGACCCGCAAGACCCGTCCGGGCCGGAGCCGCGGCGAGACGAACCGCCGGCCGGAACCTGAGGCCGGCAGCGACCGGATTCAGAAAGTCCTGGCCGGGGCCGGGTTCGGTTCTCGACGCGCGCTCGAAAAACGCATCGAGGCCGGCGAGGTGCTGATCAACGAGCAACCAGCCAGCCCCGGCACCTCGGTCAGTGCCGGGGACCGGGTCGAACTGGACGGCCGGCGTTTCCGCATCACCGGCCGGCAGACCGAACATCGCACGCTGATCTATCACAAGCCCGAGGGCGAAGTGACCACCCGCAGCGACCCGGAAGGCCGGCGCACTGTCTTCGACCGGCTTCCGCAGCTCAAGTCCGGCCGCTGGATCGCCATCGGCCGGCTCGACCTCAATACCGCCGGGCTGCTGTTGCTGACCACGGACGGCGAACTGGCCAACCGCATGATGCACCCCTCCGGTCGGGTCGACCGCGAATACCTCTGCCGCATCCGCGGCGCGGTCAGCGACGAGCAGATTCGCCAGCTGACCACCGGGGTCGAGCTCGAAGACGGCACGGCCTACTTCTCCGACCTGGTCGCCGGGGAGGTCACGGCCGGGCATGCCTGGTACACCGTCACCATCATGGAAGGCCGCAACCGCGAAGTGCGACGCCTGTGGGAAGCGGTCGGTGCCCAGGTCGCGCGCCTCAAGCGGGTCCGCTTCGGCCCGGTATTCCTGCCGGCCGCGGTCCGGACCGGGCGCTACCAGGAGCTCTCGAGCGCCGACCATCGAGTATTGCGCGAAGACGTCGGCCTGCGCCCCCGGTCGGTGGAACTCTATCCGGAGCCCGAGCGCGGCGCCTGATTCGTACTGGAATCCTGCGCCGGCTGGTCATCCTCCTCGAGCCATCGATAAAGCGTGCGCCGGCCGACGCCGAGCAACGCCGCCGCGCGGCGCTTGTTGCCATCGACCTGGTCGATGACGTACTGCACGTAGCGGCGCCGCAGTTCGTTGAGGCTTGGCAGAACATTGCCTTCGAGTAGCGCCGCGGGAATGCCCGAGTCAGCCTCCTGCCCCCCGGAACCCTGGCGCGCAGCTTCACTCAGGCGCTCGGGCAGATGCTCAAGGCCGACCTCGTCGGCCTCGCAGAAAGTTACCGCGCGTTCCATGACGTTTTTCAGTTCGCGCACATTGCCCGGCCAATCGTAGGCCTTGATCGTTTGCAGAGCGCGCTCGGACAAGCGGTTGGCCGGGCGCTGACGTGCCGCCGCGTAGCGGCCGAGAAAGGCCATGGCCAGCAGTTCCAGGTCCTCGCCACGCGCGCGTAGCGGCGGCACTTCGAGCTGAAAGGCCTCGAGCCGGTAATAGAGATCCTCCCGAAACGCACCCTGCTCGACTTTCTCGAGCAGGTTGACGTTGGTCGCGGCGATCAGACGAACATCGACGCTGTGTTCGTGCTCGGCACCCACCGGGCGCACCCGGCCATCCTGCAGCGCGCGCAGCAGCTTGGCCTGCAGGGCAATCGGCATCTCGCCAATCTCGTCGAGAAACAGCGTGCCGCCGTCGGCCTCGCGAAACAGCCCTGCGCGGGCCCGGTCGGCGCCGGAAAAAGCGCCTTCGGCATGCCCGAAGAACTCGCTCTCCAGCAGGTCGGCGGGAACGCCGGCACAGTTGACCGCCAGAAAGGCGCGCTCGGCCCGATCGCTCTCCTCGTGGATGGCCCGCGCGACCAGGTCCTTGCCGGTTCCGGATTCGCCCATGATCAACACCGCGCCGCCGGCCCGGGAAATCTGGCCGATACGGTCAAACAGCACGCGCATCGGGCGGCTGCGGCCTTCCAGGCCGTGAAAGGCTTCGTCGCCCAGCGCGTCCCGGAAATGCGCGACCTGGCGCTGCAGCTCGCGATTGGCGAGCAGACGCTCGACGCTGAGCGTGAAATGATCCATATCCAGCGGCTTGGTCAGAAAATTGTCGGCGCCGGCCTTGAGCGCGGCCACCGCCCGGTCGACCGTGCCGTAAGCACTGATCATCAGCACCGCCGGGGGCGCGTGGCGTGCGCGCAGCTGTTCGAGCAGCGCCATCCCGTCCGCGCCGGGCAGTTGCAGGTCGCTGACAACGACATCGGGCTCGAATGCCTCGGTCGCCGACAGGGCCTCCTCGGCGCTGGTGAAGTAGCGGGCCTGGTAGCCCTCGGCTTCGAGCTCCTCGACCAGCAATTCGGCCAGGCTGGTGTCGTCTTCGACAACCATGATGCGATACGAATTGCTCATCCCTCTCTCCCGAAAATCAGCCGGAACCGGCCACCGCCGAGGCGCTCACTGTGATCAACCCGGATCACGGCACCGTGTTCGTCGGCCACAGTGCGCACGATCGCCAGGCCAAGGCCCGTGCCACTGCCGTCATCGCTGGCCGTAAAGAACGGCTCGAATATTTCCTCGCGCCGGTGCTCCGGAACGCCCGGCCCGTCATCCTCGACAGCAATCTCGACCGCCCCGTCGCGCTCACGGGCCGAAACCACAACCCGTGAACTGGCCGCGTTCACGGCATTGCCGACCAGGTTCAGGAGTGCGTGTTCGAGCCGAACCTCGAAGCCGTCAACGGTCAGCCCTTCGGCGACCGGATCAAGCTCGAGCGCTACCTTGCGAACCTCGGTCTGCGGGCCCATGCCGCTGGCAACCTGGCGCAGCAGGCGGTCGACCGAAATGACCTCGCGGTCACGCCGGTCGCTGCGAACGAACTCCATGAGCTGGCGGATCAGGCGGCGGGTCCGCTGGACCTGGCTTCGCATGCGCTCGAGCCGGCGCCGTCCATCCTCGTCGACCTGCTCATTACCCAGCAGCCGCCGCGCGTCGCCATCGATAACGCTGAGCGGCGCGCCCAGCTCGTGCGCCACGCCCGCGGAAAACCGGCCCAGAGCGGCAAGATTTTCCTGCTCGCGCAGGCGCTCGGTCATCTGGATGTGGCGTCGACGCTGATCATCGAGTTCACTCTGCATGTGCTCGATGGCATCGAGCATGCGATTGAGGCCGCGCCCGAGCGAGGCCAGCTCGCGCGGGCCGGAGACCTCGGTGCGGTGGGTGCGCTCGCCACCCTCGACCCGTCCCATGCTCGCCAGCAGCCGCTCGACATGGCGGACCACGGCGACGCGATGCCCGATGAGCAATACGATCACCATCAGCACCATCACCCCGGCCCACAACCACCAGCCGCGATCGCGAATGCCGCGCAGCTGCTTGGCAATCTCGCTTTCCTGGCGAACCACCTGCAGCAGACCGTCGATGCGGCCGGTACGCCCGGTCAGCGGTACGAAGTAGGAAAAGACCTCCTCCCCGGCCAGTTCGGCGTATTGCCCGAACTCCTCACCGATGGCGACCACCTCGGCCGCCTGCGCCTGCTCCTGCCAGCCCGGCCGCGCTTCACCGGCCGTCGCCACGCGGCGCCCGCCCGCATCGTACACATAAGCGCCGTAAACCCGCCCGATCTCGAACACTGCGTCGAGCGACTGGTTGACCCGCGCGAGATCACCATCGAGGAGCGCTTGCTGAACCGGAACCCGGATCGCGCGCGCGACCAGCTCGATTTCCTTTTCCAGGCGGTGTTCGAGCAGGCCCTCCACGAGGTTGAAGGTCATCCACACCACCAGCGTGGCCAGTAGCGTCAGGGGCAGGAAAATCTGCAGGATCAAATGGCTTCTCAGGCTGTGCATGGCTTCGTCATTTGTGGCACATGCGCCATTATGACACACATATTCAGCACAGGCTCCGCAGAATCAGTCACAAGTTATTGATTTCTGGACCGGGTCGTGCCTGGCATGAAACCTGCATATAGGTATCCGCAAGTCAAATTAACCAACAGGAGTAATCCTCATGACGATTCGCAAAACGCTTTCCCTGCTGACCTTTTCCGTCGCGCTGATGTTCGGTGCCGCTGCCATGGCCCAGGACTACGAGATGGAGCAGCAGCAGCCGCCGCAGATTGATGTCTCGGATCAGCAGCTGCAGCAGTTCGCTGAAGCCCAGATGCAGATCTCGGAAATCCAGCAGGACTTCTCTGGCCGTCTGCAGGACGTGGAAGACCCCGAGCGGGCCCATGAACTCCAGGTTCAGGCCAACGAAGAAATGACCGAAGCCGTGTCCGATGCCGGCCTGGATGTCGAGTCGTTCAATGACATCGCCATGGCGATCCAGAACGATCCCGAGCTCCAGGAACGCCTGACCACGATGCTTGACGGTCAGTAAGACTGGGTGTCATTTCCGGGCCGCCGCCAACGGCTGCCCGGGAACCAGGCCTCAAACCGGAAATCGGGCTTCTTTCGAGAAGCCCGATTTTTTTATGCCCGGAACGAGCCGCTCACAACCACGGGTTCGGACCGCGAATGAGTCGACTAGTGTACCCCGTCGCTCATTGTGTAACTTATAGAGCGCGCCTGAGCCGAAAGTGCAAGGCGCGACCCGCAGTGAATGGTAGGGCCCTTTACAAGGGGCGCAACGCCGCAATTTCGGTTCAGGCGCGCTCCCGCAGGGCGAGTCGGAGAGCGCTCATCTGCGGCGTTCTGTCTCTTGGAAATGGGCCCACCATTCCCTGCGAGACAGGCCTTGCAGCTAAACGCTCTCCGACTCGCTATAAGTTACAGAATGAGTGACGGGGTACACTAGTAAATCGTCCGGCCGGCACGGGCATAGCGATCGAGCACGGCCGCGGCCTCGGCGCGCAGTACACGACAGCGGACTTCAATACCGCGCGCTTCCAGCGTTTGAGTCCATTGACACGGCCGATCGCCCTCATCGAACCCGGCCGCTTCGGCATCGGCCTTGGTGGCCCCGCACAGCACCGCCTGCACACCCGACCAGGGAATCGCGCCCAGGCACATCGCGCAGGGCTCGCAGGAAGTCACCAGCTGCAACGGCCCGTAAGCGGTTTCGGCCAGGCTCCAGACACCCAGCGACTGCTGCGCCAGGCTCAGCGCCATGATCTCGGCATGGGCCGCGGAGCAACAGGCTGGCTCGACACGGTTGACGCCCAGCGCCACCACCTGCCCGCTGTCGCGCGCCACCACCAGCGCGCCGAACGGCCCGCCACTTTCGTGATTCAGGTTCTGCTCGGACAGACTCACCGCGACCTGCATGCGCGACTCGGAAGTGTCGAGTCTCGATGGCATCCGGGCCGCGAAATCACGCAGCCAGCCGGGCTGTTCGACCCGCAGATCCATAGCCAGGGTCATCAGCTATTCCGGGCCCGCAGCACGGAGAACAGGCCAATGCCGACGGCTACGGAAACGTTGAGGCTTTCAACCCGGCCCGGCATCGGAATGTGAACCAGCGCGTCACAGCGCTCGCGGGTGAGCCGGCGCAGGCCCTTGTCCTCGCTGCCCACGACCAGGGCCAGCGGGCCTTCAAGGGGAGTTTCATACAGGCTTTCACCGGCCCCACCAGCCAGACCGACCCGGCGCAGGCCCTGCTCGGCCAAGCGGTCCAGCGTGCGCGCCAGATTGGTGACCACGGCCAACGGCACGATTTCGGCGGCTCCCGCGGCGGCCCGGCGCGCCGCCGGCGTCAATCCGGCGGCACGATCGCGTGGCACAGCCACGGCCGTGACCCCGGCCGCCGCGGCGCTTCGCAGGCTCGCACCCAGATTGTTCGGATCGGTGACCCCGTCTAGCACCAGCACCAATGCCTCATCCCCGGCCTGGGCGACGACCTCGTCGAGGCCGTGCTCATCGAGCGTCTCGCGCGCGGTGAATTCAACGATCACCCCCTGGTGACGAACGCCACCGGCGCGTCGATCCAGCGCTTTCTCCTGGCAGTGCTCGACGGCGACACCCGCTTCCTCCAGCCGCCGCACCAGCTCTTCCAGGCGCGGACCGGTGGCGCGCACCCAGGCGCGCACCAGGCGTTCGGGGCTGTGCTCGATCAGGGCATCGACGGAGTTGATCCCCATGGCCAGCTCGCGTTTCATCGACTGGATTCGACGAGCTGAAGATCGATCTTGCGTTCTTCGAGGTTGACCGCCAGCACTTCGACCTCGACCGCGTCGGCCAGGGCAAACTGCCGGCCACCCCGCTTGCCGGTCAGGCTGTGCGAGACCGGATCGAAGTTATAGAAATCTTCGGGCATGGCCGTCACGTGCACCAGGCCGCTGACACCGAGCCGATCGAGTTCGACGAACAGACCGAAGCTGGTCACACCGGTGACGACACCCTGGAAATGATCGCCGATATGGCGCTGCATGAACTGGCACTTGAGGCGCTCGTCAACCGACCGGGCGGCGTCTTCGGCGCGCCGCTCGGTCCACGAGCAGCGACGCCCGAGCTCGGTCATCTGCTGACCGGAATAGCCGAACTGCTCGCGCGGGCGCTCGCGGCACAGGTGCTTGATCGCCCGGTGCAGAAGCAAGTCCGGATAGCGGCGAATCGGCGAGGTGAAATGGGCGTAGTGCTCCAGCGCGAGTCCGAAGTGGCCCTTGTTTTCGGGCTGGTAGACCGCCAGGCTGAGGCTGCGCAGCAACACCGCATTGACCAGCTGCTCCCTGGGCCCGTCGGCGACCTGCGACTGGAGCGCAGCAAACTGCGCCGGCTCCGGCGACTCGCTCCAGGCCACCTTGAGCCCCTGGGCCCGAATGAAGGTTTCCAGTCCTTCCAGCTTTTCGGCTGGCGGTGGCTCGTGAACCCGGAACAGCATCGGCAGCTTGTTCTTGCTGACGAACTTTGCGGCCTGGACATTGGCCGACACCATGCACTCCTCGATCAAACGATGCACGTTGAGGCGAGTGCGCGGACGAATATCGGCGACGCGCCCTTCGGCGTCGAACTGGAAGTAGACGTCCTGGGAGTTGAAATCCAGGGCGCCGCGGCGCTGGCGGCGACGAAACAGCGTGCGGTAGACCTCGAAGAGGGTTTCGAGATTGCCCATGACCGGCGCAAAGCGCTCGCGCAGTTCGGCATCGCCCCGGTCGATCATGCGGTCAACCTGCTCGTAGGTAAGCCGCGCGTGCGAGCGCATCACTGCCTCGTCGAAGCTTGAGGCGATCACCTTGCCGTTCTCGTCGAGGCGCATCTGACAGACCAGGCACAACCGGTCCTCGTCAGGCCGCAGCGAGCACAAACCGTTCGACAGCGCCTCGGGCAGCATCGGGATGACCCGATCCGGAAAATACACCGACGTACCGCGCTTGTGGGCTTCGACATCGAGCGCGGAGCCCGGCTCGACGTACTCGGCCACATCGGCGATCGCCACCAGCAACAGGAAGCCCGATCCGTTGCGCTCGGCGTACACGGCATCGTCGAAATCGCGCGCATCGGCGCCATCGATCGTCAATAGCGGTAGATCGCGCAGGTCCAGCCTGTTAGCTGCCAGATCGGGGTCGATGCTCGCCCCGAAGGCGTCGGCCGATTCGCTGACCTCGGCAGGAAACTCGTGGGGAAGGTCGTGGCTGAAAATGGCCACGTCGGTGGCGATGCCGGGCTCGTCGGCCTGGCCCAGAACGGCGCTGATCTCACCGACCGGACCGCGCTCGGCGGTCGGCGAATGGGTGATCCGGGCAACCACGATCTGGCCCGGCTTCGCGTTGCCGACGGCCTCGAGCGGAATGCGCACATCCTGGGTCAGGCGCGGGTCATCGGGAACCACCGTGGCCAGGCCGCTCTCGAGCAGGAAACGCCCCACGACCTGGGTGTGCGCGCGCTCGACGATCTCGACAATCCCGCCCTGCTTGCGCCCGCGTCGGTCGATGCCGGTCACGGCCGCCAGCACCTGGTCGCCGTTGAAAACGAGCTTCATCTGCTTCGGCGAAAGATAGAGGTCTTCACCATCCTCCTCGGGAATCACGAACCCGAATCCGTCCGGGTGCGCGCTGACCCGGCCGCGCACCAGGTCCAGGTCGTCGGCCAGCCCGTAGGCGGCGCGGCGGTTGCGCACCACCTCGCCGGAGGCGACCATCTGTTTGAGCAGCGGGCTGAGAACTCGATCCGAGGTTTCCTTGTCGATTTCGAACACCGACGACAGGTGGCGCCGAGTCAGCGGGCGATCAGCCTCGCGCAGAATGGCGCGAATGCGATCGCTGGAAATGGAATCATTTTCAGTATCGTTTGTCATGTTAAAAGGTAAATCGTCCAGTTATCGGATGGAGTCCGCGGTCGGCAGCGTTTGCAACCCCGGCTGTTCAGTCGCCCATTGTATCGCCTCGCCCCGACGCCATTCCGGTTATCCTTAGATGGACCTTTTGCCTGGTACATGATCCAGGGCGCTCAACCACCCGACTTGCTGACAACAGACCCCGAATGCCCGAAACGCGACTACCCCGCCCCTCGCTGAAATTCGCCGGACCGGTCCTGCTGGTCGCGGCCCAGTTTCTGCTGGTGGCCTGCTCGACCCTGGAACACCAGCCTGAACCGGCCGACGATGCGCCGGATCAGGCCAGTATCCAGACGCCGCCCTACTATCTTCGTGCCGAGCTCGACGACCCGTTCACGATCATGGATCGCGCGGTGCGCCGGGTCGGGCTGATGAAGCCGCCGCCCGACCTCGACGAAGCCCCCCGAACCGATCTCTGGCAACGTGTTGTCGAAAACTTCTCCTTTACCGAATGCTCCGAAAACAGCAGGGCAGAAGAGTGGGCTCGATGGTTCGGAGCGCGCCCCGATTACATGGAACGTGTCATGGCGCGCGCCCGGCCCTGGCTTTACCACATCGCAGAGGAAATCGAGGCGCGCGGCATGCCGGGTGAAATGGCATTGCTGCCGATCGTCGAGAGTGCCTATGATCCGTTTGCCTATTCCCATGGCCGCGCCGCCGGCGCCTGGCAGTTCCTCAAGCCCACCGCGCGCGATAACGGTCTCGAAATCAATGATTTCTACGATGGCCGGCGCGATGTCTACGCCTCCAGCGGCGCCGCCCTGGATTACCTGGATTATCTGCACGGACGCTTCGGCAACTGGAACCTGGCGCTGGCTGCCTACAACGGTGGCCAGGGGCGCGTTCAGCGAGCCCTGAACCGGGCCCGCGCGAACGGCCACTCGAGCCACTGGCAGGACTTGCGCCTGCCGGGCGAGACGCTCGCCTACGTTCCCAAACTCAATGGCCTGGGATGCCTGTTCGCCGAGCCGGAGCGCTATGGCTATCAACTGCCCGAGTGGCCGAATGAGCCGGTCGTGGCACCCGTCCGGCTCGATGGTCCGACCGACATCGTGGTGCTGTCGGTACGCACCGGCATCGAGCTGGCCGAACTGGTCGCGCTCAACCCGGGGCTCAACGGCCACCTTACCTCGCCCACCGGCCCGCATATTCTCGTCGTGCCGGTCGAGTATCGCGAGGCGGTCGAGTCCGCCTTGCCGACCCTCAACGGCGCCGAGCGGGTCGCCTGGCAGGAGATCACCGTGCGCCGGGGCGATACCCTGTCGGGCCTGGCGCAGCGTCACGATGTATCGATCAGCAGCCTGCGCGAGGCCAATGATCTCAAGGGCGATCTGGTCCGGGTCGGGCAGACCCTGAGGCTGGCCGAGCACGGCACAGTGCCCGAGGATTCGCCGTACGCAGAACGCTACCAGGAACGGGCCAGCCTGCACGACCGCCTGCTGCCGACACGCCGCTTCCAGCACCAGGTCCGCCCCGGCGAGAGCCTGTGGGTGATCGCCCGGCGCTACCAGGTCAGCG
>CAYQJJ010000057.1:0-12604 GCA_964417745.1 uncultured Wenzhouxiangella sp.
GGCTGCATCATAAGAGCCCCACCCGGCGGGCCCCGAGCCTTGGGGTGTTTTTTTTGTACGACGCCTCGCCTTCGGCATCGGCAGTGCGCTGGGCGTAGTGGCCTGGAATGGGGGTTGTTTCGTTTCCCCCCAACTTTCGCAACGGGTGGTGTTGGGTCGATCGAACCGGCAAGTGGTATCGGCGGCCTTCTCATTGCCATCCGATCCATCGGTTGCGGTGCCGGTTGCTGGAAGCATGAACCTTTACGCACCACGGAGCTCAGGGAGGCAGGCACCCGAGAGCCCTTGAATCATGGACCTCCGAGACGGCCGTTATACCGCTTGCCGACTCGAGCGACCCGGCACCACCCGGTGCTTCTCCTCAACCCCGGGTTTGGTTATTCCGGATTGAAGCCAATCGTTGCGTTTCGGAGCGCGCTACTCCTGTCCGGCGACCATCATCGAGTCGACCAGTAGCGAGCCGGTCTGGATGCGGCGGCGGGGGTCGATGTCGGTGCCGGCGGCGCGGAGGTTGGTGAGCATGTCCCGGAGTTGGCCGGCGATGGTGATTTCCTCGACCGGCCAGGCGATCCGGCCGTTTTCGACCCAGAATCCGGATGCGCCGCGCGAGTAGTCGCCAGTGACCAGGTTGACGCCCTGCCCCATGACATCGGTCACGATCAATCCGGTGCCCATTTCGGCGACCAGCTCGTCGAAGTCATGGCTGGCGCCGGTCAGAATCAGGTTGCGTACGCCGCCGGCGTTGGCGGTGGTCTCCAGGCCCAGGCGGCGGGCGGAGTAGGTGCCAAGCACGTAGCGTTCGAGCACGCCGCGCTCGACCAGTGCCGATTCGCGGGTGGCCACGCCGTCGCCGTCGTGGTTGGCCGAGGCCGGTCCACCGGGCAGGCGCGGGCGTTCGATCAGGCCGGCCCACTCGGGCAGCACACGTTCACCGACCGAGTCGAGCAGAAAGCTGGAGCGCCGGTAGAGATTGCCGCCCGAGACCGCGCCGACCAGATGACCGAGCAGACCACGGGCGACATCGGGCTTGAACAACACCGGCACCTTGCCGGTGGGGACGCGCCGGGCGCCCAGACGGGCCACCGCGCGGCGGGCCGCGTTGCGCCCGGTTTCGGCCGGGTCGGCCAGCAGGTCGAAGCGCCGGGCGCTGTCCCAGTCGTGGTCGCGCTGCATGGCACTGGCCTCGCCGGCGATCAGCACGCAGCTTTGCGAGTAGCGCGTGCCGCGGCTGGTGCCGACAAAGCCGTGGCTGTTGGCATACACGCCCAACCCGGCCTCGAATGCGACCCCGGCACCTTCGGAATTGCTCACCTGCGCCTCGGACTCGCGCCCGGCCTGCTCGATGGCGCGGGCGCGCTCGATCAGCTCGGTCATCGGCAGGTCGAACGGATGCCACAGGTCGAGTTCGTCGAATTCGCGCGCCATCAGTTCGGCCGGCGCCAGGCCGGAGGCCGGGTCGGCCTGGGTGTGCCGGGCGATGGCCAGGGCACGGTCGACGCACTCGTCGATCACCTCGCCGCGCAGGTCGCCGGTCGAGGCGGTGCCGCTGCACTGGTCGCGGTAGACGGTCACACGAATGCCGCGATCGCGCGCTTCTTCGAGAACCTCGATCTCGCCGAGGCGGACCTCGGCTTCGCGGCTCAGGCTCGATGACACGCTGACCTCGGCCTCATCGGCACCGCCGGCGCGCGCTCGTTCGAGAACGTGGCGGGCCAGGCCGGCCAGCCAGTCGGCCTCGCGTTCGGGCTGTTCGAGCAAGCTGGCGCCATCGGCCTTTTCGGCTGGCTTTGTTTTTTCCAGGGTATCCATCAGGCTGTCCCCCCGACGGTCAGGCCGTCGATGCGCAGGGTGGGCTGGCCGACTCCGACCGGTACGCCCTGGCCTTCCTTGCCGCATACGCCGACACCACTGTCGAGCGCCAGGTCGTTGCCGACCATGCCGACGCGGGTCAGAACATCCGGGCCATTGCCGATCAGCGTGGCACCCTTGATCGGTGCGCCGACCTTGCCGTTCTTGACCCGATAGGCCTCGGAGGCGGCGAACACGAACTTGCCGGAGGTGATGTCGACCTGGCCGCCGTTGAAGTTGACCGCGTAGATCCCGTCGTCGACCGAGGCGAGAATTTCGCCGGGGTCGTGCGAGCCGGGCAGCATGTAGGTATTGGTCATGCGCGGCATGGGCAGGTGCGCAAACGACTCGCGCCGCCCGTTGCCGGTCGACTCGACGCCCATCAACCGGGCATTGAGCTTGTCCTGCATGTAGCCGACCAGGCGGCCGTTCTCGATCAACGTGGTGCAGTTACTGGGCGTGCCCTCGTCGTCGATGCTCAGCGAGCCGCGCCGGCGATCGAGCGTGCCGTCGTCGACGATGGTGCAGTGCTCGGTGGCGACCTGCTCGCCGATCCGGCCGCTGAAGGCGGATATGCCCTTGCGGTTGAAGTCACCCTCCAGGCCGTGGCCGATGGCCTCGTGCAGCAGCACGCCCGGCCAGCCGGGACCGAGTACGACGGTCATGTAACCGGCCGGCGCAGCCTCGGCGATCAGGTTGACGCCGCCCTGGCGCACCGCTTCGTCGGCGTAGCCCTGCCAGGTCTCGGTGTTGAGCAGCTCGTCGAGCGTGAAGCGCCCGCCGCCGCCGGAGAAGCCGGACTCGCGCCGGTCGCCCTCTTCCATGAGCACGCGGATATCCAGTCGCACCAGCGGCCGGACATCTCCGGCCAGCACGCCGTCGCTGGCGGCCACGACAATGGCCTCGTGGCTGGCGGCCAGGTTGACCGAGACCTGGCTGACCCGGGAGTCGAGCGAGCGCACGTAGGCATCGATGGTGCGCAACAGTTCCACACGCTGGCCCGAGGCTTCCTGGCCGAACGGGTTGTCGGGGCGGTAGCGCTCGGTGACCCGGCGCGCATCGCCGACCCGGACCCGTCCGTCGGGCCCGGAGCGGGCGATCGCGCGGGCGCTGCCGGCGGCGTCCATGAGCGCCGGCAGGCTGATGGCATCAGCGTAGGCAAACCCCGTACCGGTACCGGCAATGGCGCGCACGCCGACGCCCTGGTCGACATCCCAGCTGCCGTTGCGCACGCTGCCGTCCTCGAGCATCCAGGCCTCGCGAACGCGGCGCTGAAAGTACATTTCGCCCAGATCGATCGGCCCGGAGGCCAGCCGGCCCAGGGCCCGTTCGATATCGCTGCTGCCCAGCCCCGCCGGGGTGAGCAGCTGATCTTGTGCCAAGTCAAACATGAGTTTTCAAACCAGACCTTGTGGTAGTGAGGTGCTTCGTCCAAAGACGACAGACTGTTGCATAGATTCGGTCGGCAGGGCGTGTATTCAATTGCCGTCGTTCGGTTCGAGCACCGGCGGGTCGGCGCTGTCGTCTGCAGCGCGGGCCTCGACCAGCTCGACTTCCGGGGCATGCCAGGGGCCGGTGACCCGGTAGCGGGCTTCGCTGAGCCCACGCAGCGGACGGTCGAGCAGCTCGCGCAGGACGAACCCGGCGGCCGCACCGGCCGGGCCGCCGGCCAGGCCGCCGATGACCGGCAGGGCGCCGCTGAGGCCGGGTTCGACCAGGATCGACTGATCGTATTCGCGCGCGGCCATGTCGGTGGCGCCGGTGATGGTGATGGTCGCGGCCGGCGAGCGAATGACGATGCCATCGGTGCGGGCGAAGCCGGCGGCCAGGTCGAGCCCGCCGCTGATGTCGTCGAATTTCAGGCCCTGTCCGAAAACATCGCGGAAATCCAGCAGCAGGCGGCGCGGAATGGCGGCAAAGCTGGCCAGGCCGAGCAGACGGCCGGCGCCGGGGCGCGTTTCGGGCAGGGTGCCGTCGATGATCTCCAGATCAATCGCGCCGCTGAGCCTCGGCAGTGCGAAATCACCCGGTGCGCCGGGCCAGCGAAAGTCCATGTCGACCTGCGCACGCTCGGCCTCGATGCTGCTTTCCTGGCCGGCCGAAGCCAGCAGACCACGCAGGTTGTCGGTGGTCAGGCGCCCGTCGAATTCCGAGTGCGGCCCGGAGTCCATGTCGATCCAGCGTCCCCGGCCCTGCAGCCGCAGATCGGGCCCGCTGATGTCGATCATCTCGACCTCGACCCCGGCGCTGACCGCGTGCGACTCCAGCCGCGCCCGGCCGAGATTGAGTTCTCCCCAGCGCAGGTCCTCGACCAGCAGATGCAGCGGCGGAAAACCGACCGGGCTTCGGGTCGAGGTCTGTGCGCTCAGCGGTTGCAGTTCCAGCTCCGGGTCGATTTCCTCGTGGCGGGCTGCATCCAGATAGAGCCGGCGCAGGTCGGCAACCACCACACGCCCGGAGTCCAGCGGCACCGGCACGGTCAGCGATCCATCGATCTGGTCGCCGACCAGGTCGAGCTGCCAGGACCGGGGCTGACGACGCAGCGCCAGATTGAGGGCATCGACCGACACCCCGGGCAGGTCGACACGCGCGAGGTCGAGCAGCAGATCGATGTCCAGGGCCTCGTCGTCGGCACCGGTATCGATGTCCAGCGGCAGGTCCAGCCACTGGTCCAGCGCCAGGTGCTCGAAACCGCCGCGCACGACCATTCCCGGGCTTGCTGGCAGGTCGGGATGGGTCTGGTTCAGACCCACCGCGATGCGCGGGCCCGGCCCGGCCTGCAGCAGCCGGGCGTCGAGCCAGGGTTCGACGGCGATCCGGGCATCGATCCGGTCGTCACCCAGGCCGATCCGGACTGCGGTCGGCCAGGCCGTGTCAGCCGCCTTGGCCAGCGGTGCGGGCAGGGCCAGCGACAGACCTTCGAGGCTTGACTCGATGAGCAGTTCCAGTCCGTCGGCTTCGCCCCCCTCGATGCGAAGCCCGAGCGGCGTCTGGCCGCGCAAGCGCCCGCCCAGGCCGGCAAGCCCCGGGATATCGGCCAGCAGCCGGCCCGGGTCGAGTGCCGTGCCGACCTCGAGCCAGGCCGGCGCCGCCAGGCCGGCTTCGAGGTCCAGATCGAGCGCCTGGGAACCGAGTTCGGCACGCACGCGGGCCGGGCCGATCGACTCGCGCGCGAAAGGCACCCGACCGGTGATGGCGTGAAGTTCGAGCCCGGCAGCGGGAATCGTCAACCCGGCCTCGGCCAGCTCGAGATGCCCGCCGATGTCCCAGCCGGTCATGTCGCGAAACGGCAGCACCAGCTCGACTTCCAGGTCGGCCGGCCCCGACCAGGCCATCGGCTCGAGGAGCTCGGTCCAGCCGAACACGGGAAAACGCTGGAACAGCTCGCTGATCGCCCGGGTTTCGGTCTGCTCGGCGATGATCGTGCCGGTCATGACCGCCTCGGTGAGATTGCCGATGCTCAGCTGCGGAGAGCGCACCGGCAAATCACCGAACAAGCCCCGGTCGATGCGGCCATGCAACCCATTGCCGATGAAATCCACCCGCCCGGCCAGTTCGGTGGCCGGCGGCCAGCCGGGCCAGTAGTCGAGCACGGCACCGGAGAAGTCGACCTCGGCCTGAAAATCGCCCGGATTGATGTCGGCCGCCTTTTTTCCGGCGCGCATGTGCAACACGACCTGCCCATGGGCGGCTTCGACCCACTCGAATGACGCATCGAGCCAATCGAGCGCAACCGCCGGCACAAAGCGCGGAGGCAACCAGGGACGCGGATCGACCGACTCGACCCGCTCGACGTCGATGGACAAATCCATGAACGGCCGGTCGCCATCTCGATAGAGCCAGCCGTCGGCCCGTGCCGAGGTAAATGCGGTATCGAGCGCCAGCCTCCGGAACTCGACGGTATCGCGCGTGACCAGCACCTGCCCTTCGAGCGCGTTGACCTCGAGGGGCTCGCGCCACAAGTCTGGCCAGACCACGCGCGGCTGGCCACCCGGCGCCAGCACGGCCCGGTCGCCGTCGAGCCCGAGCGCCAGGTCGAGCCCTTCGATGTCGATCCCGGTATCCGGCTGCGCGTAGGCCAGCCCGGTCAGATGCCCGTCGAGCGCATACAGCCCGGCCTCTTCGCTCCAGCCGACAAGCAGATCCCTCGCCTCACCGGCCAGGCGCTCGGGCCAGAACCCCAGCCCGGCGAGCCAGGCCGGCGCGGCCTGGTGGAGGCGCTCGAGCCACAGATGATCGACCGCACCCGCCCAGTTACCGTTGTGCCGGCCCAGCCGGAGACCGGAGACCAGCTGGTCACCACCGGCGCTCAACTCGACGACCTCGATCTCGATCGCGCGCTCGTGGCGAATCGCCAGCAGTTCGCCGGCCAGGTCGCCAAAGCCGGCATCGGAACCGGTCTCGAGCGCGAACTCGAGATCGACCCGCCCGCCAGCGGCGCGCGACCAGTCGAGGGGACTCTCGAAGGTCAATCTTGCCGGCGTATCCGATGCGCCGATAAACGCCTCGATGCCGGGCCACAGCCCGGCCACCTCGATTGCCTCGGCAGCGGCCCAGCCGCGCGCAGCCGTCCAGGCACCATCGGCGTCGTCGAGCACCAGGCCGAACGACACCGCCTCGCCGAGACGATCGCGCGCGTTGAGCTGGCCCATCACCGCCAGGGAGCCGCCGCTGCGGCGCAGGCTGCCCTCGCCGAGCCGCCAGTGCATCGGCGGCAGGTTGGCCGGCTGGATCGTGATGTCGGCATCGCGCACCAGCAGGTCGCCGGAAGGCAGGCGCTCGAGCGCGGCGCGCTCATCGAGCTGTCCGCCCCCGGCCAGCTCCAGCCCCCAGCTGCCATCGCTGTCCTCGGCCAGCACCAGCTCCAGGCCAAGAACCGCCAGGCGGAACAGGTTGCGATCAGCATGCAGCAGGTTGGGCAGATGCACCTCGAGGCGCGCCTGGTCAACGGCCAGCGCGAGCTCGGACTCCTCGCCAAGGCGCAGGCCCTCGAGCGTGACAAAAGGCGTCAGGCGCGGCCACTGGGCCTCGACCCGTTCGATCCTGACCGGCTGCTCGAGGCGTTCGGACAACTGCCCCTCCAGCCACGGCCGCAGTTCGTCGGCCCACGGAATCAGCGCCCGGCCGACGCCGACCAGCACGGCGGTCAGGATGATGACGATTGCCAGTGCCGTGATCAGTACGGCCAGTGCCTGGCGCAGCCAGGCGACGGGGCGGCGTTGCGGGGCGGTCCGGGTCAAAGCAGGACGACGTCGAACTGTTCCTGGCCGTAGTATTCCTCGGGCTGGAAGTAGATGCTGGTGCCGAGTTGTTCGGTCAGCTCGGCGATCGAGCCCTGGTGGTCTTCGAGAATCCGGTTGGCCACCGCCGGCGCGGCCAGCACGCGCAGCTGCCCGGTCTCGAACTGGCGCACGGCGCGCACTACTTCGCGAAAGATTTCCGAGCACACCGTGTCGATACTCTTGACCCGGCCGCGGCCATCACAGGCCGGACAGGGTTCACACAGGCGATGCTCGAGACTCTCGACGGTACGCTTGCGGGTCATCTCGACCAGCCCGAGCGCCGAGATATCGGACACCGTGGTACGCGCGTGGTCGCGCGCCAGCGCCCGCTGCAGGGTACGCAGCACCTGGCGCTTGTGCTCGGGTTCGGTCATGTCGATGAAGTCGATGATGATGATGCCGCCGAGGTTGCGCAGACGAAGTTGCCGGGCGATCGCCTGGGCAGCTTCGAGATTGGTCTTGTAGATGGTTTCTTCAAGGTTGCGCGAGCCCACGAAACCGCCGGTGTTGACATCGACGGTGGTCATCGCCTCGGTCTGGTCGATGGTCAGGTGGCCTCCCGACTTGAGCGTGGTGGTGCGTTTGAGCGCGCGATCGATCTCGTCTTCGACCCCGTAGAGATCGAACAGGGGCCCGACTCCGCTGTAGGCTTCGACCCGTTCGGCCCAGTCGGGAAAGAAATCCTCGGCGAACTTCAGCGCCCGCTGCCAGGTCGCCTGATCATCGATACGCACCTTCTCGACCCCGGCGTGCATCTGATCGCGCAGGCAACGGTAGGGCAGCGAGAGATCCTCGTAGATGCACTGGCAGGGCTCGGTCGCCTCGACCACCGCCTCGATGCGTGACCAGAGCCGGCGCACGTAATGCAGATCCTTGGCCAGCGCGTCGCTGGTCACGCCCTCGGCGTTGGTGCGCAGGATGTAGCCGGCATCGGCCGGCTCGCCGACCAGCTCGCGCAGCACATCGCGCAGGCGCTGGCGCTCTTCCTCGGCCTCGATGCGTACCGACACCCCGAGCGAGTCGACCTGTGGCAGCAATACCAGGTAACGCGAAGGGACGCTGATCTGGGTGGTCAGGCGCGCGCCCTTGCTGCCCATGGGGTCCTTGATGACCTGGACCATGATCTTCTGACCCTGGTGGATCAGCTCGGTGATCGGCGGCACCGGCCCGGGTTCACCGGCCTCGTCGAGCTCGGGCTGGCGCGGCACGATATCGCTGGCGTGCAGGAAGGCCGTGCGGTCGAGACCAACATTGACAAACGCTGCCTGCATGCCCGGCAGAACCCGTTCGACCCGGCCCATGTAGATGTTGCCGACGTAGCTGACATCATCGGCGCGCTCGAGATAGATTTCCTGAAGCAGACCGTTTTCAACCACCGCCACCCGGCTTTCGGTCGGCGTCACGTTGATCAGTATTTCATCGCTCACGGTCCAGATACTCCGCGCCGGTGGGCCCGGCGGCCCGAAATGATTGACCCGGCATCGCAATACCCCTTACTAACGAGATCACTAATCAGCAGACACTCAGCTTGTCTCTCAGCGTTCGTGGCAAGGCGTCGGCGCGCCGGTGTAGCCAGTCTACATCAAGCGCCGAGAACGCAGTCCACGGACGCTGAGAGGCAAGCCCTGCGGGCGATTCAGAGCGGGCCAGCGGTGCTGAACACGCGCCACACAGGGCTTCAGCATAGCATCGACGGGTCGTTTCAGCGCTCGATCAGCCCGGCCTCGCCGAGCAGCTCGGCGGTCTCGTACAACGGCAGCCCGACGACCCCGGTGTAACTTCCCTCGATACGGCTGATGCGACTGCCGGCCAGACCCTGAATACCGTAAGCACCGGCCTTGTCGAGCGGGTCACCGGAGGCGACGTAGGCCTCGATCCAGCTCCTGCCGAGCTCGGCAAAGGCCACCGAAGTCGTGCTCCGGCGCCGCGCCACTTCGCCGTTCGGGGCCACGAGCACGACCGCCGAGAGCACCCGATGGGTCTGCCCGGACAGTCGTTCGAGCATGGCCCGCGCCTCGGGCGCATCGGCGGGCTTGCCCAGTGGCTTGTCGTCGAGCACCACGGCGGTGTCCGAACCCAGTACCCAGGCCGCGACGTTGCGCCCGGCCACGGCTTCGGCCTTGGCCCGGGCCACGCGCTCGACGTAGGCCGCGGCCGGCTCCCCGGGGGCATGGGATTCGTCGACATCGGCCGGCTCGACGGTAAACGCCAGCCCGAACAGCGCCAGCAACTCCTGACGCCGCGGCGAGGCCGAGGCCAGGATCAGCGGGTGCCCGCCCGGATCGCCTGCCATCGAGCCGTCCTCAGCCGCGGTGATAGGGATGACCATCGAGGATGGTGCTGGCGCGATAGAGCTGTTCGGCCACCATCACGCGCACCAGCATGTGCGGAAAGACCGCCGGGCCGAACGACCAGCGCGCCGTGGCGCTGTCGAGCAAGGCCGAATCGAGGCCGTCGGCACCACCGATGAGAAAACATACCGGATCACCGTCGTGCTGCCAGTCGGCAAGGCGCTCGGCCAGGTATTCGGTCGACCACGGCCGCGCCGGGCCGTGCAGCGCGACGCGGCGCGCGCGTTCGGGAATGCGCGCGGCGAGCTTTTCGCCCTCCACGCGCGCGGCCCGGTCTGCCGCACCGCGGCCGGCAACCGGCACGTCGACACGTTCGAGTCTCAAGTGCCTGGGCAGACGCCGGGCGTATTCCTGCCAGCCCTGGCCGACCCAGGCGGGCATGCGCGTGCCCACGCAGGCGACCACCAGGTCCATGCCTCAGACTTGCGCCGAACGCGAGGCCGGCGGCACCGACCAGAGTTTTTCCAGGTTATAGAACGCGCGCGTCTGGGGCAGCATCAGGTGCACCACCACGTCGGCCAGGTCAACCAGCACCCACTCGGCCTCGCGACCGCCCTCCACGCCCAGCGGCTGGTGGCCGGAGGCCTTGGCGCGTTCGACGACGCGGTCGGCCATGGCCTTGACCTGGCGGGTGGAGTTGCCGGTGGCGATCAGCATGAAATCGGCGAAGCTGCTGCGTTCGCGCAGATCGAATTCCTGGATGTCGACGGCCTTGGCGTCTTCCAGCGCGCCTTTGGCGAGATCGGTCAGGGAGCGGGAATCGGGATATCGGGTGTCGTTCAAGTAGCCGGTCTGTAGATGAATGAATATCTATATTAACCCGGATGTTGCATGAATTTCCGGATGCAGGTGCCCGGAGAGAAGTGTTTCCGGGGTGTGGCGCGGAGTTTTTTCAACCGGAGCATGGTTCACACCCGGGTCAACCCTGCAGGGCTGCGGACTCATGACTGCGGCCGGGGTGCTGAATCATGGCTGCTGTAGAGGTGATGCTGGTGAATGTAGGCCAGCACGCGGGTCGGCAGCAGAAATCGCGGGTCGCGGCCCTGGGCGAGCTGGCGGCGGATGTCGGACGATGAAATGGCCAGCTGGGTGACCTCGACGTGGCGGATCAGGCCGGCCGGGCTGTCCATCAGGTCACGGGTGCGTGTCACGCGGCGCTGGCGCAGGTACTCGGCGAGGTCTTCGGGGTATTCCGGCCGCGAGCGCGGGCGGGTCATGACCACCAGGTGGGCCAGTTCGAAAATCTCGCGCCAGCGGTGCCATTGGTTGAGGCCGTTGGCCGCATCCTGGCCCAGGCACAACAGGATCGGTGCAGTCCCGGCATCGCGCCGCAGGCTCGACAGGGTATCGACCATGAACGACGGCCCGTCTCGCCTGACTTCGCGATCGTCGACATGGAGGTCGGCATAGGGAGACAGCGCCAGTTCGAGCATCGCCAGGCGGTGCTCGGCATCGGCCCAGGTACCTTCACGATGCGGCGGCTGGCCGGCCGGCAGCAGCCGGAAATCGCTCACACGCAGCTTTTCGGCCACCTCGGCCGCGGCGCGCAGGTGGCCGAAATGGACCGGGTCGAATGTGCCGCCGAACACGGCAATGGCCTGGTTGGTGATCATGCCACCGCCAGCGATTCGTCGTTGCTGGCCAGGCCCACGCACAGCCGTTCCAGGCGCAGCCAGAACAGCGCGCGGTGCCTGGATTTCGAAAGCACATCGAGCTCGCTGAGCTCGGCCAGCGCGCGCTCGACCAGGGCCGGGCGCAAGCGCCCGCCGGCGGCGCGCACGGCCTGCTCGCGGCTCTTCCAGACCCCCAGCCGCGAAATGGCCTCGGACTCCGAGAGCTGGCGGGTGAGCGCCTGGAAGCCGCTGACGACCTGCAGCTCGCGGGCCAGCGCGCCGACGATCAGCGGCATCGCTGTATCGGCCTCGCGCAGGCCGCGGATGCAACGCGCGCTCGCGCCGGCCTGGCCGGTCAGGGCCAGCTCGGTCAGGCGGAAGGCATCGAAGCGTGCGTTGTCGGCCACGTCGCGCCGGACCTGCTCGAGACTCAGGCTGGCACCCTGGCCGTGCAGCAGCACCAGGCGCTCGATTTCCTGGGCGGCCGCCAGCAGGTTGCCTTCCAGTCGCTCGGCCAGGTAGGTGCAGGCCGGGCGCTCGATGCGAATGCCGCGCGTGGCCAGCCGCTGGCTGATCCACTCGGGCAGGCGGCCGGGCTTGACCGCCCAGCAGGGCACGAACACCCCGGCGGCGTCGAGCTCGCGAAACCAGACGCTCTTTTCGCTCTTGAAGTCCCAGGCCTGGGCCTTGATCAGCAGCACATCGTCGCTCGACCCGGCCAGCCAATCGCGCAGCGCCGCGCCACCGTCGCGCCCGGGTTTGCCCGACGGCAGACGCAGCTCGACCAGGCGCCGGGTGGCGAACAGCGAGACGTTCTCGGTGGCCTGCGCCAGGTTCTGCCAGTCGAAGCGCGCGTCGGCCTCGAGCACGATCCGTTCGTCGATGCCGGCCTGGCGCGCGGCGGCACGGATCTGGTCGCAGGCCTCTTCGACCAGCAACAGCTCCGGCCCGGCGACCAGGTAAACGCCATCGAGCCCGCGCTCGAGCCGGGCGGGCAGTTTTTCAGGAAACAGTGTCATGGCGCGCGCGCGCCGGCTTCGAGCCGCCGCAGAAGCTGCGAGGCCATGGCCCGGCGCAGATCCTCGCGCAGGAATTCCTCCTCGCGCGTGGCGGCAAGAATCTCCTGCTCGTCGAAACTGTAATCGCGCGTCAGGCGCAGGGTCTCGCGGGCAATCAGAATCTCGCCGTCGGCATCGAGCAGCTCGAAATCGACATCGAAAACCAGCACGAACTCGCGCACCCGTGCCTGGCCGGAAATGGTCAGCGCGTCGCGGCGCATGCGCTCGTCGTGGACTCGCAGCCGCGCCGCGTCATCCGCCCGGCCACTGAGCACCTCGACACCATTGGCCTCGAGCATCAGGGTCAGCTCGCGGGCGAAGTGACTGGTCCGGTCGCGCACGTCGAGCCAGGTTCGCTCGGTACCCTCGGGCAGCTGCGCGTCACCGCGCAGCTGGAAACCGCAGGCACTCAGGGCCAGGCACAGCAAGACCAGCGAGAGAGCGCGCATCAG